>JAZQIH010000029.1:0-18794 GCA_045541015.1 Anaerovoracaceae bacterium | reverse complement strand
GGCTGGCACCACGCAGTCCGCCAGGCATTGTGCAAATGATAATTGGGGACGGCCCCGAATTGTCATTTGGGCAAATAATGCCAAAATAACAATTCAGGACCGTCCCCAAGTTTATTAGTTCGCGAACTGCTTGCGGCCTTCTTCTACCAGGGTGTCCACGATGATCTTGTGGTACTCCGGGCCTCCGCATTTCTGCGGGTGGCACCAGAAGACGACCATCTTGTCGCGGAACTCGTCGTAGATATCCCTGGCAAACTGACGGGCTTCAGCCTCGCTGGCAGGCGCAGTCTTGGGGTTGGCTAGAACAGAGAACTTGAACTTGTCGCCGTATTCTCTTATCAGCTTGCGCTTGTCGCAGAGCCCCTGGCCGGGCCAGGTATCTATGCCTGTGCTGATAAGGTTCGGGATCAGCTCTTCTATAAAGCCGCAGCTGTGCATTTCAACTACAAGCCCCATCTTGTGGCATTCGGAAACGAATCTCGTAAGGTGGGGTATTATCATCTTTTTGTGCAGGGCGGGGGAGAAGAACGCAGACCTCTGCGTGCCCCAGTCGTCGTGGATCACCACGTAGTCCGCGCCAAAGTACTTGCGGAAGTGCGCGGCAAAGTCTATGTAGTAGTCCGTAAGCGCGGTAAACAGCTCGTTTATGTCGTCCTGGTAGTCTTCCATTATCAGCTCCATGGCGGCTTCCTCGAAGGAGAGGAGAGAAATGAGCCTTTCGAAGTAGCCGGTAAACACTGTAAAGCTGATGGCCTTGTCTGTCTTAAGGTATTCTGCGTTTTTTGCTGCGATACCTTCCCAGTCAATCTTTGTAAGGTCCGGGAAGGGCATTTTTTCTTTCCATTCGGAAACATCCTCCAGCGTTGGCTTAAGGCTGATGGAGCCTCCGACTTCCGGTTCGTACTCCCAATCGATGTCGAACCAGCCCATGCCGCCGGCGTTGGCCTTGTCGAACGGCTCCTGCTGGAAAACGAAGGCTCTTGCTACATATTCGCAGATCTCTTCCGGCTGAAAGTTTTTCCTGTCGGATCCGACAGGCTTCCACTCGAACTTTCCACCTTCGTAGAATGCGTGAAGGTTTTCTCTTGGCGTCATTGCGTTACCTCCTGTGCTTGTGAATTATGCATCGGAAGAACCGTCCCCCTGATGCGCTTACAGTTATTTCCAAAAAGACGATAAAGAACCGTCCCTCGTTTCTGTAAAGTAAAACCGGGCGTGTTGGGCCCGGTTTTGGTGGCGTTATTAAGCCTGTGCTCTGTACTTCTGGCCTTCTTCCTTAAGAACGCCGCAGATGGTGTTGTAGGTCTCCATGCTGCCGCATCTCTTGGGGCTGGTCCAGAATGCGATGTTGGCATCCTTGAACTCCTCGAAGATGTCGTAAGCAAACTTCTTTGCTTCTTCCTGATCGGTGATAGGAGCCTTGGGGTTAGTGATAACTTCGAACTTGAACTGATCGCCGTACTCCCTGATGAGCTTGCGCTTGTCGCAGATGCCCTGGCCTGCCCAGGTATCGATGCCGCTGGAGATGAGGTTCGGGATGAGCTCTTCGATGAAGCCGCAGCTGTGCATCTCGGCGATCAGGCCGATCTTGTGGCACTCAGATACGAATCTGGTGAGGTGGGGGATTATCATCTTCTTGTGGACTGCGGGGGAGAAGAATGCGGATCTCTGGGTGCCCCAGTCGTCGTGGATGATAACGAAGTCAGCGTTGAAGTACTTTCTATATCTCTGGGCGAAGTCGATGTAGAAATCGGTAAGAGCGGTGAAGAGCTCCTGGATATCGTCTTCGTAGTCTTCCATGATCAGCTCCATAGCAGCTTCCTCGAAGGAGAGCAGGGAGATGAGTCTTTCGAAATAACCGGTGAATACGGTGAATTCTATACCAAGGTCTGTGTTGAGATAGTCAGCGTTCTTCTTGGCAATGCCTTCCCAGTCGATCTCGTCCAGGTTGGGGAATACCATCTTTTCTTTCCATTCGGATACTTCGTCCAGAATGGGGTTGAGGCTGATGGATCCGCCTGCGCCGGGCTCGAATTCCCAGTCGATGTTGAACCAGCCCTTGCCGCCCTTAGGTCCGTTGTAGGGCTCCTGCTGCTTAACGAATGCTCTTGCAACGTATTCGCAGATCTCTTCCGGCTGGAAGGACTTCTTGTCTGTTCCTACGGGCTTCCATTCGTAAGGTCTGCCTTCGTAGAATGCGTGAAGATTTTCTCTCGGTGTCATAGTTTTCTCCTCTTAGTATTACTCAAAGAACATTGATTCCATATATAGGTCCGAAAAGTCCGGCTGCTGGGCAAGGTTTATGCACTCGCAGCTGACTGAAGCGGGCTCGAAGCTTTTGTCTGCGCCAAGGAGCATCATTATGGCTCCGGAAAGCGCTGCGTTGCCTATGACTTTGGCGCTGTCCTTCATTTCGGCAGGGAATATGCCTACCTTGGAGGCGCTGTCCAGGTTTATGTAGGATCCGAAACCGCCTGCTATGTAGAGGGTCTTTACATCCAGGGGCTTAAGGCCTTCTTTGGAGAGCAGGGTCTTGATGCCGCCGCAGATGGCGCCCTTGGCAAGCTGTACCTGGCGTACGTCTTTTGGATCCAGGACCACGCCGGGGGCGAACTCGAATGGCTCTTCCATGGCGCCGGTCTCGTCTATGTCTTCTGTAATGAGCAGCGTTGCGATTGCATCCATTATTCCGCTGCCGCATATGTGTGTGGGCTTGGTGCCGCCTATTACGGAGTATTTGATCTCTCCGTTTTCCAGCCAGATGTGGTCTATGGCGCCTTCGGCAGCAGGTCCGCCGCAGCTGATGCCGGTGCCCTCGAAAGCGGGGCCGCAGGCTGTTGCGCAGCAGGTGAGCTTGCCGTTATCGTAGAGGGAGATCTCTCCGTTGGTGCCAAGGTCTATCAGCATGGCGGTCTCTCCCTTGGGGATGAGCCCGCTGGCTGTGATGGCTGTGTATATGTCTGCGCCTACGAAAGCTCCGAAGCACGGAGGCAGGTAAGCGCCTTCTTCCTCGAAACCGAACAGGCAGTCCGCAATGAACGGCGTGTAGGCCAGGGTGGTTGGCATGCGTCCGGTGAACAGGTAGAGCATGGTGGTGTTACCTGTTATGACGCTGCGCTTTATATCTTCTTCCTTAAGGCCGCGCTCTTTTAAGATATGCTCCGTAAGGTCCTTGATAGTTTCTGTAATAAGGTTTTTGAGCAGGGGGAGCTTTTCCTTTTCTATGCAGGCCTGGATGCGCCCTATAACGTCTGCGGACAGCAGGCGCTGGGGGTTCTCCCTGGATGCTGCGTTAAGAAGCGCCCCGCTTGAAAGGTCCACGAGCCTTGCAACAACAGTGGTGGTGCCAATGTCTACTGCAAGTCCGTAGCCGCTCTGCTCTGCCGGGGTGAACTCCGGCATGAAGCCGTCTGTGCGTATTTTGCTTATTATTGTTTTCTTGGGGAGGTAGAGCTCTCCGCTCTCCTCTACATACGCCTGGCAGGTGAGGATCTTTTCGTCCCCAAGGTAGGCGCTGCATTTTCCGCAGGTGCCGTTGCCGCCGCAGGGGGTGGCTGGCATAAGGCCGTTTGCTTCGAGAAGCTCCGCGAGCCTTGTTTTTCCTGCAAATGAAAGCTCAGTTACTTTGTCCTGATCATAAACTTTTAATACACTGGTCTTCATGGTTAAAATTATATATTATTCTGTACTATTAAATCATTTGATAAAATGACAAAAAAATCCGCTGTTTTTTGGATAAGAGATACGATAAAAATATTATTTTTTTGTACAAAGCAGTTCACAAATTTGATATTTTGTGATATCATACTCTACGTAAACGATTTTAACAAAAAAAAGGCGGTATATCAAGGAAATGCAGATGCAAACAGACAGCTTCAGCATAGAACTGGCAGAAAGCTGCGTCCAGGCTTTTTTCCAGGCTAGCGGGGTCGGCTGCGAACTCTGCGGACAAAAAGGAGAGGTAATAGCCTCTGCCGGCTACAGCTGCAATTCGTGCACGCTGTGCAAGTCCACAGGCATTTCCAAAAACGACTGCATCAGGCTCCACGCCTTCACTGCAAAGGCCTCGGAAAAAGAGGACGGAAAATACATGTACGAATGCCCGCTGGGGCTGTCATGTGTAACCTCCGCAGTATTCTCCGGCGGAACGCTGGACAGAAGGCTTACTATAGGGCCTTTCCTCATGGAGGATAGACAGGATTTCATAAACTACGATCTTGTGGGCATGATGCACCTGGAAGGATCCGTTGTGGCAGATATTTCAGCCCAGCTGGATGCCGTTCCGATAGTCGAACCGCAAAAAGTAAATGCATTCTCGCAGCTACTTGTGTACTCGGCTGCCTTCCTCAGCACGAGCTCAAGCAGCGAGGGAAACTATCTTGCGGATATGGACCTTGGCACGCTTAAGGCCTGGGAAACAGAAAACAGGATAGATCCATCCGAGACGGTAAAAATGGTCGTCAGCTATCTGGAGGAGAACTACAGCAAAGATGTTTCTCTCCTGGATCTGGCCAAGTACGTCGGCATGACCACCTCCTATCTGTGCCGGCTGTTCAAGAAAGAGCAAAATACTACCGTCAACGCATACCTTACTCGCGTTCGTATAGAAAAGAGCAAGGAACTTCTGAAGACAGACGCGCCTATAGCGGATATAGCGCAGATGTGCGGTTTCTCAGATCAGAGCTACTTCACCAAGGTCTTCAGGCAGACAGAGGGCATGACCCCTCTCAAATACAGAAAGAACAGTCAGAACTCTTAGCAATACTTTCTGTGCGGGATACTGCCGTCAGAACTCCGATCCACTCCCGGAGCACTGACGGCGGTATTCTTTTTTGTGCAGCAGATCATTGAATACGGATCTGTCCTGGGGCGCCCAGGCCTTGAGCCGGCCATTTTGTTGCCATAAAAGGGCTTAGAGCAGCATATTTGCAACAATTTACACTTTCGAAAAAGTTGTTTGACATGTTTGTTGCCTAAGGGACTGATATATGGTAGTTCTGCAACAAATAACGAGGTATGGGGCGTCAAGATAACCAGGCCAGTGTTTTGTGAGCCTCAATTTGTGAGCCTCAATTATAAGCTCTTTAAAAAATACTAATACTTTGTACGAAACAGGCGCTGCTGAGGCTTTGACCTTACTGGTCTCCATCAGATCTCCATTTATGTTTCAGCTAATTGTTGCAAAAAGGATAGTATATATTCAAGATCGTCAACAATTGGCCTCATCATCTATGTGCAGCGCTGGAATCAAGCCTTTTGCCGGATCGAACCTGAGAATCGTCCAATGCTCCTGAATAGCTTGAAATAATAGTCTATGGGAGCGCATTCGCACCTGAGGCCCGCTCCTTAGTTACTGAGTGTCCCCAGGACGCAGGCAGCGCAGCCTTGGATGTCAAACTCTCAGAAAAGACGAACACCGCCCACGCTCCGCGCGCGGACGGCGCTGTCAGAGCGGAAGATAAAGAAAGATGAGCCGAAAACCTGCATTATTTTGGGTTGACAGTGTACTATGTGTTGTAGTACACTTGTGGCAGAAGGAGGGGGTAGGATGATCAAGTTAGATCTGAAGATCAAGAAGTCCATCTACGAACAAATAGTGGATGGCTTTAAGGAAGAGATCGTTTCCGGGCGGCTGGCGCCGGGCGATCAGCTTCCGTCTGTGCGGGATCTTTCCGCAAAGCTCACCGTAAATCCCAACACCATTCAGAAGGCTTTCAAGGCGCTTGAGAGCCAGGGCTATATTTACCCGGTGTCGGGCAGGGGAAATTTCGTGAGCGAAAGCATCTCGCAGGCAAGCGATAAGCAAAAGGACGAGATATACGCAAGGATCGCGGCTGCGGTAGACGAGCTGCGCTATCTTGGCGTGGGAATGGATGAGATCGCGGGCAGGATCGCCGCGATAACAGAAGCAAAGGCGCAATCTTATGCGCCGGGAACAGAGGAAAGGAGGGGCGGCGATGATCAGAGTAAATGATCTTGAAAAATCGTTCGGCGAGTTCAAAGCGCTCAACGGACTGTCGCTTCATGTAGAGAAGGGCGCCGTTTACGGGCTGATAGGCCCCAACGGATCCGGAAAGACAACACTTATAAAGCATCTGACTGGTGTAATGAAGCCGGACAAGGGCAGCTGCGAGATAAACGGCAAGCCTGTGTACGACAATATAGACGTAAAGCAGATGACCGGTTACGTGCCGGACGAGCTGTATTTCTTCGGAAACTACAGCCTGAAGGCCATGCGTAGCTACCTTAAGGCTCTGTATCCGGCCTGGAGCGATGAACGCTACCGCACCATGCTGTCGGACTTCGGCCTGAACGAAAGCGGCCGCATAAGCAGGTTCTCCAAGGGCATGCAGAAGCAGGCTGCGTTCCTGCTGGCGCTCAGCACAAGGCCGGACGTAATGATACTGGACGAGCCTATAGACGGCCTGGATCCTATAATGCGCAAGAAGGTGTGGGGATACCTTCTTGGCGATGTTGCCGACAGGCAGATGACAGTGCTTATCAGCTCCCACAACCTGCGCGAGCTGGAAGGCATCTGCGACTGCGTTGGCATACTTTCACAGGGGAAGCTTTTGTTCGAAGGGCGTTTGGATGAGCTCAAGGGGAAGGCTAAGGATATGAGCCTTGAAGAGCTCTTCTTCTACGAGATGGGAGGTGAGCTGTAATGAATAAGGGCAAGATATTCAGCTCGGCTCTTTTCAGAGAGAATATAAAGAGGTTCTGGTCGCTTGCGGCTGTGGCGTTCTTTATGTATTTCATGAGCGGGCCTTTCGTGCTAATGCAGACCGCGGGGTATAACAAGTTCTTTGCGGTATTCAGCGGCAGATCTTATTTGCTGGGAATTCTGCTGGAGAACCACAACCCGGGCTTCCTGTTTATGCACCTGGTGCTGCCTGTGGTGTCCGCGGTGGCGGTGTTCTCCTACCTAAACAGGACTAACAGCGTTGGTGTGGTCCATGCTATGCCTTTCTCCAGAAGGGTGCTGTTCGTAACGAATTACGCAAGCGGACTGGTGCTGTCCTTTGTGCCTTTCCTGATAAACTGGCTGCTCTGCCTGGTGATAGCAAGGCCGGGCGTTGGGACTAACGCTGTGCATATGCCCGAGTTCCTGCTGTGGCTGCTTGGAAGCTTCACGATAATAACCTTCGCGTTCAGCATGGCTGTGCTTGCCTGCGTAGTATCCGGAAACACTGTAATATCAACGCTTTCCGGCTTTGCAGCAAACTTTGTCGTGGTAGTTTTGATCGTCTGCTTCTGCGGATATGCCGCCAAGTTCCTGCCGGGCTTCTACTCGGATATGATATGGGACAGCGCGTTTTACGCAAGCCCCTGGACCAGGACTATAATCGAGCCTGGTCTAAGCGTTGGGCAGAGCCTCATCTACCTGGCGGTCGCCATAGTGATAGCTGTGGCAGCCGACCTGCTCTATCACGTAAGGCAGCTGGAGCGCTGCGGGGACAGCTACGTCTTCAACTGGGTCCAGACCCTGATAGGCTTCATCTTCGTCTTCGTGATCACATCCCTTACGGGGCTGCTCTTCTTTGAGGGCATGGGTATAGGCGGCTACATCATCGGCTTCATTATCGGATTTATTACCGGCCAGATGATAAGCCTCAAGACCCTGCACATCTTCAACAGGAAGGTGCTGCGCAACCTTATTATATTCGCAGTGATCATGGCGCTGATACTTGCGGCGTTCAGCCTGGATGTGTTCGGCTTTGAAAAGCGCATACCTAAGGCTGATAACGTGGAGAGCGTGGAGATCGAGACCAGGTTCTTCCCGGGCTATTATCAGACGAAAAAGTTTGATGAAGCGGACGATATTGCTGCAGTTGTTGCGCTGCACAAGGAGCTGCAGGATATGGCAGCAAAGGTGACTGAGAGTATATCGGACCGTAATGGTTATGATGATAACAGATACAGGCAGGAGTCTGTTACCATAAGGTACGCACTTAAGAACGGCAGGCGGCTGCGGAGACAGTACGCAGTCTTTACAGACGATCTTGCCAAGAGCGAGAACTACCTTAAGCTTCTGTCTTCAGACGAGATCATCAATTCCATAAAGCTGCTTGGGGAACTCAAGGCTGACGAAAAGGAGCTCTATGTAGTTTACAACGAATACCCTGTGGTAGGAGAGCCGGACATGGGCGCTTCTAATCAGTTTACGCTGCAGCTTACGCAGGAGCAGATCAACGAGCTGATGAAGGCTATGTCTTATGACATGGTAGAAAGTGTTGCAGCCGATCCCAGGTATTCGCAGGCGGCTGTCTGCGAGCTGGAGCTGCGCTGCTATTTCAGGCCTTCTGCGTTTGCGGGATACGAGAGCTACTACAAGGGCGCAAGCTGCTTTACTCAGTTTATTGACGCGCTGGAACGGGGCGAGGGCAATATGGCTGCGCTGTTTCAGCTGCCGGTAAGATCCGGCTATTCCCGCACCATCAAGCTCTTGAACAGCTACGGCATCATAAAGTACTGAACTAATACAACAGAGGCGCATCAGGGGGACGGTTCTTCCGATGCGCATGAAACGCCCGGGATCGCACCCGGGGACGGTTCTTGGGTGCCAACTTCACAAAATAACAAAGGGGACGGTTCTCTATGCTGAAAAGCGCATAGGGGACGGTCCTCTATTTTATGTGACGTAGCCGGGGCTCATGCACTTTCTGCAGCCCGCTGAACATTTCTAAAACACAGTTTTCTACCTTCGGCTCTAAGTCCTCGCATTATTGCTTCTAAAGCGCCGCTGGGTCCGGGGCTCATGTGTTTTCTTCAGCCCGCTGCGCGGCTTCACGCCAAGCCTTTCCGGGACTTTCATCAGCTCGCTGCGTACCGCATCCGCGCTCGCTGTGAAAGTCCATTCGGAAAGTCTTTTCTACCGCTCCGCAAGCGCTTTGAAAACGCATGAGGGGCCCCACCAGCGGCGCAGTACAAACAATAATACATGTCACCATTCGCAGGCAGCAATCTGTGCTTAACAGTGCTCAGCG
Organism: Anaerovoracaceae bacterium; assembly: GCA_045541015.1. GTDB lineage: Bacteria > Bacillota > Clostridia > Peptostreptococcales > Anaerovoracaceae > RUG13409. Next base: position 9,807 of record JAZQIH010000029.1, on the reverse strand, counting down.
GTCTTTTAAAGGCCTGGTCCCACCATCTGTATTCTAAACAAAAGAGAACCGTCCCCAAAGTGCGATCCCGGGCGTTTCTTAGGCATCGGAAGAACCGTCCCCCTGATGCATATTGTGGATAGTGCCGGGTTGAGGTATAATAAACTGTATTATTTTGCGCATCGAATACGGAGGGCTGATGGTAGGCTTAGGACGGTTTCCTCAAAAGACAGAGCTGAAATTCAAGGTTCGGTGGGACGGCAGCATCATTCTGAAGGTGGCTGCGTCGGCCGGGCTTAATTATGTCTGGCAGTACTGTCCGGCGGGATCGGCCACGTGGCGGGATTTCGGCAGCGTGGAGAGCTGCGAGATAGCCACGGAGCCCGGAGCGGCCTATGTCTACGGCGACAAATACCGCTGCATCTGCTACAGGGGCATCAAAACGGTCCGTTATTCCAGCGTCCTTACCATCTCGGCTCACACGGCGCAAAGAGCCAGGGAAGAAGCCGCAAGGGGGTCTTCTGGCTATTCTGCTCAGCGGGAGAGACCGATCGTTGCCGACGGCTACTTCAAGGACTGCAAGACTGTGAAGGACGCGGAGGTCCTCTACAGGCAGCTTATGATGAAGCATCACCCGGACCGCGGCGGGGACGAAGAGACCGCAAAGATCATCAACGAGCAGTACGATACTTTCAGGCAGCTGCACGCAGGGGAGGAGGACGGCTATGGCAGGAAGAAATAAAAAGCCGGTAAACCTCGTAACGATCCTGTTCGGGCTGCTGGTCTTAAGCCAGCTGATACCTGAAATATGGCCCCTGATACTCCGGCTTTTAAGGCTCATATCCAATATATTCACGACCCTGCCCAAAGGCGTATCGGTGGTGATACTCACGCTCCTTGGCGCGTGGGCGCTGTGGCTGCTTGCAAAGCGCTTCGGCTTCGGTTACCCGCTGGATATCTACCAGGTAAGGCGCATAGTCTACAGGACAGGCAGGCGCTATGCCATAAATAACGGCATGGATCCGGAGGATATCCCGCCCGGCTTTGAGGCTCCGGGTTACAGCGTGTCGGAGTTCATAGACCGCTGCGGGATCAGCTTCCGCATGGACATGGCCCTGATAAGGGAATACAACAGAGCATTCAGAAAGTGATCACCGGAGAGACACAATGAAACTAATACACCTTTCGGATCTGCATCTTGGCAAGAAGGTAAACGAGTTTTCCATGCTGGAGGACCAGAAATACATACTGGATCAGATCCTGGACATCATAAAAACAGAGGCTCCGGACGGGGTGCTTATAGCAGGGGATGTTTACGACAAATCCGTGCCCGGCGCGGAGGCCACCCTGCTGTTTGACGACTTTCTGGTAAGGCTTGCGGCGCTTGGCACGCAGGTCTATATAATCAGCGGCAACCACGACAGCGCAGAGAGGCTGTCCTTTGGGCGCAGGCTCATGGACGTGAGCGGCGTGCACATAGCACCTGTTTACAGCGGAAAGGCTGAGCCTTTTGAGCTTAAGGACGAGTTCGGTTCGGTAAAGATATGGCTGCTGCCTTTTGTTAAGCCTGCCAACGTGCGCAAGGCTTTCCCGGATGCAGAGATAGAAAGCTACACGGACGCGCTCAGGACTGCGGTGCAGGCTATGGACGCGGACCCTGCAGAGCGCAACGTGCTTGTTACCCACCAGTTCGTTACCGGTGCGGCGCGCTCCGATTCTGAAGAGATAAGTGTAGGCGGCTCGGACAACGTGGACGCATCCGTATTTGACGGCTTTGATTACGTGGCGCTGGGCCACATTCACGGGCCTCAGGACATAAAAAAGGAGGGCCTGCCGCGCATACGCTACTGCGGAAGCCCGCTGAAATATTCCTTCTCCGAGGCGGACCACGTAAAGTCCGTTACAGTGGCGGAGCTTGGGGAAAAGGGCAGCGTGGAGCTGCGCACTGTTCCCTTAAAGCCCCTGCGCGACATGAAGCAGATAAAAGGCAGCTACGACCAGCTTATGAGCAAGGCCTTTTGCGAAGGCGCAGACTGGCTGGACGACTATATAAGGGTCACCCTTACGGACGAGGACGATGTTCCCAATGCTGCAGCAAACCTGAGGGTGGTATATAAAAACCTTATGAAGCTGGACTACGACAACACCAGGACCAGGCTCACGGGCTTTGTTGACGGCCCGGCAGAGGCGGAGAGCAAGTCTCCTCTGGAGCTTTTTGAGGAGCTCTACGAAAAGCAGAACGGCGTTCCCATGAGCGAGGAGCAGAAGAGCTTTACGGCCGGGCTGATAGAAAAGATATGGGAGGACGCGCAATGAGACCAGTAAAACTTACCATGAGCGCTTTCGGCCCTTACGCAGGCACCACAGTTCTGGAACTGGACAAGCTTGGAAAGAGCGGCATCTACCTTATATCCGGAGACACCGGTGCCGGCAAGACTACAATATTCGATGCCATAAGCTTTGCGCTTTTCGGAGCGCCCAGCGGCAGCAACAGGAAAACAGACATGCTGCGCTCCAAGTACGCGCAGCCCGGCACGCCCACAGCGGTGGAGCTGGTCTTTGAGTACGGCGGAAAGACCTACACAGTAAAGCGCAGCCCGGAGTACGAACGCCCCAAGACCCGCGGGGAAGGCACCACAAAGGAGCTGCAGTCCGCGGAGCTTCACATGCCGGACGGCAGGGTCATAACGAAATACAAAGAAGTAACGGCTGCTGTGGTGGACATACTTGGCATAGACCAGGGACAGTTTACGCAGATAGCCATGATAGCCCAGGGGGATTTCCAGAAGCTGCTGCTGGCTTCCACAGACGAGCGCCAGAAGATATTCAGCCGCATATTCAGGACCCAGCCTTTCAGCAGGCTTCAGATCGCTCTGAAGGATGAGGCTAATGCGCTCTGGCGTCAGCTGGACCAGGCGGAAAACAGCATAGCTCAGTACATCTCCGGTATCAGCTGCGATAAGGCAAGCGAGCACGCGCCGCAGGTCTGCAAGGCGGTAAACAAGCAGCTGCCTTACGACCAGGTGCCGGAGCTTCTTGAGCAGCTTGCGGAAGAAGATGCTGCGGCGGAAGCTGTAATTAAGGAAAAGCTTGACGCCGTAAGCAGCCTTATAGAGCAGACTGCGGCACGCATAAAGCTTGCGGAGCAGAAGGCTGGGCTTGGAAAAGATATAGCAGTGGCAGAGGTCAGGCGGGCAGAAGCCCTGGAAAAGCTTGCGGCGCTGAAAGACGCGCTGGCAGAGGCCAGGGGCAGGCTGCCGCAGGCAGAAGAGCTTGGCAAGAAGGCCGCGGAGCTTAACGCAAGGCTTTCGGATTACGATCAGCTGGACGAGCTTGAAAAAGAGCTTAAGGACTGCAGGGAAAACTTACAGCGCTCCGGGAAGGCTCTGGAGAGCAAATACGCTGCGCTGGCCAAGGCATCTGATGCTCTTAAGGCAGCAGGCGCGGAGCTTGCAGGCCTTGAAAATGCAGGCGAAGACGTGCTTAGGCTCACCGCGTCCAATGAAAAGGCTGACTCAGAGCTGGCCTGGCTTAGAGACATACTTAAGAGCATAGAAGAGCTTGCAAAAGCAGAGAAAAAGCTTGCGGATCTGCAGGAAGTCTACAGAAAAAAGCAGGCCGCAGAGTCCGCCGAGCGCAGCCGCTACGACGCACTGCGCCACAGCTACCTTAGCGCCCAGGCAGGTATACTGGCCCTGGGTCTTGAGGAGGGGCAGCCATGCCCTGTGTGTGGATCTGTGCACCACCCGCAGCTTGCGGAAGTGCCTGCGGAAGCGCCGTCCAAGGAAGAGCTGGATGCCGCAGAAGCATCGCTTAAGGACGCGTCGGACAAGGCTTTTGCGGCAAGTTCGGACGCAGGCAAGCAGGCGGAGCGCGTAAAACTGCTGGCAGAAGACCTTAAGGAAAAGGCCGGCACGGATGCTCCGGCGGACCAGCTTAAGGCTCAGACAGAAGAGCGCATAGAAAACGCAAAGAAAAACATAGAAGATATAACGGAGCAGCTGGAGGATTCAAAGAAAGCCAAGGCCAGAAAGGACGAGCTTTCCGAAAAATTGCCGGAGCTCGAAAAGGCCAAGGCAGAGGCCGAAAAGGCGGTCTCGGAGGTCAAGGCTCAGGTCGCGGGCCTCGAGGCGTCGGCCGCCCAGCTTGAGGCTTCAAAGAAAGCCACGGCTGAGAAGCTCAGCTTTGAGTCCGGAGAACAGGCCAAGGCAGAGGTCAAGCGCCTGGAAAAGGAAAAGAAGGGCATAGAGCAAGCTGCCAAGGACGCGGAGAGCGCGCACGCCGCAGCGGACAAGGAGCTTACCGCCCTGAATGCCTCCATAGAGACTTATAAAAAGAGTTTTGCAGAGCTTCCGGACCAGGACGCAGAGGCCCTGGAGCAGAAACGCGCGGATCTCCTTGCAGAAAAAGATGGCTTCGACAAAGAGCTTGCGGAGCTTACCCATCGCATAAGGACAAACGACGGAATACTCAAAAACATAACGGATAAGGCGGCAGAGGCAGAAAGCCTGCGCCAGCGCTACAGATGGGTCAGAGCCCTCAGCGATACCGCGCTCGGCAACATCAGCGGCAGGGAAAAGATAATGCTGGAGACCTACGTCCAGATGACCTACTTCGACCGCATACTTGCAAGGGCTAACGTGCGCCTGCTGATGATGTCGGACGGCCAGTACGAGCTGCGCCGCCGCTCCAAGGCAGGGGACCTGCGCAGCCAGAGCGGACTGGAGCTGGACGTTAAGGACCACAACAACGACAGCGTTCGCCCCGCGGCATCGCTTTCCGGCGGAGAGTCCTTTATGGCATCCCTGTGCCTTGCCCTGGGACTTTCGGAGGAGATACAAAGCTCCGCCGGCGGCATACGCCTGGACTGCATGTTCGTGGACGAAGGCTTCGGATCCCTGGATGAGGAGACCCTGCGCCTTGCCATGAAAGCCCTTGCGGACCTTACCGAAGGAAGCAGGCTCGTAGGCATAATATCCCACGTTGCGGAGCTCAAGGAGCGCATAGACAAACAGATAGTAGTCACCAAGGACCGCAGCGGAGGCAGCAGGGCTGAGATCATCACTTAGCAGGAAAAGCGCAACCCAGCCCGGACTTCAGGCAATTCGCTGAAACAGCGGATTACAAGGCTGTAAAATGCTGTGATACCTATACACAGGCAATGCATACTGTGTTATAATCATACCGTAAACAAAACCTGTATTGGTTTAGAGAAAAGGAGAAAAACAATGCCGGATTTCGTAGGAACAATTATTCTTATCGTTGCGATCGTGATCTTCATCATACTGATCGCAAGCTGCATCTGCGTTGTGCCGCAGGCAAGCGCGTGGGTCATAGAATCCCTCGGTAAGTACAAGGAAACATGGAGCGCTGGACTCCACTTCAAGGTGCCAATCCTTTACAGAGTCACAAAGAAGGTCTCCTTAAAGGAGCAGGTGGCCGACTTCGAGCCCCAGCCCGTTATCACCAAAGATAACGTAACCATGAGAGTAGACTCCGTAGTATTCTTCTACATCTTCGATGCAAGAGCATTCGCATACGGCGTAGAAAGACCTATCGCAGCTATCGAAAACCTGTCCGCTACAACACTTCGTAACATCATCGGTTCCATGACCCTTGATGAAACACTCACCAGCCGTGATGATATCAACGGCAGGATCACAGCCATCCTGGACGATGCCACAGACAAGTGGGGCATCAAGGTAAGCCGTGTAGAGGTAAAGAACATAGAGCCGCCCAAGAGCATCCAGGATGCAATGGAAAAGCAGATGAAGGCAGAACGTGAAAAGCGTGAGGCCATCCTCTCCGCAGAAGGTAAGAAGCAGTCCGCTATCACCCTTGCAGAAGGTGAAAAGCAGGCAGCTATACTCAGGGCAGAGGCTGTCAAAGAGCAGCGCATCCGCGAGGCAGAAGGTGAAGCTGAGGCTCTGCTCGCAGTCCAGAGGGCTAAGGCAGAATCCATCAGGCTCATCAACGAGGCTGATCCTAAGGAAGGCTACATCAAGCTCAAGTCCTTCGAGACTGCAGAGGCTATGGCTAACGGCCAGGCTACCAAGCTGATAGTCCCGTCCGATATAGCAAACCTCGCAGGCACCATCGCAGCTCTTAAAGAGAGCGCCAAGTAGTAAACGAGGGGATCCACAGTCATGGAATTCCTGTTCATAATAATATGGATCATAGCCATCGGCTCGTTCATAGCTAAGGCTGCAAAGGGCGCTTCCGGTCAGCAGCGCAGCAATGCGCAGTATTCGGGCAGCCGTCCGCAGACCATACATACACCTGCCGCGTACGATGCGCAGCAGGTCCGTATGGACAGCGCCAGCCAGGCAAACAGAGGGGGGCAGACTTTCAGGAGCGTTCCGTCCTCTACCTACGGCACTACCAACCAGTACGGTATGAGCACGCCCAAGGCCAGAAGGGAAGCTGCCAGGAAAGAGGCTAACCAGAACCGCTACGCGGCAAGCTCTACGGTCGGCTCTGCCTACGGGCAGACTAAGGCCTCCCGCCTTGGGGAGAACGCCGTGCTGCTGGAAGACCGCAAGAACGACTGGCTGGCTAAGCAGCTCAGAGAAGAGGCTGCTATCTACAGGCGCGGAAGCGGTTTCGATCTGGGTGCGGCTCACAACGTGAACTGCGACGCAGACGACCTTAAGCGTTCCCACGCGCGCCGCCACAACAGCAACGGCCTGGACCGCGGCACCTTCAGGTAAATGGTTGCGCTTGCAACAAAATAATGGTATTATAGACCTCCGATAAACCGGAGGTCTTTTTTATGGCAGAAAAAAAGAGTAAAAAGAAGAGCTTGTTCATACCGGCTTGTCTTCTGATGGTGCTTTGCGGAGCCCTGACAGGTCTTTTAGGCATGGCTATAGCCTGCGGAGACCTTGGCTTTGCAATGTTCAAAAGCTATTTTGCCCACCCCTGGCTGGTGGTGGTGAACCTTATAGTTCCTGTGGCGCTTTGCCTGTTCTTCTACATGATCTTCGGAAGGCCCAGCCTGGGATACTTCTTCGGCGGGGGCATAAGCCTTGTTGCAGCAATTGCCCAGAGCATCAAGATCAAAAGCTGCAGGGACGTTATCTTCCTTACGGACTTTTTCGAGGGCGGGGAGGGCTTTGATGCATTCCCTGCACTCAGGGACACGGACCTTGGCATAGGGCCGGTGCTGGCGGCGGTCTTCTTTATAGCCGTTACCGTGCTTCTGATCCTTATGTTCCGCGGCCGGAGAAGCGCGTGGTTTGGCGGCAGGATGCTGCTGGCCGTTGCAATTGCAGGCTTTCTGGCGCTCTACTGCATGAACCTCCGCGGCATGGACAAGTACGATACTTCCAAATACGATCTGGACAACAGCGCTTCCATAGATACCCGCTCCGATGTGCAGCTCTACGTTTCCCAGGGCTTCTATTACCCGCTGGTGAAGTCTTTGTTCAGGGCTGAGCCGGACACTGTGCCCGGGGAATACTCCAGGGCGCACGCAGCTGAGCTTATAGCAGACTACAGCGATGCTGCAATACCAGAGGCCAGCAAGGCAGATATATTCGTGGTTCAGCTGGAGTCCTTCGCGGACTTTTCAGGGGTCAGCACCCAGGCCGTGGACATGAGCGATATCTACGCGGAGCTTCCGGATATAAAGGCGCGCTCCGCAAGCGGAAAAGCACTGTCCTACTACTTCGGTCAGGACTACGGCGGCTCCGCATCCAGCATACTTACCGGCTACACCATGCCTGTAGGCATCACTAAAAAGAGCGAATCCTACGTGCGCTACCTGGACCGCCAGGGCTACGACTGCTGGGGCATGCACCCGGACTACCCGGACATCTGGGGCATTGCCAGAAGGAACAGGGCGCTGGGCTTTGAGTCCTTCGGCTACATAGGGGACAGGTTCAGCACTATAGAGCAGATAAAGGGCAAGTACGAGTCCGACTGGTACCTGTTCGGCCAGGCTTACGACGAATACGTAAAGAGGGCGGCAAGCGGCCAGCCTCAGCTTGCATTCATACAGACCACGCAGAACATGCCGCCTTACGGAAGCGGTAAGCCCTACGCGGCGGAGATAGCGGGTGAGGGCATAAGCGCGGACAACAAAGCCGTGCTTGGTGATTATTTCGGAGGCGTCCGGAACACGCTGTTCTACCTGGGGAACTTCCTGGACAGGATGGATCTTCAGACCCGCCCGGTGGTGGTGCTTATCTGCTCGGACAACATGCCGGACCTTGGCGCGGAGAACTACTACCTGCTTGGCCTTCCGGATCCTTACGCAAAGGACGCGCAGATCTCCTCGAAATACTACGAGGACTACTACATCTGGGCGAACGACGCGGCCAAGGTTCTGTTCGGGGACCGCTTCAGCGGCGCCGGGCCCACGATATCTATGAACTACATAATGCAGGAGTTGTTTGCAAGGCTCGGCTGGAAGGGTTCGGTGTTCATGCAGCTTTCGGAGCAGATCCGCAGGCTCTTCCCCTTCATAACCCCGGAGCGTATGGGCTTCTACGGAGACGGATCCAGGATACTTTACCCGGCGGATCTCAGTTTCGACCAGCAGACAAAGCTCTACAACTATCTCTACCTGGAATACTACAGCAGGCATCGCTAGGAGGTTATAATGACAGAAAAAGACAGAAAGCTCCTGGCCGGGTCGGCGCTGTTTGCAGGGCTGGACAGGACGGAAACGGACCGGGTTCTGCAGGCGCTTGGCTCGTTCGAAACAGCCTGCGAGGCGGGCGAAATACTGCACATACCCGGGGATCCCCTTACCTATTTCGGCATAGTGCTCAGCGGACTTGTGCAGGTCTACAGGGACGAGCCGGACGGCACCAGGCTGCTTATGGCAAGCAACGGCCCCGGCGGGAGTTTCGGGGAGTCCATGTGCTTTTTGCAGCTGGCTGAGGCTCCGGTGACCATAACCGCGGCGGAAGACAGCAGGGTGCTCTGGATGAGCCTTGATACCGTAAGAGAAGGGTGCGGAAAGCTCGATACCGCGGACGATGGCTGCGACTGCAGCTTTATGCACGACCTTACCATGAGGGTCATGGCCTGCTTTGCAAGGCGCGCCCTGGAGATGAACGACCGCATACAGGTGCTCTCACAGAGGACCCTCAGGAAGAAGATAATGACCCTGCTTTCTCAGTACGACCGCCACAGCAGGGGTAGCGCGTTCACGCTGCCGCTTGGCCGGGAAGACATGGCCGTGTTCCTTGGCTGCGACCGCAGCGCGCTTTCCAGGGAGCTTGCCTGCATGAAAAAAGACGGCCTTATAGATTACTACAAGAACAGCTTCCGCGTTATCAGGAGCGGAAGGACCGATAAAGAGGAATAATATATGCAAAGCAATAATAATTCGCCGGTGCTGATGCCCGGCGGCGGAAGACCGGAGCTTCTGGCCCCGGCAGGAGATATGGAGACCCTGGAGACAGCGCTTCGCTTCGGCGCGGATGCTATCTACCTTGGCGGGCCTTTTATGCAGCTTAGGGCGGCTTCGGCGGGATTTGACGAAAAGCGCCTGGCAGAGGCCTCCGAGATGATTCACAAGGCCGGAAAGCGCATGCACGTTACGGTCAACTGCTTTGCCAACAACGACGAGATACCAAGGCTTGGCGAGTACGCAAGGTTTTTAAAGGACACAGGTGTGGACGCCGTTATCGTTTCCGATATAGGAGCGGTGGCGGAGATCAAGGCCAGCGTGCCGGACCTGGAGGTGCACCTTTCCACCCAGGCAAACTGCATGAACTACCGCGCAGCCGGAGTCTACTACGACATGGGCGTGTCCAGGATAGTGCTTGCCAGGGAGCTTTCGATAGAAAAGATCGCAGAGCTGAGGGCTAAGAC
>JAZQIH010000028.1:0-12864 GCA_045541015.1 Anaerovoracaceae bacterium | reverse complement strand
GTTTCCCTATGGGGTAGAGACACCCGGCGACAGTTCCCCAGCGCGTTGATATCAATGGCTTTGCGGTTTTAGCCTGTGGACCTTAGCCAGGGCAGTATGCCGGTCCGGCTCGCTGCGCTCGCCGGTGAGGCGCACTCCGGGAGGGAGCGTGGCGGAAGCCGGACAGCCAGGGCAGTGCTCTTCGGATCTCTGTCAGCAGGGGAGAGCGGGCCACAGATGGCCCTGTGAGGCCGTGAGAGGCTATCTGAGAGGCTTTTAGGGCAAGGCTGATAAATTATACCGCCCGCACTAAAACAGCGCTCAGATGGCCGAATGTGAATAAATCTTCACACAATCTTCACAGAAACTACACAAAACAATTCTATACTATAACTGTCAGAAGAACTTAGGCAGCAGCCAGGAGGTAGAAAATGGAAAAGTATAGGAAAATAAGAGAGTTTCTGCTGGATGTATATCATGCTTGCGTAGCGGATGATCCCAAGAATGCAGACGATTACAGGGTGCGCTTTAATATTAAGTTAGATGGGATCCTCACTATGGCTTATCTGGACAGCGATGTAACTGCGGATGGCTATAGAGAGATCAACAGCTGGAGGCTCGAAAATGAGGATGAGCAGTAACAACGCGATCCTCTATCGCGGGCGCTATATCAAGCGCTGCATCGTAGCCGGACGGCCCAGGGGATATGTGATCTCCTGGGCAGCCTACGGATCCGAGCGGGTAATGTGGAACGGATCCCTGGCTGAGCTGATAAAGCACCTGGATTCTACAGTTAGTTTTTTCGGAAGGTGGGACAGACTGTTATGATGATCTTAAGGATAATAATATGGGCGAGCATTTACGCTGCCATCGGTCTGATGGTTTCCATCAGTTCTCTGGATGATAAACTACGGAGGTATAAATGAACTACACAGAACTGAAAACAAAACACGGAGAGCGGATCCTGAGCCTGGTAGTCACTGACATAGTGATGCAAGGCCTGATTTCGATCCGTGAGCATCGAAGAGATACAGAGAGTCCGCTGGGAGCTGCGATCAACAGCTGCTTTGAGGATATAGATAGTGGCACCTGGGACGAGATCCGGGCAGCCATCAAGAGATCACTTTAGCCAATGCAAGAAAATGGAGGAGAAGAATCATGGCAAAGAGAGAAAAAGAAGAAAAGAAGTATTTCCAGCTCGGAGAATGGGAAGTCAAGAATGTGCGTGATCTTGAGTTCGGCACCTTCTTCACACTGCAGACCGAAGGCCTCACTCTGTATAATCTCAGAGTAGTTCCTGCAGGCAAGAACTATGATGCATTCATCGGAATGCCGGAGCAGAAGGGCAAGGACGGAAGCTATTACAAGCTGTTCTCCATCTTCTTGGATCCGGAGGATATCGCTGAGATCCTGGATGAGGTAGAAAAGCAGGCCAATAAGAGACGCAAGTAGTATCCCCTTTAAAGCCGGAGCGCGGGCCGGACTTTCCCGCGCAATTTTAATAGGAGGATCATATGGTAAAAGACAAAATAACAAGAGAGCAGATCCAGGAGATCCGGACGCTTACCAGGAGAGCTAACAGGAGGATAGAGAGAGCCACAGGAGGGCAGAAAAGAGCGTTGCAGCACTATGCCAGAGGCGCTAAGTTCTCTGCAGCTACAAAAGGAATGAGCGCTCAGCAGGGCCAGGCTCAGATAGAAAAGCTCAAAAGGTTTTTGGGTGCTCCTTCTACAACTATAAAAGGCTGGCAGAAGATCAAGCGCGAAAACGTCCGCAAGGCCAACGAAACGCTGCAGAACATGGGCTATGAGCTTACAGATGAGGAGCTTGCGGATATCCTGGAACAGCTGGAGGATGATTCCAGAAAAGAATTCTATAAAGCTGTCAACCTGGTAGAAGCTGCTAAGCAGAAAGCCGGAGAGGACTGGGAAGGAACAGAGGAACAGATCCAGGAGGCTATTATGGAAAAAGCTACGGCTCAGCAGGCACTGAAGGAGGCTCTGAGTGCCAGGAAACAGAGAGCTATAGAGGAAAAGAAGGGGCGTCTTAAGGTATCGCTCGGAGTACAAAAGGGGAAGAATCCCAGGAAAACAAGATGATCCTTAATTATCAAGGTGAGCAAATAATTGTACACTGGTATAAAGAGGCTAAGACGGAGATAATGCGCCTTGCAAAAGCAAATGCCGGAGATCTTACTCTCGTTGCAAAAGGCGGAAGAGGCCGGAACAAATGCGAGTATTACAACTATCCATGCTCTTTTGATATTGAAACTACTACTATCAAGCCGGGAGAGCTGGATTATATAGGAACAAAAGATGATCCTCCCATAGCTTTTCCCTATCTCTTCCAGTGGAATATCTACGGCTCTGTGATAATGTGCAGGCATTACCATGAGGCCCTGGAGATTTTCTCCTGGATCTCCGAGTATTTCCGCCTCGCGAATAACCGGAAGCTGGTCATATTCGACCATAATCTCGGATATGAGCACACCTATTTCAGGGATCTATGGAATGTGATCCCGGAGAGGTCCTTCGCGCTGGATGAGCATCATCCGGTCACGATCTACACAGAGGACGGCTTTATCTTCAGGGATTCCTACAAAATGACTAATATGGGCCTGGAGAGCCTTACAAAGGATTGGAGCCGGAAATGGAAGAAGAACAAGGAGATCATGGACTACTCACAGCTGCGCACTCCTTATACAGAGCTGGATGAGAATACTCTTATCTATTCTGCGCTGGATGTCCTCTCCCTGTCGGACGCTATAGAGGCCTTCCTGGCTGCGAGATCTGAGCGGATATGGACGAACTGTCCAACGAGTACCAGCTTTATCAGAAAAGAGCTAAAAACGCGGATAGGAGTAGGAGTAAAGCATAGGACTAAGGAGCAGCAGAACTACTGGAAATGGATAGAGCATCAGCGCGTGGATCTTCCTATATATAAGCTGCTTATGAGGCTTGCAAGAGGCGGAAATACGCACGCAAACAGGCGCTATACAGGGCAGCTTCTTAAGGATCTCTGCCATTTTGACATCACTTCAAGCTATCCGGCTCAGATGGTTTGTTATCCTGAATATCCGCTGGGAGAGTGGGCTGAGATGGATCCAGGCAGCTATATGGATACTGTGGAGCTGTTTGAGCAGAATGGCTATTGCTGCATGGTAGATGTTATTCTGCTAAATCCGCGCTTAAAAGAAGGCGTAACAGTTCCATATATTTCTATCTCTAAAATGGTAATTGTACGCGGATCCGGAATGCAGGCAACAGATAATGGTCGCTACATGTCCGGCCTGGAAGCTATCCAGCTCTCCATTTTCGGTGTAGAGTGGCCCATTATAAAAGCTCAATATGATTTTGACGATGAGATCATTATCAGAGGCTATTTCTGCAAGAAGGGATATCTCCCGGGCATCCTCCGGAATTTTATCCTGGAGCTTTACGCGAAAAAGACGCAGCTTAAAAGTATAGCAGACCAGGAAGTGGAATATGCTCTCGCGAAAACTTATGTTAATGGAGTTTTCGGAATGGCCTACACTTCCCCACTCAGAGATAAGTTTGAATTTACAGGAACGGATATCACTCTTGCGGATCCGGGAGATCCTGCGGAAGAGCTGGAAGATTTTCAGAACAGGACCTCTTATTTCCTGCCCTACGCTACAGGCGCAATGGTGGCTTGCCTCGGCAGAGTATATCTGCAGAAGATGATAGATGCAGCAGGAGAGGATTTTGTTTACTGCGATACAGATTCTATTTTCGCGCTGCATCCGGAGATAGTAAAACCTAAGATAAAAGCCCTGGAAAAAGAGCTCACGGAGTACCAACGGCGCTGCGGGCTGCAGCTGATCTATCAGGATATAAAAGGAAGAGATCATGAGCTTGGAAGCATCTCGGAAGAGGATCCTGTGGAATATTTCAAAACCTATGGAGCAAAGAAATATATCACAGTGGAAAATGGCAAGCTCACCTGCACAATAGCCGGAGTTCCGAAAAAAGCAGGAAGCAAGCTGATAGGATCTCCGGAAAACTTCCAGCTGGGATTCAATTTCAAGGGCAAGGATACCGGAAAGAACTGCCTGTGGTACAATCCTGCTCCGGGATTTAAACTCCACGATGAGCAGGGCCGTGAGATAGAGATCTATTCCAATGTGGCTATGCTGCCATGTGACTATCTGTTATCTCTCTCCCAGGATTACCAGGAATGCCTCTCTATAGAGGGGAACTTTCACTGGAACTTTAAGGAAGCACACAAAAACACAATTAATGAGGAGGATCTATAATGGAAAACATTACTTGGGTACAACGGCGAGGACAGATAAAACACTTGCTTTATGAATTATGCTCGTCAGGACGAATAGACAGAATAACCTTTTATAAGCAAATATCTGATTTAAACAAAGTGGCACCTGTGAACCATGGAAGGTGGTTAATAGACAAAAGTGGGTCGCTGATGTGTTCCAAGTGCGGAACGCTCCTTGATGAGGAGCAGAAGCCAAGTAGGTACTGCCCGAACTGCGGAGCGAAGATGGACGAGGTGAAAGGATGAGTGATCTCTATCTTCCTGAGGGCTGGCTGAACTTTGAGCATATATTAGAAAAGCCCGCCTGGTTAATAGTAATAATCGGTAAACGGCAAGTAGGAAAGACCTACGGAGCGCTGCAGGCTATGCTGAGGCATGGCTTGCAGCATATTTTGCTTAGAAGGACTACTGCGGAGCTGGATACTATCGCAGCCTCTCCGGATCTCAATCCTTATAAGGCATTTGAGCCGGAATACAGAGTAGGCATCTTCCGGCAGGCTAAGAAGATAGCGCGGATCTGTGATTATATCCTGGATGAAAACGGCAAGGCCGTTCCGGGAGAGCAGAGGGGCCTTGCTACTTCCCTGGCAGAGATAGCTCATATAAGAGGCTTCTCCGGGGCTGCTTTTACAGACCTGGTATTCGATGAATTTATACCTGAGAAGGGAGTTATAACTCGCAAGACAGAAGGAGAGGCCTTCCTGAATGCTTATGTAACTATAAACGGCAACAGGGAATTAAAAGGAGAAAAGCCTCTGAGGGCGTGGCTGCTTGCCAATACGAACAGGATAGACTCTCCTATCCTGGAGGCGCTCAATATCTCGGACGATATCCTTTACATGAGGCGTAAGGGAAAAGAGGAGCTGCTTACAGATTCCGGAGTTTACATTCTGCAGCCGGATTCCGTGAAGGTATCAGAACTCAGAGCGGATACAGCTCTAATGAAGCAGATCTCTAAAAAATCGGAGTTCTACGGCATGGCAATGGAGAATGAATTTGCCTATGATGCATCTCCTTATATCCAGCAGATCAGCATTAAGCACCTGATGCCGGCATGGTCCTATGATAATAAGATCTTCTGCTGGGAGAAGCCCGGAGGCTATTATATCTGCAGAGCGCCATTCAGATCTCCGTATGCTCCGAGATATGAGGGAGATAAGACAGGCCGGGAAAAGCTGGCCCTGGATCATGCATATCTCAAGCCGTACTACTATGCAGGCTGCATAGCGTTCTCGGATCTGCACGTTTTAAGCATCTTTAAAATGCTATTTAATATTTCTTGACAAAATTTCTTTTTTGTGGTAATAAGGAAACAGGGGAGGAGCCCACGAAGAGCGCCCGGAAGGCGCGGGACCTGGCAGCGACGGCCAACTCCTCCCCGTGTTTTATAAGGAGGAAAATATGGACATTCAAGGTATAACTCAGCTCATATCTACTATAGGCTTTCCTATAGCTGCCTGCATCGCTATTTTCTATATGATGAATAAGGAGCGAGAAGATCATAAAAACGAGGTCGATGCTCTTAAGGGCGTATTATCCGAGGTTAAGGAAACTATGGCCGCGCTTAAACAGCTTATAGAGGATAAATTTTAATGCTGGCCGACATATATAGTAATTACTATATAATGCAGAGTTACGGCGGTTGGAGCCCGTGTATACAGGGTAATAACGCTTACGGCCTTAGACCGTTTAACGGATCGGTTTTGCCAAATTGCGTTGGTTATACGGTAGGGCGCTTTAATGAAATGCTCGACGAGGGCTATTGCAGATGGCTCGGAAATACCGACGCGCGTAACCAATTAGCGCTTGCACAATCGCAAGGGCTTTTAACGGGCGACGTTCCCGTAGTCGGCGGCGTCATTTGTTGGTGGAGCGCCGAGAACGGGCATTGTGCAGTTATAGAGGAAGTCATCGACGCTAATACGGTACGAACCTCTGAAAGCGGTTGGAGTTATACGCACCCGCCAATAGTTACATCTAATACGCGGTATAGAGTTGGTGGAGCATGGCAATTCGGCAGCGGCTATACTTATCAAGGTATAATATATCCGCCGAGATATACTCCGGGCGATACAACGCCCGATGATTATTATATTATGTGGCTGCAAGGTGAAGAGATATGGAAGTAAGGAAAACAGTTCCGGGCCCGGATAATAAATACTATCTAAAGGCCCCGGCCGGGTGGGCAGGCCCGGAAACTTGCGGACATATAAAAAAATTTTATGCGATTATTTAGGAGGTTGAATTTATGACACTTGACGACGTATTAACACTCGCTAAAGCGGGCTATACAAAAGAAGAAATAGCGCGTTTCTCATTAACTAATACCCCGGCGGCTAAGGATAAGAGCGAGGCGCCCGCTGCGCAGAACGCGGCGCCCGCTGCAGCCGCCAAAGCGGAACCCGAGGAGAAAGAGGCGCCGGCACCTGCCGCCGTTGCCGAAACTCCGGCCGGTTCCGATCCGTTCGCAGCTTTTAACGAGGCCGCAGAAAAGACCCTCGCGGCGTTTGCCGAAAAGCTCGATAAATTTACTACTCTTGTGGGTATGCCCTCGGTTGATAACGTAGCACCCAAGAGCGTAGAGGATATAATAAGTGGATTTTTAAAGGAGGTTTAACAATGGCTAACACTTTTACCCCGTCCGATGTGTATGCAATAGTTAATGCTATGCAGCAGCAGATGTTTGGATCCGTTTCGCTCGCTGCCGTTAATACAACTACTTTTGCCACCGTCGGAGAACAGATGCTTCGCACATCTGCGACCAATACTCTTGACGCCCTCGGTATTGTCCTCGGGCGCACAACTTATGCCGTTAGACAGTATCGCGGAAAGCTCCGTATATTTATCGAAACCCGCGTCGAATACGGCGGAATAGAGCGCAAGATCAGCTTTTACGCCAAGCCGCTTACGGCCACTAAAGCATTTAATACCGATCTCAATACGAACACTCTCGACGACGGTAATAGCGTAGATCACTACGTTATTAATAAGAAATACCCGCTGCAGGTGAACTTTATTGGATCAAAGCATGAAAGTTACGACGATACCACGTGGCTCGTGCAGCTCCGCCAGGCGTTCCAGAATGAGGCAGAATTCGGGCGTTTCGTGGCTGCTAAACTCGTCGATATAGCTAACGATCTCGAAAGCAAGGTAGAGGCTAATAACCGCCTGCTCCTGCTTAATGCTATGGGCGCTACTTACAACGTAGGCGCTACTCGTCAAAAAGTCAATCTCGTAGCTGCGTACAACGCATTTTACGGCACCTCGAAAACGACTGCCGACCTGCTCGGCGCAGATTTTGAGAGCTTTATGAAGTTTTTCGTTATGCGTCTTAAGGGCGATATGGAACTTATGCGCGAACGTAACGAACTTTTCCATATTTACCCCGCACGTAACGACGACAACGGTAACGCACTCGTACTCCCCAGGCACACCCCGCCCGAGGCAAGGCGCCTTGTGCTCTATATGCCACTTATTAGGCAGGCCGAAACTACCGTATTCCCGAGCCTCTTTAATGATAGCTATGTAAAGCTCGAAAATTACGAGGGCGTCGAATATTGGCAGAACCCCGCAACTCCGGAGGGCATACTCGTTACGCCTAATCAGCTTAACACCACTACCGGGCAGAGCGAGGACGGCAGCCAGGTATCACTCGATCACGTTGTCGCGTTCCTTTATGATCGTGACGCGATAGAAGTATCGCTTAAGCTCGAAAGCGCACTCACTACCCCGATCAATGCAAAGGGCAAGTTCTACAACACTTGTTACGATTGGGCGTACAATTTCAAATGCGATCAGACGGAAAACATGGTAATTTATTACCTTGCTGATTAAAGTACCAATAAGGAGAAGAAATATGGCTCATACAATAAGGCTCGGATCCTTCTCCAAGCTACAAAATTCAACAGCTCAGCCCGGCATAGAAAACTGGGCTGAGTATGCTGTAACTCTTAAGGAGGGCATGGATATTTCAAATCCTACTCTCACTCTTTCAATATCATGGGATACTATATCGCAGTACAATTATGCAGCATTCTTTAATCACTATTATTTCATAGTGGGAAGGAATATGCTGCGAAATGATCTCTGCGTTATAGATCTCAAGATAGATCCGCTTGCCTCGTATAAGACCGAGATCGGAAGCACTCCCCTTTACATCCTCAGATCAGCAGCAGCTTCCAACGGAAATATCCGGGACAATCTCTATCCTATAAAAGCAAATGCAACTTGCTATCATGATGTGCAGCAGCCGAATATAGTAGACGGGCACGAAACGAGTATACCCGGAGACTATGATTCCGGAGTTATCATCCTGAATGTATCCGGCACGCGCAGCGTAGGCACTTCTACGCTCCTGCAGATGCTTCCGTCTGCATTCATGAAACTGATAGTTGCGCTCTATAGAGATATCAACGGCTTTCAGCTGTCTGATATGGTCGCAAAAGTAGTGCAGAAATTCGGAGGTAATCCGCAGGCGCTCATAAACAGCGCAATGTGGTTTCCGTTTCCGTTTGATGTTGTCAATGTTGAGCAGGTCTGCATAGGATCCTGGCCCGCAAATGATGAGAATGGAAATATGATCCTGGGCGGAGTTGTCCTGGATCCGGTAATGACACTTCCGGATGTGAACTTTACCATTTTCCAACATCCTCTTGCAGCTACAAGAGGCAGCTATCTTAATCTGAGGCCTTTCACTCAGTACACGCTTGGCCTTCCCGGATGCGGAGTTATCGACCTGGATAACATGAAGCTCCAGGGGCAGAGCACGATCACTATAAGAAGAGTGATGGATGCATTCAGCGGACAGATGCTGGAAAAAGTCACAACTCCTAATGGTCAGGTCATTGCATACATGAAGGGCCAGATAGGGATCCCTCTGGATATCCAGGGGCAGAACAATGCAGGAAGCCTGCTGGCCGGGATCACTTCCACTGTTGGCTCTCTTGTAGCAGGAATTGCAACAGGCGGAGCTGCTACACTTGCAGGAGCAGCTGCTTCCGGTATTGCTACTGCTATGGAGGCTGCAGGAGGAACTGCGACCAGCAGCAATGTAGGCGGAGGGTTTGCTTCTATCGTGGACGAACGGATCTGGCTGGATACTGTTTGCGCGGATGTCACAAATGAAAATAACACTGAATTTGGCAGACCTCTCTGCGAAATCAGAACTCCGGCAAGCCTCGGAGGCTTTATGATAGTTTCCGAAGGTAATGTGAAAATATCCGGGCCTCTTCCTGAGCAGCAGGAGATCAAGAGCTTCCTGGAGAGCGGTTTCTATTATGAATAGGAGGCAATATGTATTATAACTATGGAGGTATGTACCTGGCGCCTCCCTTTATGAATAATAGTCCTAACGCCTCAATGGACTACTGGGCCAGGTCACTTTTTCAGAGGCTCACAGCCTTAATAGATTTTGAGGGCCTTCCGGAGCAGGCTCAGGGCCAGTATGGCTGGGACAAGGATGCATTTAAGTATGGCCTGTATATGCTGGGCTATCAGATTATCTTCCGAAGCAAAACCTACGGAGTAGTTCCGCAGCCCGGAGCGCTTACCGGATTTGGCCTGCAGTATCAGCCAGCCGGGGCCATAATCAATACACCTTACTTCCAGTTTGATAAAGAACTGAGAATAGGCCTGGATTGTGAGCTTATCCGCCTCACTCCGGACTACTCCTCTACATACGATATCGTCACAAAGTATGCAGCAGAGCTTAAGGAGATAGATACTTCTATCAGATCCGCAGCGCGCAACTCCAGGCTGGCCTATGCTATGGTAGCATCCAATGATAAGTCCGCAAGGACCCTTAAGGCTATTCGCGAGAAGATCATAAACGGAGATGATGCGATCATCGATGAGAAGATCATGCGGGACAAGGCAAATCCGGACAGCCTTCCCTGGTTCCAGTTCGATAGAGATGTCAAGAACAGCTATATCCTTGGAGATCTCCTGGATGCCCGCAGAACTACCCTGGTAGACTTCTATCGCGAGATAGGCGTGCGGATGCTGGATGATAAGAAGGAGCGTATGCTTACTGCGGAAGTAGATGCAGGAAATGCAGAAACATTTATTCGCAGCGAGGTTTGGATGGAGAGCCTGAAAGAATCTTGCGAGAAGGTAAATACCATGTTCGGAACTTCTATCAAGCCGATGCTTAATCAGCCGGAGATGCCTGAAGGCGCGGAGGAAATGACAGAGGAGGTGGACAGCGATGTTCGTTAATCAGCTTTACCAGGGAGGCATAAGAGCCCTCCTGGCCTATGATTCAACTCTATTCGATAATATGAGCCTTCCTGAGGATGTGGATCTGCAGACGCTGGTAGACAGGATCCTGTTTAATTACGGAGATGCGCCTCTGTTCTGCCCGGATCCTGCAGTTATGAAGTACTATATCACTACATGGAGCGCGGAGAGGCTTCCTCTGTGGAACAGATTCAAAACTGCAGCGGAGATGGAGTACAATCCTATTGAAAACTACGACAGGGTAGAAGAGAGCAAAAATGAGTTCTCCCCGGCAACTACCTATGAGAATCAGATCTCAGCGGACAATGCTTCTACCTATCAGCCGGACAGAAGAACTGTCGGATCCGGCAAGGACACGAACGATTATAACAGCAGGATCCACGGAAATATAGGCGTAACTACAAGCCAGCAGATGCTCAAATCAGAGTTGGATCTCATTCCATCTCTTGATATAATCGACTTTATAGCAGATGATTTCCATCAGGAATTTAATCTGCTCATGTATAACTAAGGAGGTAAAATATGGCTATAAATAATCCATATGTTCCCGGAGATCCGTTTAGCTACGACCTAAAATGGATGGTGCAAGAAGTAAAGAAAGCGCAGGCCGTAGGCGAAGCCGCCGCCGGATCTGCAGAAGCAGCAGCAGCCAGTGCAGAAGCTGCCAGCGATTCTGCTTATAATGCGGCAACTTACGCGAATAATGCGCTTCAATTTTCGCAGAATGCAGAAGCAAGCGCAGAAAATGCAGCTGACAGCGCAGAAAATGCCGCCGGAGTTGTGGCCCCGATAACACAAGCTCTTAATACCCAGGGCCAGAAAATCAGCGTACTTGAAGGCCGCATGGACGCTTTTACACAATTAGCGGAGGGAAGTACAACCGGCGACGCTGAACTCATGGATATTAGAGTTGCAGTTGATGGAGAAGTATATCCAACTGCAGGAGATGCAGTAAGGGCGCAAGTAAACGCTATCGGCGAGTTTGAGTTTAGCACCAATATATTAAATCAAGACGGCACTGAAATAACCGGAAAATACTTAAACCCAAACAGCGGCGCAGTAAATTCAAATGCGGCATATTTCTACATTGACGAGTATTTTCCGATTGAAGCTGATACAATATATACACCATCACAGACCAATAAGACCACTGGCGTACAGGTTGTAGGTATCCAAACCTTCCTGATCTTCTATGATGCGCAGAAAAATTATATAAGTGGGCTTGAAAATCAAAATGCATTTTTCACTACTCCGAATAACGCCGCATATTTCAGATGGTCAGCTTCATTGACTCAGAAAGCAACATATAATTTCCAAATCGAAAAAGGAATGACATTACACCCCTATGTTCCATATTTTAAGAACTTTGTTGTAAAGCACCCTTTAAGTAGATTAATAATCGTAGATGCAAACGGAAATGGAGATTATACAACAGTTACAAGCGCAGTAGAAAGGGCTCTTACTGGAGATCTAATTTTCGTTAGAAATGGCATATATGACAATGAAGAAGTTGCCGCATGGGGCAAAACTCTTTCCATAATCGGCGAGAGTAAAAATGGCGTCGTCATACAGAACGGCTTAAACACTTACAGCAGGCCCCCAATGGAGTTTTCAGCAGGAGTACTGAAAAACTTAACAATAAAAGCATATGATGGCGGCGGCGCTTCATTAGATGCAAACGGCTGGAAATCCTATGCAGTACACCTTGACAATTCGCACTCAGCTAACAAGCACATTTTAATTGAAAATTGCAACATAACATCAGAAATTAGCGCGGGTATTGGTATTGGATTATGGGCGAATGAAACAGTAGAATTCACAAATTGTGATTTTGTCGGAGTTTCCAACAAAGGCGGTATGTATTGCCATGACAACGCCAACGCAGGTAATGCAGGCCCCGGAAAACTAATATGCCATAATTGTACATTCAGCAATACTCTACCAACTAAGTTTGGATTGAATCTCGAGTCATACAATATGGCAAATACATCAATCACAGCAGAATTTATTAACTGTTCTGCAAATCCCAGGCCCGTATTCGTAACAACGGGCGGAGAAGTTACAAGAATCTCCCTGCTTGAGCACTGGACAGTTTCACCGCTTGCCTTTGGAAATAAATATACGACATTAGAACAGTAAAACAGACAATTTCAGCAGGCTTCTACTTCTAAGGCATAATTACTCGCCTATATTCTTTTAGGCGCTCAGAACGGCTATTTTCGGCCTTCTGGGCGCTGTTTTAGTGCGGGCGGTATAATTTATCAGCCTTGCCCTAAAAGCCTCTCAGATAGCCTCTCACGGCCTCACAGGGCCATCTGTGGCCCGCTCTCCCCTGCTGACAGAGATCCGAAG
>JAZQIH010000027.1:0-12782 GCA_045541015.1 Anaerovoracaceae bacterium | reverse complement strand
TTCTCCTTAACGGTTATAGGGGACGGTTCTCCTTAAGGGTTATAGGGGACGGTTCTTGGGTCCTTTGTAAACTGTTTGCCGCGGGGTGGCAATAGGGGTCTGGGGTCTTTCCACCCCGCATGGCCCAGACCTGTTGATTTTGCACGCACCGGGGTGGAATGGACGTTGAAAGCTAGGCCGGAGCGTGCGGACCAGGCGTTTAAAGCTAGGCCAGAGCGTGCGGACCAGGCGTTGAAACCACGGCAGGAGCGTGCTACAATAGCTGCTCGAGGTGAATTATGTCAGATAAGATCGAGTTTGTTTTATATGAGAAGGGCCAGGGGGAAGGCGCGGATGGCGCAGTGAATGGGGCGCCGGTGCAGAGCGGCGATAGCGGCGAGTACATTACCGTGAATGTGGAGGACCTGAAGTCGGAAGGCTACACGGAGGAGATGATCGAGACTTCCCTGGGGGCCTCGGGCGCATCGTCTATCGGCGATACGCGAAATGTTGCAGGAGCGGCGGAGAACGGCGGATCGGAGAGCACTGCGGCTGCCTTTGCACCGGTGCTGGCCGGCGTGCTGGCAGGTGTGCTGGCGTACCTGGCGATCCGGGCGTCCAGGCGGAAAAAGTCGCAGAAACGCGCAGCCACAAAGGCGACAGAGAAAAAGGCCGCCGGCAAGGCCACGCAGCACAAGAAGAAAAAGAAGTAGCAGAAGCGCGGATCAGCAGACCGGGCGCACAGAAAAACAGCAAAGCGAGCCATTTCGGCTCGCTTTTAGTTTTGACGTCACATTGCCGTCATTTGTATTCATTTTGATATCACTATGGGCTCGTCTGCATTAGAGGGACGGTTCTTTCGATGCATTTTTTTTACTAAAAAACGGTTTTCGGCGCCGTAAATGCATCGAAAGAACCGTCCCCCTGATGCGCCCCTGATGCGGGTCACATTTCGGAGAGGAGCTTTTCGCCGATCGCGCGGATGGCGGGGTCGGGCACGGCGAACTTGATGTCCAGGTGGCGGGTCGGGTGCTTGGCGAAATAGTCAGAGCAGGCTCGGAGGGCCACCTTCCAAGCGCCTTCCTTGGGGTACCCGTAGATGCCGGCGGAGATCAGCGGGAAGCCAATCGTGGCGCAGGCGTTTTGGTGGGCCTGGCGGAGCGAGTTGTAGTAGGCGTCGTAGAGGAGCTGGGGCTCGCCGTGGGTGCCGCCGCTCCAGATGGGGCCGACCGCGTGGATGATGTACATGGCACCGGGCAGGCCGAATGCGGGGGTGGTGACGGCGCTGCCGGTGGGGCAATGGCCGATGGCGCGGCAGGCGTCGCTGAGCTTGTTGTAGTCGGAGGCGCGGAAGATGGCGCCGCAGACGCCGCTGCCGGGGTAAAGGCCCTCGTTGGCGGCGTTGACGACTGCGTCTGTGCCGAGGCTGGTGATGCCCTGCGGCAGGATCTCGACGCTGCCGTGCGGAGTGAACTGTTTTTTCATGTGGAGCTCCTTTGTAGACTGTGGACTGGCGGATGTTATAGGGGACGTTATAGGGGACGGTTCTCCTTAACGGATTGTTATAGGGGACGGTTCTCCTTAACGGATTGTTGGGGCTGTGGCGGAACTGTGGGGACGGTTCCTAGGGTTCCGACAGCACATTGATGGCCCAGATGCAGCCCTTTGCGAGGCGCTTTTCCGGGTCCTTGAAATGATTGCCCGGGTTCCATTCGAGAGTGGAGCGGAAGGCGGGGTCGGCCGGTTGCACAGCAGCAGGTGCGGCGGGCTCGGAGCCCAGCAGCGCGGCCATCGCGCGGATGCAGTCCCCCACCGTCGCCATCACGGGGTTGCGGGCCCTTTCCTCCTTGTCGCCGAGGCTCAGGTAGACGCAGCGGGTCCGGGGCGTTGCGGCTTTGGCGAAGTCCACCCAGCCGGGGAACCAAACGGACGGCGACGCGGCGCAGATGCCGGCGAAGGTGTCGGTCTGGTAGGCGGCCCAGAGCGCGAAGAGTCCGGCCAGCGAGTAGCCGGCCAGGATGACAGGTGGCTGAGCGGCGCTGTTAAGTGCTGCGGCCGGGTCATTTTGTTGCTCGGCAGGTGCGGCGGAATTGCCTGTGCGCTCGGCAGGTGCGGCGGACAGCAGCTCCTGGATTCGTGGCAGGAACTGAGACTGCAGGAATTCCAAGGTGTCGGCGGCGCCGTGGCCGAACGGCTGGCCTGCAAAGACGGCGGGCGCGTCCCAGGGCGAAAGGTCCCGGTTCCAGTCGCGGACGCCGAACACGGCCAGGGCAAAGTTGGGCCCTGCTGCGGCGCGGATCAGGTCTGCCTGGGCGACCAGCGGGTTGCCCTGTTGCGCAGTCGAGGCGGCCAGCGGATCCTGCAGAGCGGCATTCGCATCGGCCTGCGAGATGGCCTCCACCTCGGCGGCGTCGGTCACCTGCACGATAATGTATTTTGGGTCGGGCCCGGCGATCAGCGCGCATGGGCGGCCGTCGAGCTCGAATGTTGTCAATTTTAGATCTTTCATAATTGCGGTTTGGTGCGGCGGGTGGTACCAGAGGACCGTCCCCCTTGCGGTTTTCAGCATAGAGAACCGTCCCCTATGACGCAAAGTTCGTGAAGGAGAACCGTCCCCTATAACGCCCTATAACGTGAAGGAGAACCGTCCCCTATAACGAGAGCTGGTCGGTGGGGGGTTCGAGGCGCTCGCAGATCATGTCGGTGAGGGCGTGGGCGGCCACCTGCGCCGGGTCGGACTTGGGGTCGATCCACGCGTGGATCTGGGACTCGGGCAGGATCAGCGGCATGCGGTCGTGGATGGCGGCCACGCTGGATCCGGGCGCGCGGGTCAGGATCGCGAATCGCGGGAAATTGCGCTCGATGCGGTAGATGCCGCAGAGGTAGGTGCGGTCCAGGCCGGTGGGCTGGATGGAGAATTTGCCGCCTTTTTTGTAGCCGCCGCCTGGCTGGGGGAAGTGCTCCCACTCGTAGTACCAGCTCGCGGGGATGATGCAGCGGTGATGGGCCCAAGGGTCGCTGAACATTGGCTTTTGCGCGGCGGTCTCGGAGCGTGCGTTGATCAGCAGGCTGCCGTTTTGCGCGCGAAAACCCCAGTACATAAAGAATGCAATGGGGTTGCCTGCTTTATTGGAGGAGAGCACCGGGACGACATTGCCGGGCCCGACGTCTCCGCTGTGGAGGACGTGGCCCTCCTGGATCTGGTAGGGGCTGGCCAGGGTGGTGCGCTGGGCTTGCCGGGCCAGCTCCTCGAAGTATCCGTTTGGTTCTACATGGTATTTGCAGCACATGGTGATGGGGTGGCTCTGCGGCGCAGAGCCGTTGATTTTACTGGGTTTGCGGGCTGCAACCGAATTGCAGTTGCGCTGGTTTTCAGGGCTTCTGCGCCGCTTGGTCCCCCGCTCCCCTGCCGCTTAGCGGCGCCTTTTGGCGAAGTCTTTGCGGACGCGGTCGAGGGCTTCGGGCGCGATCCGGCCGGTGGAGCGGACGCAGCACATGGCAGCGCTCACGGCCTCGTAATTGTTGGCGATGCCCTGCCCGTCGTTGATATAGCTGGCGGAGCGGTCGGCGCGGATGCCCATGCGGCCGGCCACGCTGACTGCGTCCATGTTGGCGCCCAGGAACAGGAACTCCCAACCGTACTTTTCGGTCTGGCGCTCGATCAGGCGCTTGACGTCGGCGTAGCTGTACTCGCGGCTGGCGTTCTCCATGCCGTCGGTGGTGATCACGAAGAGCGTCTTGCCGGGGACGTCCTCGGGGCGCGCGTACTTGTGGACGGTGCCGATGTGGTGGACGGCGCGGCCGATGGCGTCGAGCAGGGCCGTGCACCCTCTTACATAGTACTCGTTTTCGGTGAGATTTTCAATCTTTGCGATGGGGACGCGGTCGTGGACGACTTCGTGGCGGTCGTCGAAGAGGACGGTGGACCAGAGGACCTCGCCGGGCAGCTTTTTCTGCTTTTCGAGTGTGGCGTTGAACCCGCCGATGGTGTCCGCCTCCAGGCCGGACATGGAGCCGCTGCGGTCCAGGATGAATACGACTTCTGTGAGATCTTTGTTTGCCATTTTATTGCCTCCTTGGGGTTGTGGTGCGGTGGGTGGTGGTTGGGGTGGCCGGGCTGCCGGGGTTGCAGGGTTGCCGGGCTGCCCTTTTGCGGGTTGGCCGGGCGGCCCCGCTGCTGTTTACGGCAATATAATAGCAAGGCCGGCGGGCGCAGTGGTCGCCCGCCGGGCGACTTTTAAGAAGGCTGGCTGAGCCACGCGGGTTTTAAGTATTTCTACGTCCAAGATGCTCAGATTTTATCGATTTCTGTCTATTTGATGGGAAATGGGCTTTTCTGACAGAAAAATTAACGGTTTGGTCCGCTTCTAAAATGAGCACAAATGCAAAACGGCCTTGTGTTTTTGACAATTTGCACGGTTAGCGCATGCTTTGACAGAAAATCAAGGGCATTTGTCTAATAGTATTACTTGCTGCCGGAGGTTAGATCACGATAACTGCATAGCAAGAAGAGAAAGCTTCTGTCTATCAGCTGTGTTTTATGCCATTCTGACAGAAATCGCTTCCACCTTATCGCTATATTGGCTATGAATGAGCACAAATACGAATGGGATCCCGTTTTTCTGAGGTTAAAAAGGAAATTAAAGCCGCTTTGCGGGCTGTACCTTGCATGATCTGCCGAGAATCTTAAATCTGGATAGCGATTTTCGGACTGAGATGCCGTTTTGAGGCAGATCAGTCCGAAAATTTCCGCTTTTTGTGCTCATTTTCATCTGCGCGGCAAATGGTCGTAAGGCCCGAGGTTAGACTATAAGTGACCTGTTGGCCAAAACGGGCGCGCGAGATGGTCAGAAGCTCTCTAAAGCCAAACATTTTTGGCCAGGAGACGCCGTTTTTGTTGCAACGGCAACTAAAATACCGCCACCGCCGGGCTTCTCCCGCCGGTGGAAACGCAAGCTTTCAATTGGCTGATCTACGCATTCGGACTTTTTTTAGATAAAACCAAAAAAAGTCCGAAAAAGCATGTCCAAAGTTTATTTGAAGCGGATTTTAACCATTTCTGTCTCGACTGGGCAAACAAATAGCAGATTTAGCCGTGCCTGCCGCTAGAAATGACACGAAAAAGCTACCATACGCAGCAGAACTGCGGATATGCAGGGCTTTGGCCGCAGGTTAGTGGGCAGTGGGCAGATTACAACACCGAAAGCCTTGTCGGGTCAGGCGCCGAGGGTCGGCTGGTCGTAGCTGAAGAGGATGCAGTTGATCTCGTTGATGTCGTGGATGCCGCGCTCCAGGCAGTAGATCATGATGATGTCGAACGTGTTGCTGCGGGTGAGCGCCAGGCCCGCCTTGAGCAGGAGGTCGCGGGTCTCGTCCAGGTTCAGGCGCAGGGCGATGGCGAGCGCCAGAGCGGTGCGCTTGGACGGGTTGTAGAAGCGGTTGCTGCGGATCTTGGAGAAGTGCTTGCGGTCCAGGTTGGCGCGCTTGTAGACCTCCGGGTCCGTGAGGCCTTTGCGGTCGATGAGGCGGAAGAGGTATTCCTGGAAGGTGTCGTCGCGGGTCTTGAGGGCGTCGTCGATGGTGGACGGGGCGGATTTTGCCGGGGCAGCGGTGGACGGCGCGATGCTGTCCCGCTTGGAGCGGCGAGTAAAGCTGGGGAACAGTCCGGGCTTGCGTTTGGCAAGGGGTGCAGGGGCGGCGGGCGTGTTGGAGCGGCGCTCGAGCTCCTGCATCTGCTGCATGCGGAGCCTGCGATCGTACTGCCTGGCGAGTTCTTCGCTCCACATGGAATCCAGCGGCTGGCGGGCGTCGGCGTCGCCGATGTAGCTGCGGATGTCGGTGAAGGCTTTGCCGGAGACCTCGAAGGCCTCCTTGTCGTAGACGACCAGGTAGACGGTCATGTCGGCCGGGTCGGTCTCAGCTTCTGCGCTGGCGGAGAACAGGAAGCCGGTGATCTCGCTGACGGCGGTGCGCAGGGCGCGGTCCTTGGGGAATCCGTAGGTGCCGGTGGAGATCAGCGGGAAGGCCACGGAGCTGCAGCCGAGGCGGGCGGCCAGGGCCAACGAATTGCGGTAGCAGGCGGCCAGGGTGCGGAGCTCGCCGTGGGTGCCGTCGATCCAGGCCGGGCCGACGGTGTGGATGATGTGGTTCGCGGGCAGCTCAAAAGCCGGGGTGGCGGCTGCCTGCCCCGGTGCCATGGGGCCGATCTTGGCGCGTTCGGCCAGGAGGGCGTCCCAGCCGGCGGCTTTGTAGATGGCGCTGTCCACGCCGGCGCCGACCGCAACGTCGGGGTTGGCGGTGTTGACGATGGCGTCCGCGCGGACCTTGGTTATGTCGTTTCTGATGATCTCAAGAGGCATTGTGTCTGCTCCGTGTTTGGGGGATGGCGAGGCTACTGGGCTGCCGAGTGACTGGGCTGCGCCGCTACATCCAGCCCATCTTCTTGAACAGGTCGATGTCGGCGCCGAGCCATTTGACGCTGCCGAGCTCGGACTTGGACAGCCAGCGGGCCGCCTCGTGCTCGCGGAGGGTCAGCGCGCCGTCCACGACCTTGGCCCAGAAGCACTGCAGCACCACGTGGTACTCGGGGTAGGTGTGCTCCACGGTGGCGATCAGGTCCCCGACCTCGATGGTGGTGTCCAGCTCCTCGCGGATCTCGCGGATGAGGGCCTGCTGCGGGGTCTCGCCGGGCTCGATCTTGCCGCCGGGGAACTCCCACCAGTCTTTATAGTTGCCGTAGCCGCGCTGGGTGGCGAAGATGCGGTCCCCGTCGCGGATGACCGCGGCCACTACTTGTATCGTTTTCATGTTTCGCTCCGTTTTGAGGGCGCTGCTGCGCCGATTTGATGTGTTTTTGCGCTGCACTGAAAATCAGTTGCAACGTCTAGATCCATTGAAATTCCAAGGTTCCTACTTCAAAAACCTCTCCACCGCTTTCCGCTCCGCGCCAGTCACCTTGCAGAGGTGCTCCACCACTTTTTCGCGGGAGTCGGAGGGGTCGCGCTGGTAGATGGCGCCGAACCCGGGGCCCAGAAACTGCTCCGGAGTAGCGTACTCGGCCACGCCCCAGCCGTACTCCTTGCCGGTCTTGTCCTTCATGTACTTGAAGTCCGAGATCAGCACAAAGCACTGGTGCTGCAGGCGGTTTATACTGGTGTCGAAGCCGGTCCTGCCGCCCTTGCGGTAGTTGCCGAGCCGCTTCAGCTCCTTGGACAGGATGGGGCCGTTGGCGTCGATCAGATCGAAGAGCGCCTTGTCCTTGTAGGTGCCCAGCTCGTCGTTGAAAAAGCCCTCGTAATCGTAGCCGTCGCGGCGGAAATTGGCCAGGTCCATGAACCATTCGCGGCTGACGAAGGCGGCTTTCTTCTCGAAGAATTTGCCGTACGCGCAACCCAGGCTCCGGACGACCGGGCCCTTCCACTCCCACACGCCGGGCTCATCCACAAAGAACCACGCGCGAGGGTCCACGTGCTCCTCGATGGAGAAGCCGGGGATGGAGTTCTCGAAGTATGGAAGGAAGCCGAGCGTCTGCACGGCCTCCTTGAGGTCTTCTATTGTCCTGATGTAAAAGTCTTGCATGGGTACAGTATACCACATTTGGCGTTTTGCGCGAAGCAGATAACGGTTTTATCTGCTTCGAATCGATTTTGGATACGCTTTTTCGGACTTTTTTTGGTTTTGACTAAAAAAAGTCCGAATGCCCAGATCAGCCAATTGAAAGCTTGCGTTACCTCCGGAGGGCGAGGCCCGACGGAGGCGGTATTTTGGTTGCGGTTGCAACAAAAACAGCGTTTCTTGGCCAAAAATGCTTGGCTTTAGAGCGCATTTGACTAGCTTTTGCGTCTGTTCCGGCTAGCAAGTTGCTCATAGTCTAACCTCGGGCCTTGCGACCATTTGCCGCGCAGATGAAAATGAGCACAAAAAGCGGAATTTTAGGGACTGATCTGCCTCAAAACGGCATCTCAGTCCGAAAATCGCTATCCAGAATTAAGATTCTCGGCAGATTGCGCAGAATACAGCCCGCAAAGAGGCTTTGATTTCTTTTTTACCTCAGAAAAACGGGCTCTTATTCGTATTTGTGTTCATTTATAGCCATTATGACGATAAGGTGAAAGCAATTTCTGTCAGAATGGCATAAAACGCAGCTGATAGACAGAAGTTTTATCTCCGTGGTATAGGGTTAGCGTACGCTAATGCTCTTTATTATAAGACAAAAGCCCCGAGTTTCTGTCAAAGCGCATGCTTACTGCGCAAATTGTCAGAAACACAGGGCTGTTTTGCACTTGTGTCCATTTTGGAAGCGGATAAAAGAACAGTTTTTTCTGTCAGAAAGGGCCAAATTGCTCCAAACAGACAGAAATACTTAAAAGCTGGCCGCGCGCCGCACTTTCTGCCTATATTTACAGCCGCACGCTGTACTCTTTGGCCAGGTAGTCGTAGATGTAGGCGGGCACGGGGCTCTTCCAGCCGGGCGAGCGGCCGCTGACGCGCTTTTCGTGGTCCATGGCGCGCAGGACGAAGAAGAATGCGTCGTCTTCGCACTCAGTTATCTGCAGATCCATCAGCAGGTCGTCGTATGTGCGCGTTTTTGCGGTCCGTTTAAAGAACATAGAGGCCTCCAGTCTGCTGGGCTGCCAGGTTGCCGGGCAGCCGATTCTCCGATCCGTAAAGGTGTTGATTTTCCAAGCCGCACCGCGTTCCAGTTGCAAGGCTGAAGGCCGCGAGCTGCCCCCGCTACTGCTTCACTACTATCCTGCCGTCGCCGTAGGGGTCTTCGTAGCCGGTGCCGACCTGGCCGCCGAGGGCGTCCACGATATAGTTGATCAGCACCTGGTTGTCTATCTGCACGCGGTCCTGCAGAAGCTTGCAGCCGTCGAACGCAGTGTTGCCGTCGCCGTTGCTCAGCAGCAGGTAATCCAGGCCCGCCACCGTGTAGGTCCTTGCCGGGTCGATAGGCTCGCCGCCCACCTTAACGTCCGAAACGCGGCGCTGGCCGGAGATGCCCACAAGCATGCTCTTTTCGCTGGCCACGCAGGGGCTGGGGATCTTCACATCGATCGAGTAGCTTAGGCCGGACACCTGCAGGAAGCCGCCGAATTCGCGCGGAACGTCCTTGGCGCCCCACTCCAGCGCGTCCAGGATCTGCTGGCCCGTGGCCTCGATAACGCACAGCTCGTTGCCGAACGGAAAAACGCTAATAATATTACCGTAGGTTATATCTCCCTTGGCTATGCTGACCCTGACGCCGCCGCCATTCAGCAGCGCAACATCCGCCTTGCCGGCGCTGCGCACAGCATCCGCGCAAAGATCCGCCAGGTTGGTATCCGCGCGGCGCACCATGCGCACAGGCTTGCCGGAGCTGTCCTTTTCGATCGGGTCGTTGATGGTGAGCTCCACATTGGTGTGCGCCACCACAGTGCCCAGAAGCGTTGAATTTTCAGCGTTTGCGGCATCCACGGCCGCCTTGACGCTGTTGCTGATGCCAAACAGATCCGGGGCGCTGGTCTTGTTGGCCCAGGTCCAGATATTAGTATCCCCCACCTTGCCGTCCGCGCCGATAAAGCTGTAACCGATGGAGCTCAGCTTGGTGCCGCAGGCAGAGCGGATGACATCGTCCCCGTCCTTATTCTTCATCACCACCTGCTCCGAATCGTGGCTATGGCCGTCAAAGAAAACGTCTATGCCGTTGGTGTTGCGCACCACGTCCTCGTAGCTCCAGGGGCTGTAGGTGCCGTACAAGCCAAGGTGGCCCAGGCAGTAGACCAGCTCCGCGCCGTCTGCCCTGGCTGCGTCCACGGCTTTTTGCACCGCGTCGTAAACAGCCTGGCCGTTCTCGTCCTCAAGGAAACCGTAGATGTAGTTGCCGTTCTCGTCCTGGAAACTTGCCGGGGTGGACGAGGTGAGGGACTCCGGGGTGGTGACCCCGACGAAGCCTATCTTGCGCCCGGCCGCTTCTATGATCGTGTAGGGCTTGAAAACGAGCTCGCCCTCCTTGTTGAAATTGCAGCTGATGTATTGGAATTTGGCCATTTCCGCCAGTTTCAGGAACTGCGGCATGCCGTAGTCGAATTCGTGGTTGCCGGGGATGGCCACGTCGTAGCCGACCTCGTTCATGAGCTTGATTATGGCCTCGCCCTTGCTGAGGGTGCCGATGGCCTCGCCCTGGATGGCATCGCCGTTGTCCACAAGGATGGTTGCGTAGCCCTGGGCTTCCAGGTTTTTGCGGACCTGAGCCAGGCCTGCGTAGCCGAAGCCCTGGTCTATGCCGCAGTGGACGTCCGAGGTGTAAAGCACCACGATCTGGCCGTTGGGCGCCGCGGGCTGGGGATCCCCGCCCGGCGTGTTGCCGGAATCGTTGGAGGGCGTGACGTTGCCGGAATCGTTGGCCGGCGTGTTGTTTGACGCGCCGCCGCAGGCTGCAAGCCCGAGCACCAGCACCGCTGCCAGCAGCAGAGCCGCCAGGCGGCTTATCTTTCCATGTTTTTTAGCTGTCTTATTCATAGTGTTTCCCTCTCGATCCTTGCCGATGGATCTGCGTGATTCCTATTGAATTTAATGATTAATTATATCACACAGGTCGGCTGGGCTGCAGCCTTTAGCGCGCAACTGCAAAAAAACTGCAACATCCACCCGCTATCATCAAATATTTGCACCGGGGCGCGTTTATGTTATAATGGATTTTGACCTGTTTTCAGGTCGGGGGTAAAAGAGTTAGGAGGAGAGACATGAGAAAAAGAAGAACATCTGGCGTCATCGTTTGCGTCATATTGATCCTGGTCGCCTTTGCCGGCGGCTTCATCCTTGGCAGAAACAACCCGGGCTTCCTTAGGCGCACGGACCCCAAGCTCGTGCAGGAGGAGATCGAGGAAAGCCTCAGCGCCATCGGGGAATTCGCCACCTACCAGTACCGCTACACCAACACGGCGTCGCAGGAAAACAACCTTA
Organism: Anaerovoracaceae bacterium; assembly: GCA_045541015.1. Lineage (GTDB taxonomy): Bacteria > Bacillota > Clostridia > Peptostreptococcales > Anaerovoracaceae > RUG13409. The sequence goes on along the minus strand of JAZQIH010000027.1, from coordinate 1,859 downwards.
GGATAGAGGGCTGGGACATTCCGCTCACCAAGAAGTATTTCGTGATCCGCTACGACGGCATAATCAAGGCCGGGATCAGGGTGTCGGACATCAAGGTGCTGGTGAACGACCGCACCATAATCGTGGACCTGCCGTACTCCACCATCCTGAGCCACGAGATAGACGAGCATAGCCTGGAGGTGCTGGACGAGACCAAAAATATCTTCAATCCTATACAGATAGAGGATTACAACACTTTCCAGATAGCGCAGAAGAGCCTCTGCGAGCGCACCGCGCTTAAGAAGGGGCTGCTTACCCTTGCGGACGACAACGCGCGCGCTGTGGTAAGGGCGCTGATCGAAAGGCTCGACATTACCGACGGTTACAAGGTCCAGTACGAATGATGCGTAAAAAGTTTGCGGCGGGGGGCATGGCGGGCCGTGGGGCGCGCAAAGCTGCGGCTTTGATGGCTGCTGTGCTGGCGGGTTCGGCTGTTTTGATGGCCGGCTGCGAAAAGACCCCGGAGAGCATTATCCAAAACATAGTTTCCAACCTTCCGGTGTCGGCCCGAGTTGAGGCTGAGCCGGCTTTTGGCATGGTTGCGGCAACTGACAAGCTTACCTACGGGCTTTCGTCCGCGGGGCTGCTTTCTTATACGGGACGAAGCAACGGGCGCGCGGCCTGCTACGACTGGCGCGGCGTTGCTTTTGTTTTGCCTGTGGGCGACGGCACGCTGGGGCTGACGACGGACGGCCGGGTGCTGGCTGCGGGCGAGGTGTTTGCGGAGGAAGTTGGAACGGCGCCGCAGAGCAAGGCGGAGCTGTTCAGGAGCAGGATCCAGAGCCGCAGCGATATTGCGGCGATCTGCGCAAACTACGACGATGTCTTTGCGCTGACGCGCGAAGGCCGCGTGGTGTCCACGTCCGAAGACGGCGGAATTGCGCTGCTCAAGGGCATAAAGTATATAACGGCTAAGGGCGGCTGGTTTGCGGCGGCAGACGGCAGAGGACGAGTCTACACCTTTGGTGAGGGCGCGCCGGATGTTTCGGCGCTGGCCGGAAAAGAGCTGGTGCAGCTGGTGGCCGGAAACGCGGCGCCGGCTGAGAGCAGCGAAGGCGGAAGCGGCACGTCCGGCGGCAGGGTCAGCTACCTGGTCGGAGTCACCGCGGACGGAGAGCTGGTCTCCACTCTGGCGGAGGACCCGTTCAACGGAGCCGCAGACTGCGCAAGGGCCTTCACCTGCCCCTGCGGAGGCACCACCTACATAGATAAAAACGGCGTTTTGCATAGCAACTGCAAAGTAGTTGCGGGCAAAGAGGCGGACATACAGGCCGCTGCAAGCGCAGCCGGCAAAGACGGCAAACCCGCTAAAATTCAATGGTTTTCGTGCAGCGGGAGCCACGCGGCGGTCAGCTTTGACAGCGGCAAGGTCCTGGCCTTCGGGGAAAACGACTACCTGCAGTGCAGCACCGGAAGATGGCAGCTGCTGCCCTTCGAAAACAGCGGCTACATCTACGGAATAGCGCCCGGAACCAAGGACTCGGCCGGCAAAGAAGTCAAGACCGGGGACAGTTTCACCCTGGCAGACGGCACCGCCGGAACGGCCGTCATCCTGGGCGATGTGGACTGCAACGGCAGCATAGACGGCGCGGACCTGGATCTGCTCAGGGCAGCCATCGCGGGCAGCACCACCCTCAGCCCGGCGGCGCAGCAGGCCGCGGACATAGTGCGGGACAGCATCGCGCCCGGCTCAATAGACTCCGCGGACCAGGAGCAGCTGCGCTACCACCTGGCGGGCTTCACCGTCATAGACCAGTTCCTGAAGAGCGACCCCTACCGCGATAAAGTTGCGGATGCCGAGCGGGTCAACGGGGACGTGA
>JAZQIH010000026.1:0-8950 GCA_045541015.1 Anaerovoracaceae bacterium | reverse complement strand
TGGAGAGATATTTTGTCTTCCTAAGACCGGCTTGGCCTCCGACTTCCCGTGGGAGACTACCACGTTGATAGGTCAGAGGTGTAAGCATGGCGACATGTTAAGCTGACTGATACTAATAGGTCGAGCACTTGACCAAAGTTTTCTCTAATATTCGCATTGTTTGGTTTTGAAGGTACAAAGTTTCACAACTGAATACCTTATGAAAAATGGAGTGACTATATCGCTGGGGTTACACCTGTTCCCATCCCGAACACAGTAGTTAAGCCCTTCAGAGCCGATGATACTTGGTGGGCAGCCGCCTGGGAAAGTAGGTCGTCGCTCCTTTTTTCATCTGGCCCCATGGTCAAGAGGTTAAGACATCGCCCTTTCACGGCGGTAACCCGGGTTCAATTCCCGGTGGGGAGACCATCTAAGGGTTGCACGAAGCCGTGCAGCCCTTTTTCTTAGATAAAACAGATCCGCAGATCTGACAGCATAATACGCGGCCGTGGTGGAACTGGCAGACACGCAGGATTTAGGTTCCTGTGGTTAACCCCGTGCAGGTTCGATTCCTGTCGGCCGCACCATTGAAAAAGGAGGGTAAAGCCCTCCTTTTTTTTGTAACTTCACTACTTCAGAATGCGACTATTATAGTGAAAGGACTTTCAAATGAATTCAAAAGATGACGAAAAAATAATAGCGCTTTTCTGGGATCGGTCAGAATCCGCAATACGCCAGACGCAAACAAAGTACGGCAGATATTTACTTTCTATAGCAAATAACGTACTGGCTGATGAGCAGAACAGTCTGGAATGCCTGAATGATACGCTTTTGGCCGCGTGGAATTCTATCCCTCCGGAAAGGCCGCTGGATCTAAAAGTCTACCTTGCGAAGGTGATCCGAAATATTGCAGTGAGTCGCTGGCGCGGGCAGTCTGCAGCAAAACGAGGCAGCGGTCAGGCTGATGCTGTACTAGATGAGGTCAGGGAAATATGCGGCCCCTCTAATGTTTCGGATGAAGTAACAGACAGGATGGTTTTATCGCAGCTGCTAAACGCTTTTCTTAAATCAAAAAGTAAGAAAGAGAGGGCATTATTCATCAAACGGTATTGGCTCTTCATGTCTATACGTGAGATATCGGAGAGTACCGGAATCTCCGAATCTAACGTAAAGGTGATCCTTTACCGCATGCGCACAGAACTCAGAGAGATCCTGATCAAGGAGGGGTTTGAATTATGATAGAAGAGAAGATCATCGATGCCATGGGCGATCTGGACGAAGCTCTGCTGGCAGATGCAGTTGAAGAATGGCTGCCGAAAGCTACTCTGAAAGTAAGGACACCCATGTCTAAACGCAGAAAAGCAGTCCTGGTACTAGTCGCAGTATTAGCATTTGTAATTACTGCAGGGTTCGTATCCGGTGTTATAACAAGCCCGGTCACCCTGTTCAATACAGGAAAAGTTGAGACAAAAACATACAAGATCCTGTACCTTGGAAAAGAAGTTGAGGTCATGGGCTTCAGAACACAGCTCAATCCATTAAAGCAAAACAGCATTAAAGGAGCAATCAGAGAAGTCGCACAAAAGCAGCTGGCCGAGAAAAAAGAAAGAGGAGAACTGCATTGGTATCCTGTAACTGATCAGGAAGGAAATCAGTCAATAGTTTATGATGATTATTACCTGGCAGAGAACGATGTGAAGTTCAGCGATCAGGATGCCGCATTGGAATTTATCGGGTGCAAAAACTTTGAAAGGCAGTATTTCCCTTATGACAGTTGTCAGGTAGCAGTTTCGTATTCCGCAACTTTGCCGCTTGAGGCTTCTGTCAGCAGGTTTATGCTTGGATGCCAGCTTTTTGCAGAGAGCCTGGATGAGGAAATAAAGGTCAAGATCTCAGCAGAAGCCAACTGGAGCAAAGTCACAGAAGATATTGGCGGGAAACAATACTATGACGACGGGACATTTGCGCTCAAGACATTTGTCACGCCAAACGGATATAATGCCGGCAAAGCGTATAAAACCGGCATCCATGATGGTTGGGTATACAGTCAAATTTACAGCGAGAATGGCATGCCGGACAACTATGAGGTGGATGGCTTGGTAGTAAAGAACAGTTGTATCTACAGAATCGAGATCTCCTGCCCATGGGAGGATCGTGCAGAAGCAGATCAGATATTCGATGCCTGGGCTGCCGGATTCTAAAACATGCCAAAACAAATCAGTAGTTAGCGTAAGCTAAATTAAATCTTGACACCGCTTTTCAGCGGTGTTATTATTATCACTCATAGTTAGCGGGCGCTAACCAAGAACTCATTATTAATTATTACGGTCACAATTGATCATACAAGGAGAACATCCTATGTTTCTTGAAGTAAAAGACATATGCAAGTCCTACGGAGAAGGCGAAAACCGCGTAGAAGTGCTTAAAAACGTGGATCTGTCGCTGGAAAAGGGCAAATTCTGCGTGCTGCTGGGGCCGTCCGGCTCCGGTAAATCAACGCTTCTGAACATCATCGGAGGCATAGACGAGGCTGATTCCGGAGACATCATTATCGGTGGGGACCCCCTAAAGGGCATGAACGAAAAGCAGCTGACCCTCTACCGCAGGGACCACCTGGGCTACATCTTCCAGATGTACAACCTGATTCCAAACCTTACCGTGAGGGAGAACATTGAAGTCGGCGCTTATCTTAGCAAGTCGCCGCTGGACGTGGACGAGCTGTTGGAGGTCCTGGGGCTTTCCGAGCACTCCCGCAAGCTCCCAAACCAGCTCTCCGGCGGCCAGCAGCAGAGGACATCCATAGGAAGGGCCATAGTCAAGAACCCGGACCTGCTGCTCTGCGATGAGCCGACTGGCGCCCTTGATTACAGCACATCCAAGGAGATCCTGAGCCTCATAGACAAAGTCAACCAAACCTACGGCAACACTATAGTCATGGTCACCCACAACGAGGTCATAGGGCGCATGGCAGACACTGTAGTCCGCCTTCGCGACGGCAAAGTAAGGGACCGCGTGGACAACGCGCAGCGTGCGTCCGTGGAGGATCTGGAATGGTAAAGAATCCTCTCAGGAAAAGGTACCTGCGGGATCTTAAGTCTGACCTTGGCAAATACCTTGTCATTTTCCTGCTTTTGGTGTTCTCCATAGCGGAGATCTCCGGCTTTCTGGTGGCAGCAGAGAGCATGCTGGCTGCCTACTACGAAAGCTTCGAAAAATACAATGTAGAAGACGGCAACTTTACCGTTGGCAAAAAGCTTACGCAGCGCCAGCTGCAGGCCATAGAAGCCCTTGGCGTAAGCATCTACGACCTGCAGTTTACGGACCGCGCCTTTGAGGGCGGAGACACCCTGCGCATCTTCCCCATGCGCACCCAGGTAGACATGGCCTGCCTTATGCAAGGCGAGTTCCCCAAGACGGCAGACGAAATAGCCATAGACCGTATGTACGCGGACAACAACTCGCTTAAGGTAGGCGACACGCTTACCATGGAGGGTGGCAGGCAGTACCGCATCAGCGGTCTCGTTGCGCTTTCCGACTACAGCACCATGTTCCAAAACAACAGCGACATGATGTTCGACGCCAAGACTTTCGGCGTGGCCGTGGTCAGCCCTGAGTCGTTCTCCAGCTTCGATCAGGACATCCTCACCTGGCGCTATGCCTGGAAATACAACGTTTCCCCGGAAGGCGAGACTCAGGAGAACGAGATGTCCGAGGACTTCCTTAAAGGACTCACCGACATAGTTTCCCTTGAGGACTACATACCGCGCTATCAGAACCAGGCCATCATCTTCACCGGAGAAGACTTCGGCGGAGACCGCGCCATGATGATGATACTGCTCTACGTCATAATCGTTATAATAGCCTTCGTTTTCGGCGTTACCATAAGCAACACCATAGCAAACGAGTCCACTGTTATAGGCACCCTGCGCGCCACCGGCTACACCAGAGGCGAGCTCATAAAGCACTACATGACCATGCCGCTTATAGTAACTCTTGTGGCTGCGCTTGTGGGCAACGTGCTCGGTTACAGCGTGCTCAAGAACGTCAACGCAGATCTCTACTACGGCAGCTATTCCCTGCCGACTTTCGTGACTCTTTGGAACGCCAACGCATTCCTGGAGACTACTGTTATCCCGCTGATCCTGATGATCCTGATCACCTGGGGCGTTCTGGCCAAGAGACTAAGGCTCTCCCCGCTCAGATTCATCAGAAGAGACCTTAAAAGCGGGAAGAGCAGGGGCGCCGTGCCGCTGAGCAGCAAGATCCCGTTCTTTACAAGGTTCCGCACCAGGATCTTTATGCAAAACATAGGCAACTACGCGGTGCTTCTGGTAGGCATAGCCTTTGCGAACCTGCTTTTGATGTTTGGGATGGCGCTTCCGGACGTTCTGGACAACTACAAGGAGGCCCTTCCGCAGAGCATGTTCTGCGAACATCAGTACATGCTGCAGATCCCGGCCGGAGCCATAAATGAGGACAACAAGCTGGAGAGCCTCATAAGCATGATGCTCTTCCAGAAAGCCGTGGAAACGGACAACCCGGACGCGGAAAAGTTCAGCGCCTACAGCCTGGACACAGTGCCCACAGCTGGCTACCTTGGGGATGAGATAGTGCTCTTTGGCGTAAGCCCGGACAGCCGCTACCTGGACATGTGCTTTGATGGAAGTAAAGTAAAAGTGTCCTCGCTCTACGCGGACAAGTGGGGCATAAAGCCAGGCGATACGATAAGCCTGAAGGAAGCCTACAGCGATGACACTTACAGTTTCGAGGTGGACGGCATCTACCCCTATAAAGGCTCGCTGTGCGTGTTTATGGACAGAGAGGCCTTAAACGATACCTTCGGGCTTGGGACAGGCACTTTCGCAGGCTACTTTTCCGCCTCGGAGATCACGGATATAGACGAAAAATATATCGGCCAGGAAGTGGATTTCAACTCCCTGAGCAAGGTGTCCCGCCAGCTGCAGATCTCCATGGGCGAGATGATGAAGGTGGTGCAGGTCTTTGCGGTGCTGATCTACGTTATCCTGATCTACCTGCTGTCCAAGACCATAATAGAAAAGAACGCGCAGTCCATATCGCTGGTCAAGATACTGGGCTACACCAACGCGGAGGCGGCCAGGCTCTATGTTCTGGTGACTTCCATACTGGTGCTTCTCTTCCTGCTGATAACCATTCCGTTTGACCTGTGGGTGCTCAAGTACCTGTTCAACGTGATGGTGCGGCTCGAGATGAAAGGCTGGATACCGTTCGATATCAGCCGCGAGGTGTTCATAAAAATGTTCATATACGGGGTGGTGTCCTACGGCGTTATAGCGCTGTTTGAATACAGGAAGGTAAGCAAGGTCCCGATGGAGGAGGCTCTTAAGAATGTTGAATAAAACAAGGCTTTTGGCGGCGCTGATGGCGCTGGTGATGATATGTGCGCTCTGCGGCTGCGGAGGCAAGAGCAGTAATGCAGCAAACGCTGGCAACGTGGCGGAGCAGGACGGAAACGCTGCGGAAAACGCGTCCGGCGGGGGTGCTGAAAAAGACGGCGGCGCCGGCAGCGGAGCAGAAGATCTGCCCGCAGAAGAGGGCAGCGTGCAGCAGACCGTAACTGTAAAGGCAGCTGCGGACGGAACTCCAAGGAGCGCCAAGGTAAAGACCGGAGGCGATGATATGCAGGTGGCTGCGGACGTGGCAGATCTGCCGTTTGCCGTAAAGGTCCGCTACTTCCTGGAAGATCAGGAGATCAGCCCGGATAAGCTCGCGGGAGCCACCGGTAATATCAAAATACGTTTTGAGTACGAAAACCGCTCTAAAGCCGTAACAGAGGCCTTGGAAGGGCAGGCAGAGGCCATGGTGCCGTTCGCCTTTATATCGATGGTGGCGCTTCCTGACGACAGGTTCTCCAATGTCAAGGTCGAAGGCGGAATGGTCAGCAGGGTCTCCGGAAACTACATAGCAATGGGCTACGCAATGCCAGGCGTGGAGGAACAGCTAGGCTTCGAGGCTCTTAAGACAAAGCTTAGGGATGCCTTCTCGGAGATCTCCGAAGAAAGCGGAGGTGACGAAGACAGTTCCGTTCAAAACTACGTTGAGATAAGCGCCTTTGCAGCCAACTGCCGCATAGACTTTACCGCAACGGTAGTCACCAACGGCCTTCTGGCAGAGCTTAAGGACAGCCGCATAGACAAGATAGCGGACGCGGTTTCGGACCTTGGCAAATTCTCCGATACAGGCAGCGAACTCAAGGACGGTGCGGCTAAGCTTGCAAACGGTGCCTATAATTTTGAAAGCGGCCTCGGCCAGTACGTGGACGGCGTTTCGGGACTTGCTTCCGGCGCCAAAAGCCTCTCTGACGGCGCTGCGCAGCTGGACGAAGGCCTCAAAAACCTGAGGGCTTATCTGGATATGCTGGAGGCGCAAAGCGGCATGGATCTGGCAGAGCTCAAGGCCAATGTGGACGCTCTGTCGGCAGGCGCGTCGCAGCTTTCCGGAGGAGCAGGGCAGCTGAATTCCGGAGCAAGCTCTCTCTCGACTGCGGGGCAGGATCTCAAAAACGGATTCGCCTCCCTGAGGTCCGGTATATACAGCTTCAGGAACGCGATAAACGAGCTAAGCGACAAGCTTCTTTCAAAGATCGGCTCTCTTTCAGAAGGCGAAGCCCCACAGGCCATCAGGCAGCTGCGTTTAATGAAGCAGGCCGACGAAGCCTACAAGTGCTTTACCGGCGATGCCCCGGAGGACGGCAGCGTGGTATTCATCCTGGAGACCGACGAGATCAAATAGCAGAACATATTAGAGCAAAAACGAGCAATGATCGCCTTGAGAAATAATAAACAAGGCGAATTTTTATTTTTGGCTAATTATTTTCTTAAAAGCCTTGATTTTAGCTAATAGTTTTGCTATCCTATCAACAATATGCTATCTTTCAGAAATTATTAAGGAAGAATGTTATGACACTCAGCGAATTTATCACCAAGTTAGACGACATCGCATGGGGATCAGTGGTCCTCTGCCTTCTGGTAGGCGTAGGTATCATCCTCACCGTAAGCACCAGGTTCCTGCAGTTCCGCAAGTTCGGATACGCCATGAAGAACACCCTCGGCAAGGTGTTTAAGAAGCACACAGCCGGCAAAGGAGAGGTAACACCGCTCCAGGCGCTCACCACAGCTCTGGCAGCAACCGTAGGTACCGGAAACATAGCCGGTGTAACAGGCGCTATAATCATAGGCGGCCCCGGCGCCGTATTCTGGATGTGGCTTTCCGCCATTTTCGGCATGTGCACCAAGTTTGCTGAGGTAACGCTCGCCGTCCACTACCGCGAGCGCAACGACAAAGGCGACTGGGTAGGCGGCCCCATGTACTACATAAAGAACGGCCTTGGCAAGGGCTTCGGATGGCTCAGCGTGCTGTTCTGCATATTCGGCTTCCTGGCTGCGTTCGGTATCGGTAACGCAACTCAGGTGCAGTCCATAGGCGAAAGCGTAGGCTCCGTTATCAACGCTCTGGGCGGCAACGTACAGGGCACTATGATCAACTTCCTGGGCAATGAGTTCACACTGTGCAACCTCATCGTGGGTATAGTTGTGGCTGTAATAGTAGCTCTGGTGCTCTTTGGCGGCATCAAGCGCATAGGCCAGGTAACGGAGAAGATCGTTCCTGTAATGGCTTGTGTATACATCGTAGCTACACTCGTAGTAATAATAGCTAACGCCGGCCAGCTCGGCAACGTGTTCCGCATGATCTTCCAGGGTGCGTTCAACGCAGAAGCTGCTCTTGGCGGAGCTTTCGGTATAACCATTTCCACCTCCATTACCAAGGGTATTGCCCGCGGCTGCTTCTCCAACGAGGCAGGTCTCGGATCCGCTCCTATGGCTCACGCAGCCACCAGCGAGTCCGACCCTGTAAAGCAGGGCATGTTCGGTATCTTTGAGGTATTCATGGACACCATCGTTATCTGCACCCTTACTTCTCTGACAGTTCTCTGCGCAGTAAGCGCAGGAAACGTAACAGTAGACTGGGGTGTAGGCGGCGGTGCTGCTATAGTTTCCGCGGCTCTCAGCTCCGTGCTTGGCGGCGGCATCGGATCTATAATCCTGGCTGTCTGCCTCTCCCTGTTTGCCCTGTCCACAGTGCTCAGCTGGAGCCTTTACGGCACCAGGTGCTTCGAGTACCTGTTCGGCACCAAGGCAAGTATAGGTTACAAGATAGTGTTCATACTCTTTGCAATAGTTGGCGCTACACTGTCCCTCAACGATGCATGGAACCTTGCGGATGCCCTCAACGGCTTCATGTCCATACCTAACCTGATAGCAATCCTTGCCCTCAGCCCGGTAATAGTAAAGCTGGTAAGAGAGCACTTTAAGGAAAACTAAAGCGTTGTATCTGATATAACAAAAATCTCGGAAAGATATCCAAAAAGTAATGTTAAAAACCGCGGGAAAACCGCGGTTTTTTTAATTTTAACAACAAATCTACATAAAAATATGGTATTATATTGAGACGGTTAAAACCGCGCCGCCGGGTATCAACGGCGGTCGCTTAGATAATAATTCTTCACAAGAAGGGAGTACATTAATGAGCCACAAATACGTTTATTTGTTCTCAGAAGGAAACGCCAAGATGAGAGAGCTCCTTGGCGGCAAGGGCGCTAACCTTGCAGAAATGACCAACATCGGCCTGCCTGTCCCTCAGGGCTTCACCGTTTCTACCGAAGCCTGCACCAAGTATTACGAAGATGGCTGTATGATCAATGCCGATATTCAGGCGCAGATCATGGAGCATGTTGCAAAGCTGGAGGAGATCACCGGCAAGAAGTTCGGTGATAAGGAGAATCCTTTGCTGGTCTCCGTCCGTTCCGGCGCCCGCGCCTCTATGCCCGGCATGATGGACACCATCCTGAACCTGGGTCTGAATGAGGACGTGGTCAACGTGCTGGCTACCAAGTCCGGCAACCCCCGTTGGGCATGGGACTGCTACCGCCGTT
>JAZQIH010000025.1:0-12345 GCA_045541015.1 Anaerovoracaceae bacterium | reverse complement strand
TTCTGCTATAGCAAAGTTCTCCTCCAGAACGCTTGCGGTAACTGCAAGCTGCGGAGCTGCGGTCCTGGTCTCGCCGCACCTTGAGAAGGATGTGATCCTGAAGCTCAGAGAGCCCAGGTAGGTCTTGATATCCCTTGCCAGGTCCTCACTGCTGTGCTTTGCTGTGGGCAGCTCGCCAAGAAGGCCTGCAACTGCGGCCAGCCTTGTGAGCTCGTCCAGCTTCCTGTCTGCAAGCGAGAAGTACAGGTTTATATTGATTATTCCGCGGCTCGGTACCGGGTGGTAGAGCGCGGCAATGCCGTTTTCGTCCTTGATTATGGTGTCGTCCCACTGCGGAGCGTCAGAAACTTCGGAGAGCGGGAGCTTGGGCAGCATGGCCTTGGCCTGCGGGCTGTCCGGGGTCTGCTGCCATGCGGAAAGAACCTCGTTGAGCTTCTTGTTAGCCTGCCAGTCTTCCTCTGTCCAGGTCTTGGCAAGAGCCTCCAGCTTTGCAGCCTCTGCAGCGTCCTTTTCGGCAGCTGCGGTGTGGGATGCCCTGGCGTGGAGCATGCACATACCGTCCTGGCTCATGAGCTCAGCCAGAAGCTCCTCGAACCAGCGGCCCTGCAGGTTCTCGCGTATCTTTGCGTAGATGCCGTCCACTGCAAGGTAAGCCATGGGGTCTCCGCCGTGCAGCCAGGTGACCATAGACTTTATGCACCTGATAAGGCCTGCCGGCTCCTGCGGGGACTTGAACATGAACTCGCTGCGGTTGATGGCTGCGGTAAGGGTCCTCTTGTCTATGCCGCCCGCACAAAGCTTGGCGCAGGTATCTTTAACAAGCTGCCAGAGCTCTGCATCCCTGCCGTCCGTAACGTTCTTGAACTGCATCTGGAAGAAGGGCTGCGGGATGTCGTCTATAACGTCCACGTTCATGTCCTGGGCCAGGCCTGACTTCAGAACAGCTTTTTTAAGCGGGGAATCGTTGGTATCGGTAAGGGCGTTGAAAAGTATGCCTGTTGCCACTACCTTTACCAGGTCCTCCGTGCCGGCAAATATCTTGCCTGCAACGAGCCTGCCCTTGTCCTTAAGGTCTTCGTCCTCTGCCAGGGCGTAGTCTACAGTCTTTTCAGCGGCTCTGGGCTGCTGAGCCTCAAACGTGGGCAGATCCGTCAGCAGCTGGCAGCCTGCAAGGTAGGCATCTATCATCTCCAGCGTCTGCTCCAGAGGCACTGCGCCGTCCAGGAAGACCCTTGCATTGGAGGGGTGATAGAATCTCTTGTAAGTCTTTATGAATTCATCATAGGTAAGCTGCGGGATAACAGCCGGCTCACCGCCGGAGTTTACGCCGTAGCAGTTGTCCGGGTAGACCAAGCTTATCATCTCTTCCATAAGGAAGTCGTCCACGTCGGAAACGGCGCCCTTCATCTCGTTGAAAACAACGCCTTTGTAGCTGAGCTTGCGGTCCTCGGACTGCTCTATGTGCCAGCCCTCCTGGTAGAAGATGTTGGGGTTCTTGAGTATTGCCGGGGCAAAGACCGCATCCAGATACACACTTGTAAGGTTCAGGAAGTCCTTCTCGTTGCGGCTGGATATGGGGTACATGGTCTTGTCCTGGAAGGTCATGGCGTTAAGGAAGGTATTCATGGAGCTCTTGAGAAGGTCCACGAAAGGCTCCTTTACCGGGTACTTGTCCGATCCGCAGAGCACCGAATGCTCCAGTATGTGGAACACGCCTGTGCTGTTTTCCGGCAGGGTCTTGAAGGTTATGGAAAAGAGCTTGTTGTCGTCCTTGTTGTCTACCCATGCAAGGCCGGCGCCGCTGTGGTCGTGGACCATTTCCACGAGCCTTCCGGCTATCTCTTTGTCTTCTCTTATCCTTGTAACTGTAAAGCCCTTGATCTTGCTTCCTACGTTAAGTTCCATAGTGTTTCCTTTCTGTGTGATGGTCATCCGGATGATGCTAGAGCTGGTGGCTCATGTAGACGCTGCCGTCGGACAGCCTGTGCCACTGCAGCAGGCCGTTTTCCATGGTCATGTAGCTGTTGGTGGAGCCGCCCTTGGGTATGGACACGGAGCCTGGATTGCAGTAGATGTAGCCGTTGTGGTCCTCGCAGGCCGGGATGTGGGTGTGGCCGTGGAGCAGCACATCTATTCCGGAGAGCGGAGGCAGGTGGCCTGTGTTGTAGTGGTCCCCGTGGGTGGCAAAGATCATCTTGCCGCTGTCCACGATCTGCATGTATTCAGCCATTATGGGGAACTCCAGAACGCACTGGTCCACCTCGGCGTCGCAGTTGCCTCGCACGCAGAGTATCTTGTCCTTGTACTTGTTGAGCATCTCGTAGACCTGCATGGGGCCGTAAAGCTCCGGCAGAGCGTTGCGGGGTCCGTGGTAAAGTATATCTCCCAGAAGCAGTATGCGGTCTGCCTCTTCGCTTTCGACAGCTTCCAGGAACTTAGCAGTGTATTCCGCCGAACCATGAAGGTCCGATCCAATTATCCATTTCATGATATATCCTTTCGTAAGGGTCAGCCTCTGTCGAGCTTCTCCTTGCCCTGCTTTCTGATATTATATTTAGCGCGCTGCTGCGCAGAAAGTCTTTTTTTGGTGTCGGGCTTCATTACGGCGTAGCCCATGCGCCCTATGCGGGTGCTCTTTGCGGCGTAGTAACTGCCGTGGATAAGGCTGACAAGGCCCAGCTTTTCCATGGTTATGCGGCCCTCGCCGTTGATCATGGACTCGTCCACGCGCAGGCCCACTATCTGAGCCATGTACATGTCGTGGCTGCCCAGGCTCTTCTTATCGAAGATGCGGCACTCCAGCTGCACGGGGCTCTCCTTTATGGCAACGCAGTCCACGTTTTCCGCCTTTTCCGGGGTGAGCGTGAAGCTTACGGCATCGCTGCCGGTTCCGATATGCTTTTCCCCGAACTTGTACTCTTTCCTTCTGCTTACGCAGCCGCACCAGTCCATTGCAAATGCAAGGCTCTCCGGCACCAGGTTGATAACGAACACCCCGCTGTTCTCTATGATATCGTGGGATGCCCTGCCCGGGCGCACGCTTACGTAGGTGCAGGGAGGATCCGAGTTTATTATGCCTGTCCAGGCAATGGTTATTATGTTTTCGGTGCCGTCTTCTACCTTGCCGCAGCTTACCATAACGGCAGGCAGCGGAGCCAGGGTGGCACCCGGTTTGAGGGATACTTTAGCCATTGTTTTACCTCTTGCCAAACACTTCTTCTATCTTTTCCTGAAGCTTTTCGTCCTGGGTCTTTTCGGGCACAGGAACCTTCTTTGTGCTGTAATATCCGTGGAAGCCTCCGCAAAGGGTGCCTATGCCTGCAAACAGTGCGCAGAGCAGCAGTCCCTTGTAGCCGAACATATCCACGGAGAGCGCCAGAGCAGCCAGCGGGCAGCAGCTGACGCCGCCTACCATGCCTACCATGCCTGCAGCAACAGCCAGGGCCGGGTCAACGCCCAGGAGCAGAGCGGCAGTTCCGCCGAAAGCTCCGCCTATGGTTATGTTCTGCGGCAGAAGACCGGTCTTGTAGCCAGACTTGCTAAGGAAGGCAAGGAAGAATATCTTAAGGATGAAATCGTACCAGTGGCCTTCGCCTGCCAGGGCAGCGGGTATAACGTTGCCTGCAGAAAGGTAGACTTGGGTGCCGAGCGGTATAAGCAGAGCTGCAGCAACAGCGCCGCCCACCACTATCCTGATATACGGGTTTTTGATGAGCCCCATAAGCTTGCCCATCCATCCAAGGATGTGCAGGAAGAGCCTTCCGAGGGCACCTGCAGCGGCAGCTATGAGTATGAGTTTGAGTATATCCAGAGCCCCGTATTCCGTGCCGAAATCTATTGCGTAGCGCAGCTTGGGAGCCTTGGTAACATAGTTTATAAGAAAAGCGGAACCTGCGGAAACTATGGTGTAAGGCAGGTATTTTACCTCCAGCTTGTTGAAGGCCACCTCTGCGGCTATAACTGCAGCAAAGATCGGAGCGCCCAGAACGCTTGCAAAACCTGCGGCTATGGCGCACATGGTAAGCTGCCTTCTTTCGGGAGCCGGTATGGCAAGCTTGCGTCCTATCCAGTGGGCTATGGGGGCGCCTATCTGAAAAGAACCGCCCTCCTTGCAGCCTGCGCTTTCCGCCATGCAGGTAAGTATAAGGCCTGCAGCAGTAGCCGGGCTGGCCTTGATATCGAACTCCTGCCCGTCCCTTGCGGCCTGCACAACTCCGTCTGTTGCTTTAAAGTTGGGGGCGCCCAGCCACTTGTAGCAGCCTGCTATAACGGGGCCCAGGGCGACCATAACTATCAGGGCAGGATAAAAACCCAGGCTTGCCCTGAAGGCGCTTACGTATTTGATAACGAAGTTGAATGCTGTGCCCACTATTCCGCATATAATGCCTATAACAAGGGCGTAAATAAGCGAGTTCAGCACTTTCTTTCTGTCCATAGCGTTGTTCCTCTAAACTTACAGTATATCCGACATCAGCCTGGAGACTGATTCCTTGATCTTTATCCACCTTGGGCGTTTTTCGTACTCTTCATAGGTAAGCTGCCTGGAATCGTCTATATCCTTTTCGAAGGCCTCGCGCATCTTAACGGCAAACGCTTTGTCGTAAACTATGGCATTGGTCTCGAAATTGAGCTCGAAGCTCCTTATATCGAAGTTTGCAGAGCCTACGCTTGCGGCTTCGTCATCCACAACAATGGTCTTGGCGTGCAGGAAGCCCTTGTCGTAGATGTATATCTTGGCGCCGTACTTGGCCAGCTCCCCTACGTTCTGCAGGGTGACCCAATACACGAAAATGTGGTCCGGCCTGTTGGGTATCATTATGCGCACGTCCAGGCCGGTAAGCGCCGCGGTCTTGAGAGCCTCGAAAATGCTCTCGTCCGGCACCATGTAGGGGCTCTGCACGTATATGCTGCGCTTTGCGGAGGTGATCATCTTCAGGTAGGTGAACTTGATCTCCATCTCCTCGCTTTCCGGGCCGCTGGAGACCACCTGCACAGCGCTGTCTCCGAGGCGCTCCGGAATGTAGTCCGCCTCTTTGAGCATTATCTCCTGGCCGTTGGCAAAGTTCCAGTCCATAATGAACCTTGCGTCTATATCGAACACGCTGCCTCCGGTGATCCTCAGGTGCGTATCCCTCCAGCCCTTGAATTTGCTGGAATCTCCCACATATTCCTTGGCTGCGTTGAGGCCTCCTATGTAGGCTATCCTGCTGTCTATGACCAGCAGCTTTCTGTGGTTGCGGTAGTTCAGCTTAAGGTCCAGCTTGAATATCCTGGCCGGGAAGAAGTAGACTACCTCGCCGCCGGCTTCCCTAAGGGCCTTAAAGTGGCGGTTGCGCATCCTGCGGCAGCCCATGGCATCCAGGAGCAGCCTTACCTTTACGCCCTCTTTGGCCTTCTGCGTAAGTATCTCCAGTATCTCCATGCCTATGTAGTCCGGCTTCATTATGAAGAACTCCATATTTATGGACTTCTTTGCGGCGCGCAGGTCCATGAACATGGAATCGAAGCATTCCTGGCCCTTGGTGAACAGCTGTATATCGTTGTTCTGCGTAAGGTAGGCGCTTGCGTACTGCTGGTCGAAACGTATCAGATCCGACCACTTCCAGCTCTCCGGGTTCAGGTAGTTGAAGGTGCCGTCCTTCATCTGCTCCTTTTGGACAAGCAGATGGGGGTTGTTCCTCATTACCATGGAGCTGGACAGCTTTTCCAGCTTGTACCTTGCAAACAGCTGGCTGAGGATGATGTACAGCACCAGGCCCACGCCCGGCAGCACGAAAAGTATCATTATCCAGGCCAGTGTGGCCGAGGGACGCTTTCTTTCCGCAAAGATTATTATGGCTGTTGCGATAATATTCAGTATGTATACTACTGTTGTGAAACTCATCAGCTACTGAACTCCTTGATGCGGGCTCTTCAGGCCCCGATAAAGGCTATGTTTAATATGAACCGCAGCACTGCGTTGAGCACCGGGCTGAGAATGCTGTTGGTTATGCCAAAGTAGAGCATAAGCATCAGAACTATCATGCCGTAGCGCCTTGCGTACCAGTAGAACTTGGTGCCGTACAGGTTGAAAATGCCGCAAACCACGCCGAAACCGTCCAGAGGCGGCACGGGCAGCAGGTTGAAAAGCATAAGCGAAACGTTTATGACCACTATCTGAAGCAGCATGGTCATGACCACCTGGCCGAATGTGCTTGCACGAAAGGCCGCCGGCGCCAGCTGCAACGCAAACCTGTATACGAATGCAAAGACTATAGCTGCTATGAAGTTGTTGAACACTCCGGCCAGCCCCACTATAATGCTGTCCCTTCTGGGGTGCTTGTAGTTGCGGGGGTCCACCAGCACGGGCTTGCCCCAGCCAAAGCCGAGCAAAAGCAGGGATATAAGGCCCACGGGATCTACGTGGGCCCTTGGATCTAAGGACACCCTGCCCATGTACTCAGAGGTGCGGTCTCCGCAGAGCTGGGCAGCCTTGGCGTGCCC
This sequence comes from Anaerovoracaceae bacterium, assembly GCA_045541015.1. GTDB lineage: Bacteria > Bacillota > Clostridia > Peptostreptococcales > Anaerovoracaceae > RUG13409. The sequence continues at coordinate 5,862 of JAZQIH010000025.1, read as the reverse complement.
AAACTCGTGCACAGACAGCCCTATGAGTATGCCGGGTATTATATACAGCCTTTGTAAGATATACGACAGTATGGAGCTCAATGGATCCTCCTATTTTGCAAGCTTTGCCTCTACGGCTGCAAGCCTTGCCTTGCCCTTTTCAAGAAGGTCGGTGAAGTTTGCGAGCTTTTCCTTCTCGGCCTCTATAACCTTGGCCGGAGCCTTGGCAACAAAGCCCTGATTGGCCAGCTTGGAGCTTGCGCGGGCTATTTCGGATTCTATCTTAGCTATCTCTTTTACTAGCTTTTCCTTTTCCTTAGCGTAGTCTACCAGCTCGTCCATGGGAACGTAGATCTCCATGCCGGGGACTGCTGCGGACTTGTTGTCCTCTGCAAGGACGGACCTGTCGGAAGTTACGGTAAGCTCTTCCAGGCCGCCCAGAGCCTTGATGTAGGAAGCGCCTGCCTTAGCGAGCTCTGCGTCTGCGCCTTCAGCGATTATAACTGCGTGGAGCTTCCTGGAGGGAGCGGCCTCGGCCTCTGCCCTGATGTTTCTTATAGCCCTGATTGCAGCCATGGAAGCTTCCATAAGCTTAACTTCCGCAGAGTAGTCTGCGCCGGTGGGTACAGGCCAGGTCTCGTTCATCAGGAACTGCGGAGCGTTCTCTTCCTTGGGCAGGTAGCTGTAGATCTCCTCGGTTATGAACGGCATGTAGGGGTGCAGGAGCCTCAGGAGGTCCTTAAGGGCGGACAGCAGCACGTACCTTGCGGTAAGCTTGTCCTCTTCGTCTGCGCCGGTGAGCCTTGGCTTTACAAGCTCTATGTACCAGTCGCAGTAGCTGCCCCAGATAAGGTCGTAGATCTTGGCTGCAGCAAGGGCGAACTCGAAGTTCTCCATGTTTGCAGTAATATCAGCGGTGGCGGCCTCTATGGAAGCCTTTATCCACTTGTCTTCCGGGCGGAGCTTGGCAGTCTTTGCGTCTGCCATGGGGCGGAAATCTCCGTTCTCGTCCTGGAGGTTCATGATGACGAACCTGGATGCGTTCCACAGCTTGTTTGCAAAGTTCCTTGCGGCCTCTACCTTTTCTGTCTGGTAGCGGATGTCGGAGCCCGGAGCTATGCCGGACAGCAGCATGAACCTGAGCGCGTCTGCGCCGTACTGGTCTATTACCTCCAGCGGGTCTATGCCGTTGCCAAGGGACTTGCTCATCTTGCGGCCCTGGGCATCGCGGACCAGTCCGTGGATGAGCACGTGGGAGAACGGAGCCTTGCCCATCTCCTCTATGCTGCTGAATATCATCCTGGCTACCCAGAAGAATATGATATCGTAACCTGTTACGAGTACGTCTGTCGGGTAGAACTTCTTAAGGTCTTCGGTGTTTTCCGGCCAGCCGAGAGTGGAGAACGGCCAGAGGGCGGAGCTGAACCAGGTGTCCAGAACGTCCTCGTCCTGGTGGAAGTGCTTGCCTCCGCACTTGGGGCAGACTTCCGGCATTTCCTTGGCAACTACCATTTCTCCGCAGTCGTCGCAGTAGTAAGCAGGTATCCTGTGGCCCCACCACAGCTGCCTGGAGATGCACCAGTCCTTGATGTCCTCCATCCAGTGGTAGTAGATCTTGTCGAAGCGCTCGGGAACGAACTTTGTTTCGCCCTCGCGGACTGCCTTGATGGCGGGCTCTGCCAGCGGCTTCATCTTTACGAACCACTGCTCGGAGATGCGCGGCTCTACTGCGTTGTGGCAGCGGTAGCACTCGCCTGTGGGGATTATAAGGTCCTCGGTCTTTACCAGGTAGCCAGCTGCATCCAGGTCTGCCACCCATGCCTTGCGGCACTCGTAGCGGTCCATACCAGCGTACTTTCCGCAGATGGGCAGCATCCTTGCCTTCTCGTCCATGCAGTCGAACATGGGCAGGTCATGGCGCTGGCCTACTTCGAAGTCGTTGGGGTCGCAGGACGGAGTTATCTTAACTGCGCCGGTACCTTTTTCGGGATCCGGATAGGGGTCTGCGATTACGGGGATCTCCCTGTTGAATATGGGCAGGAGGACCTTCTTGCCAACCATGTCCTTATAGCGCTCGTCTTCCGGGTTTACGGCTATGGCTACATCGGCAAACATGGTCTCAGGCCTTGATGTTGCAACGGTTATGCCCTCTCCGCCGTCAGCTGCGGGATAGCGGAAGTACCAGTACTTGCCCTGCTTGTCCTCGTGCTCTACTTCTATGTCGGAGAGCGCGGAACCGCAGACCGGGCACCAGTTTATAAGGCGGCTGCCCTTGTAGATGAGGCCTTTGTTGTAGAGGCGCAGGAAGTGCTCCTTTACTGCCTCGTTGCAGCCTTCGTCCATGGTGAAGCGTTGGCGGCTCCAGTCGCAGGATGTACCCATCTTGCGCTGCTGCATGGTTATGCGGTTGCCGTACTCTTCCTTCCAGGCCCAGGCACGCTTAAGGAATTCCTCGCGGCCGAGCTCTTCTTTGGTCTTGCCTTCTTCTTTCTTTATCTTATCGACTACTTTTACCTCTGTGGCTATGCTGGCGTGGTCTGTGCCCGGCAGCCACAGGGCGCTGTAGCCCTGCATCCTCTTAAAGCGGATCAGAACATCCTGCAGGGACGCGTCCATTGCGTGGCCCATGTGGAGCTGCCCGGTGATGTTTGGAGGCGGCATCACTATGGTGAAAGGCTTCTTGTTTGGGTCCTGGTCCGGGGCAAACTTGCCGGATTCCTCCCAAGCCTTGTAGATGCGGTCCTCGAATGACTTCGGATCGTAAGTCTTAGCTAAATTTTTCTCCATTGTTTTCACCTTTTATGATCAAATAATTGTTAACTGTTGATAAAGCGTTCCGCCAGCTCCGAATCGGAGGGCACGGGATCGTAGTTGGCGCCGCGGTGCTGGTACTGTTCGCGGCCCTTGCCTATTATCAGGACTACGGTCTTGGGCTCCGCATTTACTATGGCGTCGCGGATGGCCTTGGTGCGGTCCACACATATGGCGCCCTTGCCGCCGAAGCTTTCCAGGTTCTTCAGGACTTCCACAGAGATCTCGTAGGGGTCCTCGTCTGCGGGGTCCTCCTCCGTTATCCAGGTGAAGTCCGCGTATTTTGCTGCCACCTTGGGAAGGTCCACCCTGCGCGAGTGCCCCTTGCCCCCGGGGCAGCCGAATACAGCCACTATCTTGTACCCCGGATATTCTTCCTTGGCGGAGCTCATAAGCTTTTCGTAGCTCAGCTCGTTGTGAGCGTAGTCCGAAATTGCTATTACATCCCGCTCTTTGTTCTCGAAGAACTCCATGCGCCCTGCTGCGCGCGCGTCCAGAAGGCCGGTCCTTATCTCCTCTTCTGTTGCTCCAAGCTGCAGAGCTATTGCTGCCGCTGCCGCCGCGTTCTCCGCGTTGAACAGCCCCGGCATGGTAAGGCGAAGGCCTCTGAGCACCTTTCTGCCGCCCCTGCCGCTTTCTATCTCTTCTGCGGAGAGCCCTTTGCAGTCTGTCCAGACCGCAGCATCCAGCACTATGCCGCGCTCGTCCTTAGAGACGTTCTCCGCGCGGTAGGCTACGATGCGGCCGCACTGCTGCGCGGCCAAAAGCACCTCCTCAAGCTTTATGTTCTCCAGCCCGACCACTGCTGTGTCCGACTGCCCGAATATCTTAAGCTTTGAATCAAAATAGTCTTCCATGGTGGGATGCTCGGTGCTTCCTATGTGGTCTGCCCCGAAGTTTGTGAACACCCCGTATTTAAAGCGTACGCCCAGTGTGCGGTCGTACTTGAGGGCCTGGGAGGATACCTCCATGCAGGCTGCCTTAAGGCCGCTGATCTGCATGTTGTGGAGCCTTTCGCCAAGCTCTATAGCCTCCGGCGTGGTAAGGTGGCTCTCGAAGAGGTTCACGCCGTCGTAAGTATCTATGGTGGAAAGGTAGCCGAACCTGCCTTCGCCGCAGGCCTTGCTGCCCTCCATTATGGCTTTAAGGTAGTAGAGCGTGGTGGATTTGCCCTTGGTTCCTGTTATGCCTACAAGCTGCAGCTCCTTCCAGGGGTCCTGATAAAAGAGGTTTGCAAGCACTGCCATGGCCTTGCGGATGTCCGGGCCGGCTGCGTAAGCAATGGCGCCGTTTTCTATGGCCTTGGTAAGGTACTCCGGCTTGAATGCTACGCCCTTGCACACGAAGAGAGTCCCCGGAGTTACGGTCCTGGAATCGAAGGACAGGCCTGTTACCTGGGTGCCCAGCGCCTGTGCCGGGACCACGCCCTCCGGCTGACCCGGAACGCTGATGGTAACATTCAGCCCGCTTTCCTTAAGTTTTTCTATGTAATCTTTGAGTATCATCTTTTAGTTGTTGTCGTTTCCCCTCTGGTTTTCGAAGCCTGTTATCTCGTAAACATCGCGGCTGCCCGCCTCCTGCCCCAGGGACACCTGGCCGTCGTACTGAAGCCTCAGGTTGCCGGAGGCAATGTCGTAGAAGCACGCGTTGGATGTAAGCACATAGGCCTGTACCAGCAGTACAAGCAGGCTCAGCACTATGTAGATAGGGTCTGACGATGCCTGCACCACAGTGTTGGTGTAGTTCTCTATGGTCATGTCCGCGGAGAAATCCAGTATCATCATAAGGTAGAAGCTGGACGGCAGCGTAAGCAGTATCATCCACGGAAGGAAGCTGAACTGCAGCCAGAAGAACCTGGACTTGTTGCCGTACATCATAAGGCGGCTCTTAAGCAGGCACTCCACGGGCCTCAGCTCCGGCTCGTCCGCCAGGATGAAGAAGGCCTGCGAATACTTTATTGCCGCAATTATCCCCGGGATCACAAAGAGCAGGCTCCACAGGATAACGATTATCATAGTGAGGGTAAACAACCCTATTGCGTTCCATATATTTGAGAAGCTCTTGGCGTAGCTCTCCATGGGGTAGTTTTCGCTGCCGCGGAACAGTTCTATAAAGTAGTAGGACAGCCCCAGGATGACCGGCCCTGTTACGATCACCGTGTAGAAGTTCAGCAGGTAGTTTACGAAGTCCGATCTGAACAGGTAGCTGAAGAGGTACACCGGCCCCTGCGCAATTATCGTTGCCAGCAGGACCATAAGCGTGGCGCTGAAAAAGCGTCCTTTCAGCATCTGGCGCGCGAGCCTTTTTATTTTTCCGGCGCTTAGGGTGACTATCATCAGCCTACTCCTCCTCGTCGTCCGTCTTTACTACGTCTACCTTGCTGTAGCCGCCGAGCCCGTAGGACGCATCGTCCAGCTCGTAATCGCCGCAGCCTGTAAAGGCTATTTTGTGGGATCCTCCTGCCAGCTTGTCTTCCCTTGCCTGGGTGACAGCCATGAACGGGCTTGCGGGGGCTCCGTCTATCTCCGCCATTTCCGGGTCCTTGTACCAGCTGCGGAACTTAAAGAGCTGCTCCGCAAAGCTGCGCCTTACCTCGTCCTGGTCCAGGTCTGCCGCCAGAAGCAGCAGGTTCTGCTCCACGGAGTCCACCAGGGAGACCATCTCGTTGGCCTCGTCCGGCACCGCGTTGGTAAGGTCCTCGAAATAGTTTTCTATAAGATCCCCGGCGGTCTGCGGATCTATTTTGGACAGCGCAATGTAGAAGAGGTCGAAGGGTATGTCTTCGTCCATCTCCAGAAGGTCCGCCAGCTGCTCGAAATATTCGAGATCTTCCGGCGTGTCCATCTCCAGCTGTTTGAAGAGTTTTGCTAAAGTCATTGTTTCTCCTTTGCGGGATCAGAGCGCGTGCTGCTTAAGCACGTAGTCTCCGCTGATGCCAAGCATCTGAATGATTCCAAGGAACTTGGAGGAAAGATCGCTGGCGTAGAACATGCGGCTTCCCTGCCACTCGCTGGCCAGCAGACCGTACCTTGTGAGTATGCGCCTTACCTCCATAGCAAGCGCCATGGACGG
>JAZQIH010000024.1:0-7678 GCA_045541015.1 Anaerovoracaceae bacterium | reverse complement strand
CAGAGCAGTACAAGGACTATCTTTCCAGGGCCGGAGAGAACAACAATCTCTACTACGATGTAAAAATAGAGGCTACCAAGCTGCTGCTTGCCCACACTTCCGACACCTTTGTAACTCCTGTGTTCAACGGCTCCGCCTCTTTAAGAGATGCGGCAGGGCAGATGATAGAAAACGTTGCAAGGTCCGTGCGCCGAAAAGAGACCATAAACGATGATTACATGAAAAAGCTTCAGGACAATGTAACTTCGCTCTACAGGCTGGACCAGGCACGCAGCTCCTCCGGAGGCGCAAAAGAGCTGGGTGAGCTTCCCGCAACTTCCAAGGCGCTTCTTATAGGCCTTGTATGCGCATGGGTGCTTATTGGAGCCTTTGCTCTTACCAGATATATCATAGAACATAAGAAGCAGAACGCTTAAGAACGTTAAATTATTAATTTATTGATAAAGTGTAAGCTTTGTTTATAATGTATATCGATTAATAATTATTCTTGAAAGAAAGGGAGTATTATGAAGAAAGTATTATCTGTTCTCCTGGTGCTTGCAATGGTCTTTAGCCTTGCTGCATGCGGAGGAAAAAAGGAAAACGGCGTAAAGGCCATGACCTACCAGGAATACATGGCTGCAGCTGAAGAAGCTAAGGTCGTCGTAGAAGGTTACCTGCAGGGCTACGCGTACAGCTCTCAGTACAACAACGTAAGCATGTTTATTCAGGACGATAACGGTGCTTACTACGCTTACAGAGCAGACTGCACAGCAGAGCAGGCCAAGAGCCTTGCTGAGGGCGCTCACGTAAGAGTTACCGGAAATAAGGGAAGCTTCAGGGGCGAGATAGAGGTCCAGGAGCACTGCACATTCGAAGTGCTCAGCGGCAACAAGATCTACCCGGCAGCAGATGTTACCGCATCTCTTGCAGACAACGCAGCTCTTCAGGCTAAGATGAACCAGAAGGTTGCAGTTAAGGGCCTTGTTGTAGAGAACATCTACGACGGAGACGGCAAAGGCGCAAGCTTCCTGTACAACTGGGACGGCAGCGGCCAGGCTGGAGCCAACAACGATGTTTACTTCAACGCATCCAGCAACGGCAAGACCTACAACTTCGTAGTTGAGTCCGATGAGTTTGCAGAAGGTTCCGATACCTACAATGCAGCTACAGCACTTAAGGTCGGCGATGTTATAGACATCGAAGCCTTCATGTACTGGTACGACGGCCCGAACATGCACATAAGCAAGTTCACCACCACCAAGGCCAGCAAGACTGCAGCTAAGAGCGCAGGAACAATGAGCTACGCTGAATACGCAAGCGCAGCAGTAGACGCTCCTGTGGTCATCGAAGGCTACGTTCAGGGCATTACCGCTTACAACGCTCAGTACAACAACTTCAACGTTTACCTTGCAGACGAAGATGGCAGCTACTACGCTTACGGTGTTGCAGCTTCTCAGGAAGACTACAGCAAGATCACCAAGGGCGCTCTGCTCAAGATCAAGGGATTCAAGGGCGCATACCACGATATGCCGGAAGTTGCACAGGGCGCTACATTTGAGCTTCTTGACGGTTACTATGTTGCACCTGTAGTAAACGCTACAGACAAGCTCGGAGACACCGAGGCCATGAAGAACATCATAGCCAGCAAGGTCCTGCTTAAGGGTCTTACAGTTGTTGCTTCCAAGGTCCAGGATGATCCTGCAGATTATCCTTTCCTCTACAACTGGAACGGGACCGGATCCGCAGGCAGCAACAGCGATGTCTACTTCAAGGTAGCAGCTGCAGATGGCAAGGAGTACTCCATAGTAGTTGAATCCGACGAGCAGCCCGAAGGCAGCGAGGTCTACACCGCAGCAACAGGTCTGAACATAGGAGATCAGATCGATCTGACCTGCTTCATCTACTGGTACGATGCACCGGACCTGCACGCACAGAGCATCACACTTCTCAGAAAGTAATTTAGGCAACAAAAAACCGGCGGCTTTGTGGCTGCCGGTTTTGTTATGCATTTGTTAGCATCCGAGCACTTTGAGCATTTCCTCGCGGACCTTTTCTCCAAGCTCGTGCGGAGTCTTTGCCGCAACTTCTTCTGCCGGGATCACGTCCAGAACGTCCAGGTAGATGTCTGTGTGGTGCCAGGGATATCTGTTCTTTACATCTGCAGTTCCGCGGAGAGTCATAATGACTATTGGAACGCCGCCTTCCTTTGCAATGTTGAATATGCCGTTGTGGAAGGGAAGGGTGACTCCGGTCTTGCTCCTGGTGCCTTCCGGGTAGACAGCAACGCTTACAGCGTCGTTTCTAAGCAGCCTTGCCGCTCTTTCCTTGGTAATATTGGCCTTTTCGGAATCCTTTCTGTCTATAGGCATAAAGCAGCACTTAAGTATTATCCTCCCGAAGAAGGGTATCTTGAAGTTGGATGCCTTGGATATGAAAGCCAGATCGTACTTAGCGAAAACGTGCCAGGTTATAAGAGGGTCGAAGTTGGACCTGTGGTTGCTTACCAGAAGGAAGCGCTTTCCCTGCGGGACCTTATCCATACCTGTGGTCTTTATCCTGAGCCTGCACACGCGCATAGCCACAGCAGTGGAGAAGTTCAGCAGGAACCTGTAATAGCGGCTGTTGGTATCGTACTCCTTGCTTGGATCTATAAACAGGCCGCTTACGAATAAAAGAAGGAACCACAGGGCCACAATGCCTATGATGCCTAAAAGAACATATACAACTATCATTCTGTACTCCTTGAATTTGGTCAACTTATAATAAAACATTTGCTTGTCAAGTTCAACTCATATTATTTTTAATAGAAAAATAATTGTTAATATATAGACATTGCCCTGACGAGGCTTTATAATTATTAACATAAGTTTTATGATGTACCAGGTGCAGATATGAATTACGAAGACAAATTTGAAGATTACATGCTAAAGGAAAAGGGCTCCGCAAAGAGCACTTTAAGCGCTTACATTTCTGATATCAGAGAATTCACGGATTTTCTGGAAGAACGCGGCAAACAGCCGGAAAAAGCCACTAAGGCAGACGCTTCCGCATTTGTACTTAAGCTTTCCGAGGCCGGAAAGAGCAGCGCTACTATCAACAGAAAGCTTGCTTCGCTCCGTGGCTTTTACAATTATCTGGTGCAGATAGCCGCAGTTAAGGAAAACCCCACCCAGGGCATTAAGAGCAGCAAGGTTGCAAGGAAAGAACCAGAGTTCCTCACCGTAGAGGAAGTGGAAACTCTTCTGGATATCAAGGACGATACCCCCGCAGGCATTAGGGATAAAGCCATGCTGGAGCTCATGTACGCTACAGGTATAAGGGCTTCTGAAGTTTGCGCCGCAAACGTAGGGGAAATAGACCTTCGCATAGGTTTCATTTCCGTAAGATCCTCCGGCAAGACAAGGATGGTTCCTATCGGACGTCCGGCAAGGGCAGCGCTCAGGACCTACCTTATGACAGCCAGAAAAGAGCTTCTTAAGGACGGCAAGGAGGACGACCGCGCACTGTTCCTCAGCTACATGGGAGAAAGGCTCACAAGGCAGGGCGTATGGAAGATACTCAAGTTCAGGGCAGGCATAGCAGGCCTTGAAGACAGCCGCATCAGTCCGCAGATACTGCGCAACTCCTTTGCAGCCCACATGATCCAGAACGGAGCGGATATCAAGACCCTTCAGGACATACTCGGAAACGAGGATATAATGGCCATGAGGCTCTATCTTACGCTCACCAAAAACAGGATCATGGATGTTTACGACAAAGCATTTCCAAGGGCTTAAGGCATTTTCGTCTAACATCATTTATTATTAAAAATAAAGCTTGCATTACCGACCCGCATATAATATAATATGCGGGTCGTATTTCGGACGGTCCTCTGGCAGAGCCTGCGGCATAAGGCCTTAAAGGTGTTCGGCTGCTTATGAACGTCATGTTGATACAAGGAGGATACGAATGGATCTCATCAAATCGATCACACAGGAGTATGAAAAGTCCGACATCCCTGAATTCAGCGTCGGCGATACCGTAAAGGTATCCATCAAAGTAAAAGAAGGAAACAAGGAAAGGATCCAGGTCTTTGAAGGCTTTGTGCTCAAGAGACAGAACGGCGGCATCTCCGAGAGCTTCACTGTAAGGAAGATCTCCTCCGGAGTAGGCGTAGAAAAGACTTTCCCGCTCCATTCTCCCAGGATCGAAAAGATCGAGCTTGTCCGCAAAGGTGATGTTAGAAGAGCTAAGCTCAACTACATGCGCGAGCGCACAGGCAAAGCTGCAAAGATCAAGTCTGCAGAAAAATAACAAAAAAAGATCGGAGAGCAGTAGCTCTCCTCTTTTTTTATGATATAATATTCAGCAGATGAATATTTATTGGATATTTTTTGGAGGAAGATATGAGATACGCAAGGCAGAGCAAAATTCTTGAGATAATCAAGAGCCAGGAGATAGATACCCAGGAAAAGCTTGCGGAAAAGCTTAACGAGGCCGGCTATAAGGCTACCCAGGCTACAGTATCCAGGGATATAAAAGAGCTTGGTCTTATCAAGGTCGGTTCGGCCGGAGGCAGAAGCTGCTACGCGGAAGCTCCAAAAGACAGCTTAAGGGATTCCGACAGGTTCAGCAAGATATTAAGGGATACTGTCCTGGAGATCAAAACAGCAGAGAATCTTATAGTTGTCAAGACCCTCAGCGGATGCGCCAACGCAGCAGCAGAAGTTATAGATAATATAGCACCGGACTGCGTAATGGGAACGCTCGCTGGAGATAACACAATATTCATTGCTGTAGACCATACTTCAAACGTTCAAACAGTCATAGATAAATTCACAAGCATCATAGGCTGACCGGAGGGATGCGATGATCAGCTATATAGAGATCAGCGATTTCGCAGTCATAAAAGACCTTAAGCTGGAATTGTTCCCGGGGCTCAACATACTTACGGGAGAGACCGGAGCCGGTAAATCGGTCATCATAGAGGCCATAAGCATGGCTCTTGGTGCCAGGGCAGATACTGATTACGTAAGGAAAGGCTCGGACAAAGCCGTAATAAACCTTATGGCAGAATCGGACGATCCCGGCATAGATGAAATACTGGAAGACATAGGCGCACCCAAAGAGCAGCCGCTTCTTATAAGGCGGGAGATAAGCGCCGCCGGAAGGAGCATCTGCAGGGTAAACGGCATGCCTGTGCCTTTGAGCGGGCTTTCGAGGCTTTGCAAAAAGCTTGCGGATATACACGGCCAGTACGATCAGCAATACCTTCTGGATCCGGACAAGCACATAGATATCCTGGACCTTTATGCAAGTCAGTCTCTTAAGGACGTAAAGCAGATAACAAAGGACTCCTACAGGCAGTACGCAGATGCTTCCACGGAGCTTATGAGGCTTCGCAAAAAGCTTGCGGAGAGCCTGCGGGAAAAGGAGCTGCTTGCATTCGAAACAGAAGAGATAAGCTCCGCTGCCCTTGTAAAAGGAGAGGATGAAGAGCTGGAGGCTAAGATAAGCCTTATGCAAAATGCTGAGCATATATTCACGGCTCTTTCTTCTGCATACGGCAGCCTTTACGCAGGGGACCAGAGCGTGCTTTCCCAGCTTGGAAACGCAATGGAGCAGACAGCAGGCGTAAGCTCTTTTTCCGCGGATCTTTCGGAAATATCGGAACGCATAAGCAATTCCTACTACGAACTGGAGGACATCAGCTCTGCGCTGCGCGTTCTTAAGGACAGCGTGTCCTATTCCCAGGAAGAGCTCGACGAGGCGGTTGAGCGCCTGGAGTCTATAAACGCTCTTAAACGCAAATACGGCGGCTCCATAGAGAGCATACTGGATTACGCCGCTGAGGCTCAGGCCAAGCTTACCTACATAGAAAACGCAGACGAGCAGGTAGCTTCTCTGGAGCGCAGGATACAGCTGGCCAGAGAGCAGTACGATGCTGCTGCAGCAAGGCTTTCGCGTTTAAGAAAGGACGCCGCATCCATACTGGAAGTAAGGATAGACAGAGAGCTTTCGGAGCTCAACTTCAGCAACGCAAGGTTCAAAGTTAAGATAGAGCAAGGCGGGACTTCCGAAAACGGCACTGACCGCGTGGAGTTCCTTATAAGCGCAAACACCGGAGAGGATCCTAAGCCCCTGGCTAAAGTGGCAAGCGGCGGCGAGCTCTCCAGGATAATGCTTGCTCTTAAACGCATTATAGGGGATATAGACGGCATCCCTACTATGATCTTCGACGAGATAGACACCGGTATCAGCGGGGCAACTGCAGGCATAGTCGGCGAAAAGCTCCACGCAATAGCGGAGAACCACCAGGTAATATGCATTACGCACCTTCCGCAGATAGCCGTAAAAGGAGATCATCATTTCAAGATAGAAAAGCATTCGGACGAGATAAGCACCCATACCACCGTGGTGCCTCTCTCGGAAGAAGAAAGAATAGAAGAGGTAGCAAGGCTGCTGTCCGGCACTACCGTAAGCCAGCAGGCAAGGCTTGCGGCTATGGAGATGCTGAGCCAGCAGAACGCATAGATATATGGCAGATAACCTTAAAAATATAAACTGGTACCCTGGGCACATGAAAAAGACCCGCGAGCTCATACAGGAAAACCTAAAGCTCGTGGACCTTGTAATTGAAGTGCTTGACGCAAGGATACCTGTATCCAGCCGCAATCCTGTTATAGGGGAGCTGACAGCCTCTAAAAGCCGCTTAACAGTCCTTAACAAGGCCGATCTGGCCGATCCCGGGCAGAATATCCTCTGGGAGAAAAAACTCGCTGAAAACGGCGATTTTGTCGTTTCGGCCAACTGCAACTCCGGCGAAGGCGTCAAGAAGATACTCAAGATGCTGGAGCTCATCCAGGACAAAAAGAACCAGGACAGAGAGCGCAAGAAGAACCTGCGCATGATGATAGTAGGCATCCCCAACGTAGGCAAATCGTCCCTTATAAACAGGCTCACCGGCAAGAAGAGCGCCAAAACAGGAGACAAACCAGGCGTAACAAGGGGCAAGCAGTGGCTCACTCTGTCCAATGGCATGATGCTTCTGGACACACCGGGAATACTCTGGCCTAAGTTCGAGGACCACAACGTGGCGCTGGACCTTGCTTTCTGCGGCTCCATAAAGGACGAGATAATGGATGTTTCGGAGCTTGGACTGGAGCTTATCAAAAAGCTCAGCAATGTCTGCCCGGAGCTTCTATGCGCAAGGTACAAGCTGGAGCAGACAGAGGAGACGCCGCTTCTTACCATGGAGGCTATAGCTGCAAAGCGCGGCTTCATAATGGCAGGCAAGCGCATAGACTACGAAAGGACCGCCAAGACCGTTCTGGATGAATTCAGATCGGCAACCATAGGCAGGATAACTTTGGAGCAGCTATGAGGATAATCGGTATAGACCCAGGCTACGCCATAATGGGCTACGGAGTCATAGAAAAAGAAGGAAACAACCACGTGCCTCTGGCTTACGGAGTTATAACCACGGACAAGGACATGAGCATGCCGGACAGGCTCAAGGTGCTCTACAACGGCCTTATGGATGTTATCGCTGAGTACCAGCCGGACGAGGCCTCCATAGAGCAGCTGTACTTCAACACCAACCAGACGACTGCTATATTCGTAGGGCAGGCAAGAGGCGTTGCCATACTGGCCTGCGCCAACAACGGCGTGTCCATCTACGAATACACACCGCTTCAGATCAAGACATCCATTACAG
>JAZQIH010000023.1:0-11942 GCA_045541015.1 Anaerovoracaceae bacterium | reverse complement strand
CGGTTCTTCCGATGCCGAAGAAACGCCCAGCGGCACTTGGGGACGGTTCTCTGGTGCCAACTTCACAAAACAAAACAGAGACGGCCGAAGCCATCTCTGTTTTTTATTATGCATGTGTAAAAAGAACCGTCCCTTTTACACATTTTTATGCATCGGAAGAACCGTCCCCCTGATGCGCCCTGATGCGTTAGTTTATTGGGGTGTCGTCCTCGCCGGGGGCGGGGTCCGGGGAAGGCGCCGGAGTCACCTTGGGGATGGACTTTGTCTGGGTCTCACCGCAGACCGGACAGGTGCGCTGCTGCAGCCCCTCCTGCTCCGTGGTCGGCTCGTACATAGTCTGCCAATTGCCCCAGTTGTGGCCCCTGGCAGCGATCGTCTCCGAATACGAAGTACCGCACTCCCTGCAGGTAAACGTCAGCTCACCGGCCGCCGTGCAGCTGGCCTCCTTGGTTATCTTGCTCTCATACAGATGCTTCCCCGTGGCCGGCAGCAGCTCCGTGTACTCCAGGCCGCAGTTCTTGCAGGTGTAGGTAATCTCACCTATCTCCACGCAGGTAGCCCTGCGGCTCACCCTGGATTCAAACTCGTGCCTGCCTGTAGCCGCAATAGCGTCTATCTGCTCCTTGTCGCAGGTCCTGCACTTGTAGACGATACCGCCATCCGCCACGCAGGTCGGCTGGCGCGTCTCAAGGTACTCAAACATGTGGTTGCCCGTGGCCGGAATATTCTCCTTGTAAGTCTTGCCGCACACGCTGCACGTGAATTCGCGCTCCCCGGTCTCCGCGCAGGTAGCCTCCTTCACCACAGCAGACGAATACTTGTGGTCCTCCGTGGGCGGAATAGCCTCCGTGTAGGTATCCCCGCAGCCGTAGCAGCGGAAACTCTTCTCGCCGGCCTCCTTGCAGGTGGCCTCCTTCACCACAGTCGCTATGTATTCGTGCTTGTGAGCCACATTCTGCTTCTTACCCCCCTTGCTGCCGCAGCCGCCCAGCGCGATCAGCGCCGCAGCCGCAAGCGTCAGAACAAGCAGCAGTCTCCCCTTTTTACTCATCTGCCTTCTCTGCCTCCTTTTTACCCTTGAATATTGCCTCCGTAAGCGTGGACACCAGCCCCTTTGTCAGGTCCATCACCACCGTAGGCGCATCTGTGATCTTCTTCTTCGCAACATCCACCGCCGCGTTCTGAAGCTCCGCCAGGCTGCGCTTTGTCTCCTCGCTGAAGCCCTTGACCTTGGAAAGTATAGCCTCCAGGCCCGCAATGCCGCCAGCCGTCAGGTCCTCCAGGTTCTCCGCGCCGCTTGCCGCAGCCGCCTCATAGAGCTCGTCTATAAGCACCGCGCGGTCGTCGAACGGAATGCTCTCGATCCAGTTGCGCAGCGTGGCGTCCATCACGTTCTCCTTGGGCTCCTGCACCTCCGAAAGCCCCAGCTTGCCGTGGTCCACGCACCAGGACGCAATGTTGTGCTCCAAAACACCCATGTTATTCGAAACTATCACCCTGGTATCTGTAATTTTGACCTCCATGATGCGCCCTACTACATCGTATTCGGGTATCACCTTGGTGGTCTTGGGGTCTATCTTTTCGATAAGATCCAGGCTCATTACCTCCGGCGCAAAGCCCGGGCCGTCCAGGTCCCAGATGTGATCGACCCTTGCGCCGACCTCGTCCGGAAGCAGCGCCGCCGCGTAAAGCGCCAGGTTGCCGCCCTTGGAGTGGCCGCCTATGTACCAGGTCCGCAGGGCCTCCTGGCGGGCCTTCTCTATGGTAGCACGCCTGCGCAGGAAGGTAGTGCTTGGAATGCCGTCCAGATCCGCCTCGTCCCCCTTGGTGATAACGCGTCTTGCGTACTCCAGAGCCTTGCGCTGCGCCACGGTCTGGGTATAGCCTATCATGAAGTCCTCTTTCCAGCCTATCAGGGAGCTGTCCGTGCCGCGGAACGCTATAAAGGACCACTCGTCCTCGAAGCTGAACGTTACCGCCGAGAACTGCAGGTTCTGATCCAGGTCCATCTCCTCCACGTAATCGCTTATGTAGAGCTGGCCGAACCTCTTGCTTGCCGCCGCCGCGCGGAAAACGTCCACGTTGCCGAGGTCTCCCCCGGTTATCTTAAGCTTCAGCTTGCCCTCCGGGATGAAAGGCATGCATTCTGCCACGGTAGCCTCGCCGTCCTTGTCCAGGACCGGAGCCAGGTCGAAATACGAGATGAGGCAGAGTATCACCGCATCAACGTCGTTAAAGGGCTTGCCGTAGAAGTCCACATCCCCCAGCCATTCGATATAATCCCTAAGATCGTCCATTGCTATCCCTCCTATTATTTCGGCTGCACCGGCAGGTACATTTTCCGCAGAATAAACTGCTTCAGCCTGTCCGGCAGGAACCTGAGCAAAAACATCAATGCTTTGTATTCGAAGCCCACCGCCACGCGCACCGGCGGGTTTTTCCGCCCGATGAGCTTCATGACGACCGCCGCCACGCTGGACGGATCCCGGCCGTTCTGCTCGTCGTGCTCCATGCGCGCCACGCTCTTTTTTACCGCCTCCGCGTAGGGCGACGCTTCATCTATATAGGTCTTGCGCGCTCCGGTGAACCCTGTCTTGGTGTCCCCGGGCTCCACTATCACCGCGTGCACCCCAAAGCCGCACATCTCCATGTTGACAGCCTCCACGTAAGCCTCAAGCGCATACTTGCTGGATGAATAGTGGCTCTGCATGGGTATGGGCACCTTGCCTGCAATGGAACCGACCACTATGAACAGCCCCTTGCCCTGCTGCCGCATCTTTGGAAGCACCAGGTTTCCCACCTGCAGCACGCCAAAGTAGTTGGTCTCCATCTGCGCCCTGGCGAGCTCCATAGGAAGCTCCTCCGCGCTTCCCGCCACACCCATTCCGGCGCACAGGACCGCTATGTCTATGCGCTCCATGGAGTTTATGACCTCTGCAACTGAATCGCAGTTCGTTACATCCATGGGCCTGAAATGGATGCTTCCGTCGGATCTTTCCGCGCAGCTTCTGGATACCGCAGTAACCTGGCACCCGGCCTTAGCCAGCGCCTCCGCTACAGCAAGGCCGATGCCTCTGGACGCGCCGGTCACCAAAACGTTTTTTCCGTATAAATTGTTCAAAACAGACCTCCAACCCTTGCCTGGCCGTCCTCTACTCCGTGTAGTACTTCACTCCGTACTGGTCCAGGAATGCCTTGATGATATCCACGTGTATGCACTGGCTCACGTGCAGGAATGGCTGGTTGTTGACCACCTGTTCCCTGCCGCCCAGCTTCATCTTTTCGCCTATCATGTCGAAACCAAGGTGAAGGTGCTTGGTCGCGGACTGCATGCCCCAGATAACCCCGCGGCTGTCGAACAGCGGGCCGCCGCTCTGGCCGCGCAGCCCCGGCGTGCTGATCTCCAGGCCGTACACCTTGCCATCCTTGCCCGCCAGATGCCTTGTAAACATGCCCTCTATTGGAAAGCGCGGCGTGTTGCTGCTGCCCGCCGAAGCATCCCAGACAATGTCGTCCGCGGCCGCATCGTAGCGGAAGTCCGCGTATTCCGGGAAGGGGAAGCCCAGCCTGCAGAGGAAATCTCCCGGCCTCACCGCCTTGCCGTCCCTGGCGAACACCGCGTGCCCCGTGTAGAGCAGCTTGTCGTACTGCTTAAAATGGATAAGCGCCAGGTCATAATCCGGATGGCGGTTGATGTCGAATTCCCGGATGCCGCTTACGCTTCCGGCAAAGGCCACCTTCATCTGCACGGTCTGGCCGGCCTTAAAGCCGTGCACCAGCTCCAGCTTTTTCAGCGACGCTGCCGCGTTCTTTCCGGAAAGAGCTGCGCGCTCCTTGCGGAACTGGTCGTACTTCTTGTTCAGCTGGTCCGCGTGTATTATCTCGTCCGCAACGTGCTTGCAGGTTACCGCCCAGCCCTCGTCGTTTACGAAAAACAGCGTGGCAAGCCCCGGCAGCACCGCGGTCTCCTTGTATTTTCTGCTTATGATCTTGACCGGCCTTGTAAAGCCGCCCACTTTTTCTATTGCGTCTGCAAACATAGTCTGCTCCTTTTTCTGCGCTCCGAAGCCGGCCTCCGCCTAGCCCCAAAGTCCGGAAAGCATTGGAATTATCTGCTTTTTGCGGCTCATCACACCCGGCAGGAACACCGCGCTGTCCTTTGGCTCCGCGCCGAACGCCAGCTGAATGGTCTCGTCGCTTCCCACGTAGAGCAGCGTAGAGCCCTCCTTCAGAATATCCGTTACCATCAGGATCACCAGGTCGAAGCCCTCCCTGGCCTTGAGCGCCGCCATTACATCCAGCAGCTCCGCCTTTCTTGCCAGCAGGCCGCTTGGATCCACGCTGCTGATCTGGCTGACACCGATGTTCTTCTCCGCGATGTGGAAGGCCTTGTAATCCGCGCCGAACAGCTCCTCCGCGCTCTTGCTTGCTTCGTCTCCTGCGGCAAACAGCACCTTGCCGAGCTCCTCCACCGTTACACCGGCTATCTTGCAGAGCTTTTCAGCCGCCGCAACATCGCGCGCCGTGCATGTGGGGCTCTTGAAAATTACCGTGTCGGACAGGATGGCGCCTGCCATCAGCCCAGCTATGGTCTTGGACGGCTCTATGCCCCTCTCCTGGTACATGGCCGTAAGTATGGTTGCCGTGCAGCCCACCGGCTCGTTGCGCACCAGTATGGGCTGGCCGGTCTGTATGTCCGCAAGCCTGTGGTGGTCTATGATCTCCCGGATCTCCACCTGCTCCAGGCCGGGCACGGACTGCGACGCCTCGTTGTGGTCCACCAGCACCACCTGCTTGCGCCTCGGACGCAGCAAGTGGAAGCGGCTCACAGTGCCAAGCACCTTGCCCTCCGCGTCCAGCACCGGGTAGCTGCGGAAGCGGCTCTTGAGCATTACCTCACGGACATCGTCCACGTAATCTTCTATATGGAAAGCCACGATCTTTTCCGCGTTGCATATGCGCTCCACAGGCAGCGCCTGGCCTATCAGCCTGGACACGTGCCTTGCGCAAAGCGGCGTGGAAATGATGATGGTATCTGCAACTGATTTCCAGTGCGGGTCTATATCCGCCCTGCAGAGCACCAGGCAGCGCACGCCGGCCGCCAGAGCCTGCTCCACTACATCCGGCTGATCCCCGCAGATCAGGACGCTCTCCGGATCTGTGAGCCTTTCGGACTCGTAGTTCTGCGGCAGGTATATGGACACGTTGCCGCTCAAGGACTCCGCCGCAGCCGCCGGGTTCACCAGCTCGCCCTCAAGGACGCTCACCAGGTTGGCCAGAGGCACATCCTCTATGCGGTTTTCCGCCATGGACTCAAGCTCGTACCTTGCAAGGTCCCCAAAGGACAGCATCCCAAACAGCTTGCCGCCGTCCACCACAGGCACCGCCCGAAGCTCCTGCTCCAGCATGGTCCTCATGGCAAAGTCCACCGTAACGCTGCGCTCCAGCACCGGCGTCTTATCGAAATCCAGGTCCTTCACCTGGGTGCGCAGGTTGCCCACCAGCTCCGGAGCCTCCGTCCCAAAGTAGTCCAGCAGCCTCTGCGTTTCGTCGTTCACCGAGCCAAGCCGCACCGCCTTGTACTCGTCCTCTCCGGCCGCGTTCTTAAGCGCCGCGTACGCCAGCGCCGAACTGATCGAATCTGTATCCGGGTTCCTGTGACCCGTTACGAATATCTTGCTCATTACTACCCTCTTCAGAAAATTTTCGCATGCCCGGCCTAAAGCCCTTCTCTGTCCCTTTCAACATTGAGCCCCGGCGCGTCAGTTATGCGCCCTTCCGGCTCCTGCCCCGCCTTGTAGGGCGTGTTGGAAAGCACGCAGTCGTAAAGGATGTTGATAACATCTATCTCCCTGGACTCCGTAAAGTTCTTCAGGGGGAAATCCACCCCGAACATGTCCTTGTACTGCATCAAAAGCATCTCAAGCATATCTTATTCCTCCTGTCCGTCGCTTTCTTCCTCCACCAGGCGCACCGCTATCCTCTCTTCCGGATCGTCTATGCCGTTCTCGCGCAACGCCTTGGCGCAGCTCTCAATAAGATCCCAGTAAACATCCCAGTACTGCCTGGTATCGCACCACGCCCTTACGCTGAAGATGTAGGTATCATCGTCCACAGCCGTGAGCCTCGCAAACGGCGCCGGGTCGCTGAGAACCCCCGGAGTGCCGGACGAAGCCTCGTACAGCACGCGCTTTACAAAGTCCGCGTCTATATCGTTGGTTATCTTGTAGTCCTGGTCTATCCTGCGTATGGGCTCCGCCGTAAAGTTCGTAACATTGGCGCTCATAAGGTCCCCGTTGGGCACCAGGATCTTCTTGTTGTCCAAGGTTATGACGGTGGTGTAGAAGATGCTGATATCCCTTACATGGCCCTCCGCGCCGGTGGATTCTATGTAGTCCCCTATCTTAAAGGGCTTGAATATCAGTATCATCAGGCCGCCGGCAAAGTTGGACAGCGCACCCTGCAGCGCAAGGCCCACAGCCAGTCCGCAGGACGCCAGCACGGCAACCACGCTGGACATAGGCACGCCAAGTATCTCTATTACCCCGATAAACAGCAGCGCGTAGAGCAGCGTCTTTACCAGCCTTTTGCCTATGACCTTTATGGTCTCGTCCATATTGGCCTTGTCTATGCCTTTATCTATAGCCTTGCAGAGGAGCCTTATAACAAAGTACCCGACTATAAGCACCAGCAGGGCGATGATTATCTTCCCGCCGTAGGTGCTCAGAAAATCGATACCGTTTTTTACGAATTGGTCCATTTCCGCCCTCCTGTTGATTTTAGTTACTTCTGCTTATTATATTATTATACCAAATGCAGGCTCAAGATGCTATAATTATAGCCACCGGCAGAGCTGAAAGGACTTAAAATGGCGCCATACCGTATCAATAAAAAACGCTTCATACCCGCGGTGATCATACTGCTGGCTGTGATCGCTGCAGCCGTGCTGCTTATCGTGCGGCCGGGTACTGAAAAAAAGCCCACTCCCGCAAACAATGCGGCGCCGCAGGAGTCTTTCTCTCCCTCAAAGCCGTCCGACGACGGTAAAGACGATTCCGCAGAGCTGCCCCCGGATCCGGACGAGGCCGCAATAGCCAGAGCCGCCTCCATGCAGGACTACACCATAGATCCCAACACCGGCAGAGCAGCAGACATCACCACCATGGACGACAATTTTCTGCTGCTCGTAAACCGCACCCACGCCTTGGCATCCTCTTACGCGCCCTCGGACCTTGTTAAAGTGGAGCATTCCGTAAGCGGCGTAGGTATTCCCGGCGAAACAGACCAGCTCCGCAAGGTTGCAGCCGACGCCTTTGAGGCCATGGTAGCAGCCGCGGAAAACGACGGCATCATTATAAAGCTGCGCACCGGCTACCGCTCCTACGCCTACCAGAGAGACCGCCTCTACAACGCATACGTAAAACAGTACGGACAAACTTACGCAGACACCATTAGCGCCCGCCCCGGCCAGTCGGAGCACCAGACAGGCCTGGCTCTTGACGTAGGCGGAGCCTCCGAAGGCTTTGCTCTTTCAAGGAATTTCGGAAACACCAAAGAAGGCAAGTGGGTTGCGGAGCACTGCTGCGAATACGGCTTCATAATCCGCTACACAGACGGCACCAAAAACTCCCCCGGCCCCATCACCGGCTTCATCTCCGAGCCCTGGCACCTGCGCTACGTAGGCGTCCAGCCGGCCACATCCATGAAAAACTCCGGCAAGCTCCTGGAGCAGTACCTGGATGTAATGTACTAAGGCAAGATCACTTAAAATACAGCAAAGGAAGGGTATCATGAAAATTCTCAACACCATCAAAGAACTCTACGGCATGGAAGGCACCATTCAGGCAATAGCAGACAAGTACGGCTGCCAGCTGGAATACAGGCGCCCCAAAGAGCTGACCCACGACTACCTTCTGGACTTCGACATCATCCTGGGCAACCCGCCGGAATCCGTCCTCTACGACCTGCCCAAGCTCAAGCTGCTGCAGCTTCAGTCCGCCGGCAGCGACAACTACGCCAAGCTCCCCATATTCCACGGAGAAAACGCGCCTGCCCTCTGCAACGCCACCGGCTGCTACGGTGTTACCATTGCAGAGCACATGGTCGGCTTCCTGCTGGCCCTGCTCAGGGATTTCCTGCCCTACCGCGACGCCATGCACACCCACACCTGGAGCCACATCCGCACCCCCGAGACCATAAGCGGCAAAAAAGCCCTTATAATAGGCCTCGGAGATATAGGCAGCCACTTTGCCAAGCTCATGGACGCCTTCGGCTGTGAAGTCTACGCCATCAAGCGCACCATGACCGCACCTCCCGAATACATCAGGGAGATCCACCCGCTTACAGACCTGGACAGCCTGCTGCCGGAAATGGACTTTATTGCCCTTTCCCTGCCGCAGAGCCCCCAGACCACGCACGTTATAAACGCTCACACGCTCAGCCTCATGAAGCCGGAAGCCCTTGTTATCAACGTGGGCCGCGGCTCCGCCGTAGACAACCTGGCCCTGGCTGAAGCTCTCAAAAACGGCACCATCAAGGGCGCCGCGCTGGACGTTACCGAGCCCGAACCGCTCCCGGAAGACCACCCGCTCTGGGACTGCGAAAACTGCCTCATAACCCCGCATTCCTCCGGCAAGTACTTCCAGAGGGATCCGCACCTGCGCATACTCAAGCTCTGGCAGGACAACCTGGAGGCCTTCTTTAACGGCCGCCCCCTGCAGAACATAGTGGACCTTGCCACCGGCTACAAGAAAAGATAGCCCTGCCGCTGCAATTCCTGTATTTCTCTATTGAAAAAGCCCCTTTTTCGGAGTAAAATCGTAGTGATAAGTTGTGCGCAATAAGACAGCGCACAATCGCACACGCACTGACTATTTAATGGAGGAAAACATAATGAAGATCGCTATCCTTAACGGCAGCCCCAGAGTCTGCAACACATCCGCTATGGTAAACGCTTTCGCAGAAGGCGCAAAGAAAGCAGGTCACGAAGTTGAGATCCTGCAGGTCGGCAAGATGAAGATCAACGGCTGCCTGGCCTGCGAATACTGCCACGGCAAGGGCGAAGGCAAGTGCGTCCAGAAGGACGACATGGAGAAAGTCATGCCCGCTTACAAAGAAGCAGACATGGTCGTTTACGCCTCCCCCATATACTACTTCGACGTTACCGCTCAGCTCTCCGCAGCTATGCAGCGCGTATACGCAATAGGCAAGCCAGCTAAGGCTGCCAAGGCTGCCCTGCTGCTCAGCTCCGCATCCCCGGCTCCATTCAGCGGCGCTATCGCCACCTACAAGGACATGCTGGCATTCATGGGCATCACTGATGCAGGCATCATCACTGCTGCCGGCGAAGAAAATGGCTCCGAAGCCAAGCTTGCCGAGATCCGCGCATTCGCAGAGGCTCTCTAATGAAAGTAGCTGTCAGATATTATTCCCGGTCCGGCAACACTAAAGCCGTGGCCGATGCCATAGCAAACGCAGCCGGTACCCAGGCCATCAGCGTGGATGCCCCGGAGGCTGCTATCACAGAGCCTGTGGACCTGCTCTTTATAGGCGGCGCAGTCTACGCTTACGGCATAGATGAGCACATCAAGAGCTTCCTTAAGACTCTCGACAAGGAAAAGGTAAAGAAGGCGGCCGTCTTCTCCACTTCCTGGATCTCCAAGCACGCCATAGACCTTATAAAAAAGCGCCTTGCAGAGGCTGGCATTCCTGCAGAAGAGGAGTTCTTCTACGCAAAGAGCAAGCCCTCCGAAGAACAGCTTAAAGTCGCCGCGGCATTCGCAGAAAAACTGCTGTAATAAAAGAACAGACTGGCAAAAGCCAGTCTGTTTTTGGTCGGAGTGCCGGTCAGGGATTTTTTGAAGAGCAGCCAGGCAAGGGCTATACTCTATGTTCAATTACCCAGTTTAGTAATTCCTGATACCTCATAGTTCCTGCAGCTACTGCAAGTCCTGTCTCTGCTACTTCTTCATTCGTTGCCTCAAGACGGATCCCGTTTACTTCAAGGAAAGTAAGCATCACGTACATACCGATCCGCTTATTGCCATCAACAAAGGCATGGTTGGATATCAGTGTGAAACCAAGCCTTGCCCCTTTTTCTTCTTTTGTGGGATAAAGGTCCTGTCCGTCGAATGTAGCAAACGCGCCTTCAAGCGCGGACTCCAAGAGGCCCTCATCGCGTATGCCAATGCTGCCGCCTGTCTCCTCAGATATCAGTTGATGCAGCAGCTTTACCTTTTCTTTTGAGAACTTTATCATTTTGCGAGCTCCTCAAATGCTGGCTTGTATTTTTTCAGGATACGGGCTGCAACAAAATCGATTTTCTCATCGTCTGACATTTCAATGGGCGGATTGCTATCCAGATCCAGCAATATATATTTTGGCCTGTTATTCTTGAAAATGATGGCCTGACCGTTCTTCTCTGCAATACGGGTAGCTTTGGAAAAATTCTGGTTAGCTTCGCTGACGGAGATTATTGTGTTAGTATTAATAGTCATGGGTCCTACCTCCAAGAGTATTATATCAATAAATAGGTAAAATACAAGCTATAATTTATCTTAAGTGCCGGGATTTACGCCGGGGCCCCTGCCCCAGCTGACTTCTCTCGCGCTCCCCGCTCGGTCGCGCTCGACCACTCGCTGCTCGAAGGTCCACCGGACCTTCTCCCGACGCTCGTGCCCTCTCGGGTCCAAATCCCGCTTTCTTCGTACGAAAAAATCCAGTGAGGGCAATGCCCTCACTAGATTTTTTGGTCGGAGTGCTGATCAGGGATTTAGTAGTGCGCAGCCAGACAACTGTTGAATAAAATATTCAGCATATGACTATAGCAAAACCCATACTGCTCACGCGGTTTAGACATTTAATAATATCCTTATTCTCTTGTAAATGCTGAACATATACTTTGTTTTTCAGCTTTGTGATTTGTCATCCCCTGGCTCACCTACTGCTTCGGCATACAGGGCGCAGATTTTTGACGATTTGCTTAACGCTATCAGTTCCATGATGTAGACCACAATGACAAGAACCGTTATTGCAAGTATTGCCGTTAATAGAATCGGGGTGAATAATAGCACCGGAGCAACACAAGTAGTTATCGCAGTTATCAGATTGAGCTTCTTTATGAGAAGCCACCTGGCAGAAAGCGCAGGATCCAGCGCTGAAAGTAAGTCAGCATTCGCCGGATAATAGTTTATCACGTAGAAAACAGTGATCCCCAGACCTATCAGAGACAGAATCGACGTAAGCGCTAAATGGTTTACCGAAACAAAGACCACTATGGCAGCGATTACAGATGAACAAGCACAGAGTATAGCTGCTTTTTTATAGCGTTCGTCCTCCGATGCGAGCATATAGATGAAATACGCCTGAAGCAGGTTGATAATAAGACTCAGGATGCTCCCTATCACTTTGACTGTTGGATTGCCTCCCGTGATCCGCTCGTTCGTGATTAGGCTGATTAGTATTCTCGGTATCACTAGCAGCAACAGATATCTGTAATTCTTTGCGCATTTCTCATAATCGTATCGTTTTAGTGCTTCTCTTGCGTCTCCAGAAAAACCAGTATTATCCTCAAGCAGCGAAGCCATATCGGTCCCATAAAGCTTGCTTAATTCAATGCACATCAGAATATCCGGATAAGTCTTAGAGTTTTCCCAGTTGGAAACGGTCTGACGACTTACATTCAGATGTTCAGCAGCCTGTTCCTGCGTAAGTCCGGCAGCCTGTCTTGCGGTTAAGAGCTTCTCCCCAAAATTCATAACAGCACCTCTCTTGTGGTTTCATATTACACTACAGGAGCGGAATTATCTATCAAATATTTTTTCCATTCGGGGGAGCAGCGCTGAAAGATCCCTCAGTGGTATTCCAAGTGGTCGGAGTGCCGGGATTTACGCCGGGGCCCCTGCCCCAGCTGACTTCTCTCGCGCTCCCCGCTCGGTCGCGCT
>JAZQIH010000022.1:0-4831 GCA_045541015.1 Anaerovoracaceae bacterium | reverse complement strand
TGTTGCCGGGGTTTATGCGTATCTTGTCAGCGCCTTCGTCTATTGCGGCTATTGCAAGCCTGTAGTCGAAGTGTATATCAGCTACAAGAGGCACAGAGCTCTGCTTTTTGATCTCTCCGAAAGCCTTTGCAGCAGCCATATCCGGAACCGTGCAGCGCACTATATCCGCGCCGGCTTCTGCTAAAGCGTTTATCTGTGCAAGAGTAGCGCTTACATCCCTTGTATCCGTGTTTGTCATGGACTGAATGGATATCGGAGCGCCTCCGCCTATCTTAACTTTTCCGCAGCTTACCTGCCTGGTTTGATACATTTTATCACCTGATTATATGCACAACGTCCTTAACCATAAGGCCTATCATAAGGCCGAACAGCAGGAACATGAATACGCTGTTGATTATTGCTTCTGTCTTGTCCGAGACCTTACCCCTGGTTATCCACCTGACTATAACGAACAGTATGCGTCCGCCGTCCAGGCCGGGTATAGGAAGAAGGTTCATGAATCCGAGGTTTACGCTTACAAGGCCTATCAGGTAGATAACAGTCAGGATGCCGTAACTTACTGCGTAATCCCCTGAGATATCGATTATCTGGATAATGCTTCCTACATCGTCCGAGCTGGCCTTGCCGGAGAACAGCCTAACGAAGAAGTCCCGAAGCGCCCTTATCATGGAGCCTGCTTCTTTAAAGGCTGACTTGACAGCAGTTCCCACTGAATGCTCCATGGAGCACTGGATCCCAATAACTTTGCGGTTGTCCTCGCTTACCTCTATCTTTACGTTTTTAAACTCTATCTCTTTGCCGTCTCTTACAACGGTTATGTCTACATCTGAGTCTTCGTTGTTCTGTATGGCCTGGGTTATATCCAGCCATTCGTCGTAGTAGGTGCCGTTGATAGCAACGACTTTATCTCCCGGCTGTATCCCGGCTGCCGCTGCTGGCTTGTCTGCAGGCACAGCCTCGAGCACGGGCGAATAGCTGCCCATTATCGCAAAGACTACGGTAAGGATCAGAATACCTATAACTATGTTGTTGAAGGATCCGGCAAGCAGCACCGGAAGCTTCTTCCAGGCCGGCTGGCGGTTGAAACTGCGGGGATCCGGCTCTTTAACCACGCCGTTTTCGTCCTCTTCGTCTCCGTCTTCGCCTTCAAATGCGCAGTAGCCGCCAAGCGGAATGGCTCTGAATGAGTACTGGGTCTCCCCCTTCTTATTGCTCCAAAGAAGAGGCCCCATGCCCACAGAGAATTCGTTGATCTTGAATCCCAGAAGCTTTCCTACAGAAAAATGCCCAAACTCATGCCCCAGTATGAGCAGCAGGAAGCTTATAAGTGCTATGACTATTCCCAATATCCTCATAACAATTATTATGTATACTCCTTTTGATCTGAATAGAATTAACGGATGTGAGCTGTTACGGCCGCACGGCTTTCGCGCTCAACTTCCAGTATATCATCCAAAGATGTGATTTCTGTGACGCTGTGCTTGTCAAGTGCAAATTCAACAAGGTCCGCTATCTGAGCAAATGTTATGCGGTCCGCAAGGAAGGCTGCAACGGCTTCCTCGTTGGCAGCGTTAAGAACTATGGGATAGCTCTTTCCAAGCTTTATTGCCCTGTAAGCAAGCCCGAGGCACCTGAAGACTTCCGGGTCCGGCTTTTCGAAGGTCATGGTGCCAAGATCGAAGAAGCTGAACTTCTTTCCGGCATTGGGCACCCTGCCAGGGAAAGCCAGAGCGTAAGCAATGGGTATCCTCATGTCCGGAGCGCCTATCTGAGCTATTATGGAGCCGTCTTCGAACTCCACAGCGGAATGAATAGCGCTCTGCGGGTGAACGACCACCTCTATGTTCTCCGGATCTGTATCGAAGAGCCAGGAAGCCTCTATTACTTCCAGACCTTTGTTCATCATGGTTGCGGAATCTATGGTTATCTTAGCGCCCATGCTCCAGTTTGGATGTTTTAGCGCCTGAGCTTTGGTGACAGAAGCCATTTGCTTAGCCGTAAAGCCCCTGAACGGCCCGCCTGACGCGGTCAAAATGATCTTGTGGACAGAATTGCCGTCCGCAGCTCTTAAGGCCTGGAAAATGGCGGAATGCTCGCTGTCCACGGGAAGGAAAGCTACGCCTTTTCTGCGCACAGCCTCCATAACCAGAGAGCCGCCGGCTACCAGTGTCTCCTTGTTGGCAAAGGCTATATCCTTTCCTGCTTCTATTGCTGCAAGAACAGGCTCAATGCCCATCATTCCAAGAAGCGCGCTTACTTCCATGTCTGCGTCTGCCTGTGCAGCAAGGGTCTTGAGGCCCTCCCTTCCGCAGAGTATCTCAGTACCCGGAAACTCCTTTTTAAGTTCCAGAGCGTCCTTTTCCTCAGCAACGCAGGCAAGCGCCGGCGCAAAGTCCTTAAGCTGCTTTCTGAATAAATCAATATTGTGACCGCAGGAAAGCGCGGTCACAACGAATTTGTCCTTATTTCTTTCTATGACATCCAGGGTCTGGGTGCCAATGGATCCTGTGGACCCTAGTATCGCAATTTTTTTCATGGTCTGATAAAGACTAAAATGTAATAGTAAACGAAAGGCGCTACGAGTATTACGCTGTCGAATCTGTCCATTATTCCGCCGTGGCCGGGGATAAGGTTTCCGAAGTCCTTGATACCCATCTTGCGCTTAAACGCTGATGCCACAAGGTCTCCGGCCATGCCGAACAGCGCACCGAAAAAGCCTATTATCAGGCAGTGGATGAATTCTTTTGGATAGACAAAATAGCCGAAGATGCCGCAGCAGACTATTGCTCCTGCAATGCCTCCGACAGCGCCCTCCCAGGTCTTCTTGGGGCTGATGTTAGGCGCCATCTTATGCTTTCCGAAAAGCAGACCAAACACATACGCAAAGGTATCGCAGCCGAATGCTGCAAGTATTACGAGCCACACCATAGTGCTGTATTTAGCTATACGGTTTATCAGCAGCAGATGCGCAGTAAAATAGCCTATATACAGTATTCCAAGGCTCGTTACCGGTCCGTCCAGAATATTGTGGTCTTCCCTGATAAGAGACATTAATAGGCCCAGGCACACCGTGCCGAACACCCACATGGAAAGAATGTGGTTGTAGGTCCTTGGATCCAGAGATGTGAACTCTCCGAAATAGATTATTATATACAGCACGGCAAGCATGCCGAAAGCCCAGTACTTGCCGGCGTGTACGCCTATATTCTCGTAGCCCTTATAAAACTCGTGCATGCCTATGGCAGATATGCCAAGGCACAGCAAAAGAAGAGGTATACCCCCGAAAAAGAGGAATATCAGAAGCGGGCCAACTATGAATATAGATGACAATAGTCTGGTCTTCATTTGTGGCCTCCGAACCTTCTGTCCCTTTTCTGGAATTCCACTATGCACTTTTCGTATTCGTCGTTGGTGAATTCCGGCCAGAAGACAGGTGTAAGCACTATCTCGGAATACGCAGACTGCCAGGTAAGGAAGTTGGACAGCCTGTTTTCTCCGCTGGTGCGGATAATTACGTCCGGATCCGGCATGCCGGCAGTGTACATATGGTCGGACAAAGTCTGTTCGTCTATCTTATCCAGACCCTCTGCAAGGATCTTGTTAACAGCATTAACGATCTCCGCTCTGCCGCCGTAATTAAGCGCTATGTTAAAATGCAGCCCGGTGTTCTCCTTAGTAGTTCCTATAAGCTTTCTGAGGCTTTCCTTGG
Source organism: Anaerovoracaceae bacterium (assembly GCA_045541015.1). Taxonomy (GTDB): domain Bacteria; phylum Bacillota; class Clostridia; order Peptostreptococcales; family Anaerovoracaceae; genus RUG13409. Next base: position 1,122 of record JAZQIH010000022.1, on the reverse strand, counting down.
ATTCTTCGGGCACGCCAAGAGCGTCCCAGTCTCCCAGGACGCTTACGTGGACATTGTTAGCGCAAAGCTCGGGAAGCTCGGACTGAACGTACTTTACGACCAGCTTGAAAATACCGGACACCTCGTCCTGCGGACGCTTCCAGTTTTCCGTTGAGAACGCGTAAACAGTAAGGTACTTTACACCAAGCCTCTGGGAATGACGCACTACCTCTCTGAGCGTTTCCAGCCCTGCCCTGTGGCCCTGCACGCGCAGCATTCCGCGCTGCTTGGCCCAGCGGCCGTTTCCGTCCATTATTATCGCAACATGCTGCGGAACTCTTGTAAGATCAAGATCTTCTCTCAAAGCTTACAGCTCCATGATCTCTTTGTCTTTGTTAGCGATGATCTGATCAATGTCCTTCATGCACTTGTCAGTCATCTTCTGGATCTCGTCGAGATCCTTCTTTACGTCGTCCTCGGTGAGCTCGCCGGCCTTTTCTGCCTTCTTGATCTGCTCGTTGGCATCGCGCCTGCAGTTGCGGACTGCAACCTTGGATTCCTCGCCCATCTTCTTGATGACCTTAGTGAGCTCTTTTCTGCGCTCTTCGGTAAGAGGAGGTATTACGAGCCTGATGTTCTTACCGTCGTTGGTCGGGTTGATTCCCAGGTTGGACATCTGGATGGCTTTTTCTATGTTCTTGAGGCTCTTGGGATCGAACGGAATGATCATGAGAGTACGGGGATCAGGTACCTGGATGTTAGCCAGGTTCTTTACCGGTGTCATAACTCCGTAGTAATCCACTGTTATCTGGTCCAGAAGAGCTGCATTTGCTCTGCCTGCTCTTACTGTGTTGAGATCTTCCTTGAGCACGCTGATAGTCTTGCTCATTTTTTCTTTATAGATTTCCTGTGCACTGCTCATTGTGTTCCTCCTTATGTAAAAGATTACGATCTTAGTAAACTATAGTTCCTATTTCCTCTCCGGCGCATGCGCGGATTATTGCATCCTTTTCCGCAAGTCCGAAGACGTGTATCTTCATTCCGTTGTCCCTGCAAAGAGATGCAGCTGTGGAATCCATTACCTTAAGGTCTTTTTCAAGGACCTCGCTGTGGGTTATCTTGCTGTACTTCTTGGCATTGGGG
>JAZQIH010000021.1:0-31555 GCA_045541015.1 Anaerovoracaceae bacterium | reverse complement strand
ATGTGTACCATTATCGCAATGAACTCGAAAATGGCAGGAGTCCGGAAGATCTGTATCTTGATGCTAAGTTCGGTATACTGCCGAAGTATAAGGGTGTATATCTGCAGCGGAGATCATATACTCCAGACGATGAGAAAATGGCGATGCTGACGGCTCTTACAGGGACTCCATTGCAGGATAAAGCTGAAGAAGCCATGTATGCCTTATATACATATGGACTGAAGGATGTGATCAATTATGAACTCGATATGGATAATCAGATATATAATTATCTGCTGTTCCATCGAAACGGGAAATGTCTCACAGAATCTTTCAGACTCGGAATAATCCTGGCTGAAAGAGGCGACGCAAGAGCAATGTATCAGACTGGTATGAGGTATTATCACGGGATCGGTACGGAAAAGAATGTGCAGGAAGCAGAAAGATGGTTGGCTAAAGCCCTTGAAAACGGTTACGAAGATGCGGATAAAGCCCTTGAGTTTATCGCTGATCCCGGAGATTTCATGGAACAGAACTCCGAATTCATGAAGAGAGAAAACGATCATAGATTCCGTGCATGGGCTTTTCATCTTGGGCGAGGTGTGGAGTTTAATGACGGTAAAGCCTTAAGAGAACTGGAACTGCTTGCAGAAGAAGGAGATCCTGATGTTTTGGCGCGTATTGCCAGATTCTATTATGATGGTCCTCTTACCTTCCATGACAGCGGAAGAGCACTGGAACTTGCAGTAAAAGCAGGTAAAGCCGGATCTGCATATGGATATTGGCTGGCAGGAAAAATAAGTGAAGAGTATGTGATCTCAGTATCCAAGTATGCGCTGGGGTATTATTTACTTGCCGAACAGATGGGAGATAAGAGAGCTGGTAAGAGAGCTCGTGAACTCGAAGCGAAGAACAGTCAAAATTATGAAAAAGGACTGAAAAAGTATAATGAAAAGAAGTACAAAGATGCTTATGATTACTGGTATTCCTGCTGCCTTGAAAAAGATAAGCGGGTAATGCTGCCAATGGCAGAAATCATTTCAGCTCAGTATGTAATCGATATAGATCATCTCGGCTGCATCGTTTTTCCCGAAGCATACAGGCAAGGTGAAAAAAAATACGCTGGTGATGCTTGCAGATCCTTCTGGTTCGATACTAAAACCAATGCCCAAGAAGCTGTCTGGTGGGGCTTATGTGATAGTGATCTCACATTGGATGAGAAGTACATTCTCAGTAATGCATTGAGGTTATGCAATAGGGTGGATGAAGCTGATAAAATGCTTGCAGAGTGCGGATATGCAGGTCTTTACATCGCACAGTATGATCTGGCAAAAGAACTGTACGATTCGAATAACTTGTACTCACTTCAATCGGCACAGATGTGGATCGAAATGGCAATGAAGAATGACAGTGAAAGATATGATCCTTCGGGATATTACAGTCCTAAATATCTTCCTGAACCTGATCGGTTAAAAAGGTCAATACATTACAGATTGGAATCACTCGAGAAAGAGGAGGCAGCTAGGATAGCTGAAGGACAAAGACTTGCTTTAGGAGTGGAAAGATACAACAGAGAACAAGCAGCACGAAAAGTCTCACAAAGCAGATCTCAACAAGCAGTCAATGATATCTTCGGAGAATATGAGTTAATGGATAAGTATGGTAACAAATATACATATAATCCCGCAACAGGCCGTATGTCAGGCAACCAATTAAGCGGCAGCATTGATTTATCCGGAGACGAAGCCAGGCGCATGGCTCTTGAACATATGTATAATATATCTTATTAATACCACTTGTCTCATTTAGTATATAACTAAAAGGAGATAATTATTATGGAGAGTAAAAGGCAACAGTTTAACAGAAGCTGATCTCAATGATATCAGTTCGAGTCTTGCAGGGTTTGGTCCACCAAAAAGCCGAGAAGCCTTGATATTTCAAGGCTTCTCAGTTTTTTTGCACTTTTTGCCTGTATCTCTGATTTTCGCCGCAGTTTTGAATAATCAGGGAGTCTAAAATGAGGATACTTTTAAGGCAGAATGAAACAACTTTTAAACAACTTTTTGAGAACTTTCTAACATCTTGTAAAGCAAAAGGACTAAAGAATACAACGATCAAGTCATATGAAAGCCATATGCGTTGCATACGAAAATAATGTTTCATATTTTCGAGCAATACTGTGATTATGTTCTGTTACCCTTATTTGACGCTTGATCAACCGCCCTGTTTAGCAGTGCTTGTGTATTTAGGGCAGATGCGATCCCAGTCAAGTTCTTTTAGTATGTTCAAGTAGGCTCTGCTTGTAACCGTGAGGCTGTTCTCGCTGTTATAGATGACCGCTATGTTGTTCAGGCTGTCATACCGCTTGTCCAGGTGGTAGATATTGACCTCGTTGTAAAACTTTTCGTACATAAGGCCTGTAAGCCTTGGGATGATGGTTATACCCAGTCCCACTGAGACAAGGCCTATTATTATATCCAGATTGACTGCTTCCATGCTGATCTTAGGTTCTATCCCTGCGGCTTTGAATATCCTGTCCGCAAACCTGCGGCTGTTGGTATTCTGCGCGGGCAGTATAAACTCATAGTCACCAAGATCCTTTACATCGATGCAATAACTCCCGATCTCCTTGGAATAATAGGATAGGCTGTTGGCAGGATGATCCTTGGGCACTACTACATTCGAAATGATGTCGAACAAAGGGACGCTCACGAACCCGTCGAACCTTGCCGGAAGGTAAATGAAGCCCAGATCCGCCTTTGTCGCGAGGACCTCTTCCTCTGCCCTGTTTCCTGGTATATCTCTGATATTAATATCCACATTCGGGTAAATCGCCTTAAAGTACTTAAGCGATTCCGGAAGGACTATGCTGCAGAGCCTTGTCGGGCCGGAGACTGTAAGCTGGCCCTTGTGCAGCCTGTTTACATCGCAGAATTCGTTGTTCATATCGCTGTACAGCTTGCATATTCTGCGCGCCATGGCTATAAAACGCTGCCCGGAAGGCGTCAGGAACAATCCTTTGGACGTGCGGTAGAACAGCGTTTCACCCAGTTCTGTCTCCACTTTTTGCAGAGTCCTGCTAAGCGTGGGCTGAGAAACATATAATCTTGCAGCCGCCTTTGAAATGCTTGCTTCTTCGGCGATAGCTATCATCTGCAGCAAAACCTGGTCGTTCATAAAGGCTCCTTAGCAAAATATGAATACTGTATACGATTTAATTGTACAGATATCTGGCTAAAAAGTACAATTCAGTTTGCGTATATCCCCCCAACAACCTTTGCATTTCACATTCTTCCCTAATAATATTACAATAAACGCACCAAGGCAATTGTATATCGTATACAACCATAGACGGAGATATGCCATGCATGCAATTGAAAAAATACTTGCTCACGCCAGCGGAAAAACCAGTCTGAATGCCGGTGAGATCATAACAGTAAATGTAGACTTCGCGGAAGTTAACGACCTCTACCTGCAAACGGTCTATTCATTCCGAGAGATGGGTGGAGAAAAAGTCTGGGATAAGGACAGGGTCGCCTTCGTTTTTGATCACTACGCGCCCTGCCCCACGATAGAGGCGGCTAGAAACCACAAGGAGATGCGTGAATTCGCGCAAGACAATGGCCTTACATATCATTTTGACACCAATTGCGGCGTCTGTCACCAAGTGATGCCGGAAGCCGGTGTGGTATATCCGGGTATGATAGTTATCGCGACCGACTCTCACACGACCACACACGGAGCGTTCGGGGCTGTAGGCAGCGGTGTAGGCGCCACAGACATGGCCGCCATCCTTCTTGAAGGCAAGACCTGGATGAAAGTCCCGGAGATAATAGAGATCCGCATAGACGGTAAGCCCAGCCTCGGCGTCTATCCCAAAGACGTTGTTCTTTCGGTGCTTGGAAAGATAAAAGCAAACGGAGCCGTATACAAAGCGATAGATTTCACAGGAAGCTACATAGAGCAGCTCGGCGTCCCCGGACGCATGGTCATTTGTAATATGGCAGTGGAGATGGGAGCCAAGACCGCTTACATGCAGCCAAACAAAGCCGTATTGGACTATGTATCCAAAAGGGCTGTCAGGCCCTTTACGGTTTACGAGACAGACAAGGGATACAAGTACGCTGAAAGCTACACCTTTGATATTACAGACCTTGAGCCTTTGGTGTCCTGCCCCAGCAGCGTAGATAACGTGGCGACGCTCTCATCCGTTGCAGGCACCAGGATAGATCAGGGCCTCATAGGGACCTGTACGGGCGGCCGCGAGGAAGACATTGCGGAAGCCGCAAAGATCCTGAATGGAAAACACATAGCGCCATACACAAGGCTCATAGTGGTCCCCGCGTCTTCGGAAGTAATGCAGAACTGCATAAAAAAAGGATATATACAGCAACTCATCGAAGCCGGAGCCACGATAGGAACACCCGGATGCGGCCCCTGCCTCGGCGCTCACGATGGGCTGCTCTGTCCGGGAGAGGTCTGCATCACAGCTTCCAACCGCAACTTTCCGGGCCGCATGGGAAGCAACAAAAGTCTGCTGTACCTCGCTTCGCCCGCTGCAGTAGCAGCTTCGGTCCTTAACGGCTGCATTACCGATCCGAGATCGGTTTTATAATCACAACTGACAACAGCGATCAAAAATACAGAAAGGAGGAAAAAATGTCTCAAATCCTTGAAAGCAAGGCCGTAGTGCTTGGTAACAACGTGGATACGGACCAGATATATCCCGGAAGGTTTCTTGCGATAGTAGACCCAAAAGAAATCGGCAGTCACTGCCTCGGAGGCTTCGAAGAAGACATCCAAAGGGCAGTTCCGGGGAGCATCATAGTCGCAGGCACGAATTTCGGATGCGGGTCCAGCCGCGAGCACGCGGTGATAACATTGCTGAACGCTGGGGTAAAAGCTGTTGTTGCAGAATCGTTCGCGCGCATCTTCTATAGGAACGCAATCAATCTCGGGCTCCCGCTCATAACCTGCAAAGGTGCGGCAAGGGCAGTGGAGAACGGGCAAACGGTCAGAATCGACCTGAACAACATGAATATCCTTACGCAGGCCGGAGAAGAGCTTGCAGGAGATCCCTTCGGGGATTATGTTACCGGGATCCTCAAAGCAGGTGGCCTTAAGAAACTCATGCGCGAAAAGCACAGTAATAACTTTTAGAAAGGAAACAAAACTATGACGACACAGATTGCCATATGTCTGATCATCTTCCTGGCGATGGTCGTGTCATTTATCCTTGGGAAAGTGCCTCTCGGTATAACCGCCGGAACGGCAGCTATCCTGCTTGTATGGACTAAGTGCATTACCCCAGCCACCTTCCTCAGTGGTCTTGGCAGCGCCAACACCGTAATTATTGTAGGAATGTTCGTAGTAGGCGCAGGTCTGCGCAAGACTTCCTTTGTAGGAAAGATGGGAAACGGCATCAGAACCATCACCAAAGGATCCTTCAAGTGGTCCTACAGACTCGTTATCCTTCTCGCAATAGTACTTACATCTTTCCAGACTTCTCCTGCAGTGGCGTACTCCATCATGTTCCCCATCATGGACGCTGTTAACCAGGAATACAATGTGAGCCCCTCCAAGACTCAGTTCCCGCTGGCGCTCACCTGCGTGGCTGCCTGCGCGGTCCTTCCGTTCGGCTTTGCTATCTCCGAGGCATCCGTGTTTGACGGCCTTATGAAGACCTACGAGTTTACCCAGGGGTTCACACCAATGGATTTCATGAAGGGCAGACTTCCCGTCCTCCTTGTGATCATAGCATGGGCTTGGTTCTATGCACCCAGAGTCACTCCCGAGCAGCCGACCAACCCCATCAGCGCGCTCAAAACTAAAGAGGAAGCTAAGCTCTCTCCATTCAAGGATGTTGCAGGAACTATAATATTCATAGCTGTAGTATTCTTCCTGATCTTCGGTACCAGCTTCGGGACAACAAACTGGGTCATCGTGTTCTCCGGATGCATGCTCTTGGTCATTTGCGGTGTGCTTAGCGGAAAAGAAGCTATCCAGGCTATGCCTATAGACCTCGGACTTCTGTTCGTAGGCGCTAACGCCATAGCAGGCGCCCTTATCAGTACCGGTGCCGCTGACTATGTCGGCAACATTATCGCAACAGCTCTCGGACCAAACCCGAGCCCCTGGATACTCAGCATTACGTTCTTCGTCATCCCCTTCATACTCACCCAGTTCACTCAGAACCAGAGCGTAATGAACATCTTTGCCCCGATAGCTCTCCTTACCTGCAGAGCAATAGGTGCAGATCCCAGAGGATGCCTGGTACTGATCGCGGCGGGATCTCTCACCGCTTTCATGACACCGTCCGCAACCGCTGCAATCCCAATCGTTATGGGAACAGGCGGATACTCCCTCAAGGATCTGTTCAAACTCGGCTGGCTGTTTGCGGTCGTCGCGGCGATCTTCTATATCCCCTACGTGACACTCGTAATGCCTGCGTTCTAAACAGTGGTAAGACCATGCGGTCAGGCCTTTTGCGGACTTGACCGCATTTGACCGGAAAACATAAAGGAGCAAACATGTTAAGCGATTATATAATCAAAGGTGGCACCATCCTCTCCGTAAAAGACGGATCTGAGGCCATGGCTGATATACGGGTCAGGGACGGCATCATTGCGGAAATCAGCTCCGATCTTAAGCCCCTTGCGGGAGAGGAAGTCATAGACGCTTCCGGCATGCTGATAACCACCGGTTGGGTAGACGTACATTGCCACTTCGGAGTCGTTGAGAACGGGTTCGGGGGAGGCATAGGCATGAACCCCTACGACACCATGCTTACTCAGGGCGTCACCTACGCTCTTGATCCAGGCACAGCAGGCCCCGGTAACTTTGAGGATTACCGAAGAGATGTTCGCTTCCGCAGTGAACTTCGCTACAGATCATTCCTTAATATGGGCAAATGGGGCATCAACAGGGAAAAGATACGCGACACTGAAGGCCCTCAGGACGTGGATGAAGAGCTTATTAAAAAAGTGTATAAGAAATACGAGAGCGAACTCTGCGGCCTGAAGATAAGGATAGATACAAAGTTCTGCTTCGATTCGGCTTACATGCTCGAAAAGACAAGAAAGCTGGCGGATGAGCTTGGAGTAAACATGCTGGTGCACGCGCCTCGCTGCGACAAGCCCATAGAATACGTGCTGTCCTACCTTAGGAAAGGGGATATACTGACGCACATCTACGCGGGGCACACACCTCTTATGAAAGTGGTTGATGAAAACGGTGCGCTCAAGCCCTGTGTCCAGGATGCAAGGGACCGCGGCGTACTTTTCGATCTGGGACACGGCACCAACGCGTTCTGCTATCCGGTTGCTGAAGACAGCTGGAATGGAGGATTCTTCCCGGATACGATCTCAACAGACCTTTGGACAGCCAACTACCATGGTCCCTGCTACAACATGGCTACAGTCATAACAAAGCTTCGCGGAGTTACAGGACTTCCGTGGCTGGAGCTTCTGAGAAAGGTCACCACCGCTCCGGTCGAGCTGTACGGACTTAAAGACAAATCCCTCGATGTAAAGGCGGGCGAGATGGCAGACTTCGTCGTGTTTTCCATAGACCCCGGAAAGTACGAGTATAAGGACGCTTTCGGCGAGTCTCGTATCGTAAAGGAGCGCCTGCACGTCCGCTACACCTGCCTCAACAAGAGTGTATATGTGAATACAAGAACTGATGATGTTTGCGAGGTGGAATAAATGACCGACCGTGAATACGTAGAGTACCTGATGCTCGAAAAGTTCGGCAACGCAGGAAAGCTCGAGGCGGGAAAAGGTTACGACCGCATAGCCTATGGAGATGAAGACTGGAAGATGAAGCTCTTCCTGATGGATGAGCTGAAGCGGCTGGGCATGAGCGTGCGCATGGACGCTGTCGGGAACATTATCGGAAGGGTGGAAGGCACTCAGTCCGACGCTCCCGCTGTGTGCGCGGGTTCTCACAGCGATTCGGTCCCGGGCGGCGGAAACTACGACGGATCTGTAGGCGTGGTCGGAGCAATATGCGCCGTTAAACGGATCATGGCAAAAGGCCCCACAAAAAGGCCGCTTGAGGTATGGATATTTGCTGGGCACGAGTCGTCGCGCTTCGGGTTCAACCATCTGGGCAGCAAATCGATCTCCGGCATATCTGATCCCGAAAAGTGGGCTGATATGAAGGATATCTACGGACAGACCGTCAAAGAGGTCCTTGCGCAAAGGGGACTGAACATACTTGACAGCCGCAAAGCGGAAAGAGACCCTAAAGAACTCTATTCATTCTTCGAGATGCACATAGACTGCGGTCCGGTCCTTTTCAGAAAAGGCATAGAGATCGGCGTTATCGATGACAACGCGGCACCTATCAGGAAGTCTATAAAGTTCCGCGGAGAGATAGCCCACTCCGGCGCCACGCCCATTGAGATGCGCAAGGATGCGCTTGTTGCGGCAGCCGGCGCAGTTATTTCCACCAGGAAAATTGCCGAAAAATACGCAGATCAGGGCATTATCGCTACGATAGGCCGCTGCGTGGCTAAGCCGGGGGTCATGAACTGCGTTCCCGGAGAAGCCGAGCTGTGGCTCGATCTTCGCGGCCGGGACTATACTCTCATGGAGACAGCCTTAAGCGAGCTCGAGTCAATGATACTTGCAGTCGCAAGCGCGGAAGGCGTGGATGTCAGCTTTGATCTTATATCCGCGTCGCGCCCTACCCACTTCGATGACGGTCTGCACTCCCTGCTTCTCAACGCGGCGAAAAAGACCGGCCACTCCGCAATATCCATGCTGTGCGCAGGAGGTCATGACACATGCAATATAAGCAGGATAACAAGGTCATGTGTCATCCACATCCCGGCAAAAGACGGTCTGATCCACGACCCCCGCGAGTACTCTGACACAGACCAGATACTTGCAGGGATAGATGTGCTCGAAGAAGCGATGACTGTACTTGCTAACGAATAACTTGATGTTTGGACAACTATAAACTATAATATCCAATGATTGTATTGTAGTTTGAGGTTAAAAATGGAATCACTTAATATTGTTCCCGCAAGGACAAAAATCGCAACTATCATCAGAAAATCCATACTTTCCGGAGAGATTTCTTCGGGCTCCGAACTTTCGCTTACGGACGTAGCTGCTAAGCTGGGGATCTCAAGGACTCCTGTGCGCGAAGCGTTCCAGACACTGGAGACCGAGGGCCTGCTCTCTTTAAGAATGAACAAGGGCGCCATAGTCAATAAGATCGACAAGGCTTTCATAGAAGATCACTACTCTGTCAGGTGCCTTCTGGAGAGCGAGGCTATAAAAAAGGCCATGCAAAACAACATGGATCTTGCTCCGCTAAAAAAAGTTCAGCTCGATGCCGAGGAAGATCCCCGGATCATGAACGACGAACAATTCTACTCGGATTACAACAAGACATTCCATTACCTGATCTGGAAGGGCAGTAAAAGCCCCAAGCTGATGAGCCTGTGCGAGATGCTCTGGAACGGTCCCTCCTACGGACTGCTGGAACCTCACGACAACCACCAGCTCAAAAGCCTCAACGAACACTCGCGCATACTGGACCGTATGATCCAGGGAGACGTCGAAGGCGCCTGTAAAGCAATGGAATACCACCTGAACCGAAGCATGGAAAACATGCTGTCGCTGTTCACAGGGAATGCCGAGTAAGACATTCCCTTTTTTTGGATCATCCAAACTATATGGAGGTAACAAATGAAGATCACAGGTGTTGAGATCATAGAAGCAAAGCACTATTTATTCGTAAAAGTTCACACAGACGCAGGGATAACAGGCTTGGGCGAAGCCGGAAACTGGGCATTTCTCGGTGCCACAAAAGGCGCTATAGAGAAGTTTTCGCAGTTTGTTATCGGGCAGGATCCCTTTAAGATAGAACACCATTATCAGGACATGTATCGTGCCAACTACTTCCGCGGCAGCGTCCTTATGAGCGCCATCAGCGCCCTGGAGATTGCAATGTGGGATATTAAGGGAAAGGCTCTCGGAGTTCCTTGCTACGAGCTTCTGGGCGGCAAGACCCGCGATAAAGTACGCACTTACTGCAGCGGTCTGACCAATTTTGACATGGGCGCGCAGCAGATGGCTGATGAGTTCGGCAAGCTTAAGGACAGAGGCTTTACAGCAAGCAAGATATTCCTCCCGGACAACAATACCACTGAACACGGAGAGAACGAATTCTTTGCTAACAAGGTAGAGATAGCGCTCGATAAGGTCAGGAAGACCAGGGAAGCCGTCGGGATCGATTTCGACCTGGTGCTGGAAGTCCACAGAAGCATGAGCGTGCCCGAAGCTGTTGCTTTTGGCCGCGAAGCCGAAAAATACAGGCCTATGATACTCGAAGACCCCATCACTCCTGACGACCCGGACGCTATGGCATATGTCGCGCAGCATGTAAACATACCTATTGCGACTGGTGAAAGATTTATTTATTTCAACGAGTTCGAAACTATACTTAGGCGCGACGCTGCAAGGTACGTAAGACCGGATGTATGTGCTGTGGGCGGCCTGAACGCGGCAAGGAAGGTTGCTGCTATGGCTGAGGCAAACAATGTGTTGGTCATTCCGCACAATCCACTCGGTCCTGTCTCCACCGCCACATGCCTGCAGCTTTGCGCATGCATTGCAAACGTCGGCATCATGGAGCTTCCGAGCTTTATGCTCAATGGCGCGGAAGATGCAATGGTAAAGGAGCCTATTGCTGTTGAGCATGGCTGCCTGATAGTCCCGGACAAGCCGGGTATAGGCATTGAGCTTGCAGATGACGCTGCAGAGAAGTTCCCTGCCAAGGACCGCGCTATGCCTCATGCTCACTACAGCTTTGACGGGTCCGTCCGCGACTGGTAGAACCTATGGACAGAAAGTCAATACTTGAAAAGGTGCTTGCATGGAGAGCCTCTCCTCCCGCTTATTTTGCGGGGGGAGACCTCCACGAACTGGACGGTGTGACAGATTGCGAGCGCTTTGAAATTAAAAACGATATATTTACACATCGGTTCTATATTATGAGGCCAAAGGATGCTGCTGGAAAGACTTTGCGGACTATATTCAGCTTCCATGGAGGCGGAATGGTCCGTGAACACAGCGACCGCGATATTCTGTTTTGCAGAAGAATGGCGCTTGCGACCGGACGTGCCGTTGTCTCGGTCGATTACAGCCTGTCCCCGGAGGTAGTCTATCCCTACGCGCTGAACGAATCTGAGGCACTGATCCGGCTTCTTGCAGAGGAACCGGGTAAATACCTTTTGGATCTGAACAGGTACGTTATCTGTGGTCAGAGCTCAGGCGGGAATCTTGCTTTCGGTGTAACAAGGCGCCTTAAAGATGCAGGAGAACTTGCGCCCGCGCTTCAGGTTCTGTGTTATTCTGTGTATGATCAGGCTACGGATCCGGCATCAAAAAAGAGCCCGTGCCCAGAGCGGGCAGGTGTCTATTACACCTATTTCGATGCGTATATAGATACCGCGGATCCAAAAGATCCAGAGATATCGCCCGTGTTTGCATCTGTTGAAGATCTTGTCGGGATCCCCGAGACTATGATAATAGATGGCGGCAAGGATGAGCTAAAGTATGAGAACCTGGAAATGGTACGTAAACTCGCGGACGCGGACGTACCGGTGAAATACCGCTACTATCCTGACAGTCCGCACGGATTCATGGTTAATCAGAACGGAAGTTGGGAGGCTGCCCAACACGAAGCCTTCCTAGTGATCCGGAATATATGAGGAAGCATGTAGTATGCATATCCAGATCATAGATCTGAAGAATGCGGGACGACCCTTGAAGACATTGAGTTTTCAAGGGTTTTTACTTGTTTTTGATGGTTCTTGCAGATCACCTTAAAATGTACCCTGTAAAACGGAGGGTTTCTATGTCAGCATCAAAATTTACAGATGATCAAGTTAGATTTTTAAGATCAAACCCTTATGTAGTTACAGGAACACTTCGGCTTTGATACTGATCTGGTCAAATGTATCTATGATATCAGTTCGTATCTTGCTGGGTTTGTTTTATGCTTTGCCTGCTAATCGTGCCTATTTACCAACGGTTGCCCGTATTCCGCTGCCTGGTTGTTTGTGCTATAATTTTTACAATAATTGTTTTTTAGTCGGACCGGCGGAAATGAAGAAATTCAAGCTTTCATCCATACATCTGATACCGCTTAGCTTTCTTGCGGCTATACTGATAGGCAGCGTTCTTCTGGCGCTGCCTGTTTCCTCCGCCTCCGGCAGCTGGACGCCCTACGCGGACGCGCTGTTTACCGCCACCACCTCCGTCTGCGTAACGGGTTTGGTAGTGGTGGACACCTACCTTTACTGGAGCACTTTCGGCCAGGCCGTGATCCTTTTGCTTATCCAGATAGGCGGGCTGGGGGTCATAACAGTCGTGGCCACGCTGATGCTTGTGGCCAACAAGAAGTTTTCCTTAAGCTCCAGGCTCACCCTGCGCGATGCCCTTAATCTCGACAGCATATCCGGGCTGCTTGGCTTTCTTTCGCGCATAATACGCGGCACCCTTATAGTAGAAATAATAGGCGCGCTGCTTTACATGCCGGCGTTTATACCTGTGTTTGGAACGGGGCGCGGCATCTGGGTGTCTGTGTTCAACGCTGTTTCGGCATTCTGCAACGCAGGCATAGACATACTGGGGCCGGACAGCCTGGCGCCTTACCGCACGCAGCCGCTGGTAATGATAGTTACCATGATGCTTATAATCGTAGGCGGCATAGGCTACGTTGTGTGGCTGGACCTTTCCCGCAAGACCGTCTTTGGAATCAAGCGCTCCTTTAATGTAAAGCAGATCGCAAAGCGCCTATCCGAGCACACCAAGCTGGTGCTTGCTATTACCGCAGTTCTTATATTCTCCGGCGCTGTGTTGGTATTTATGGCGGAACACAACAATCCGGACACTATAGGCGGCATGCCGCTCTCCATGAAGATACTCAACAGCCTGTTCGAGTCCGTTACCTTCCGGACCGCCGGGTTTGCGACGTTTTCGCAAAAAGGCATTACGGATGTTACCTGTGTGGCAGCTTACCTGCTGATGTTTATCGGCGGCTCTCCAATCGGCACGGCTGGCGGGGTCAAGACCACCACGTTCTACCTGTACCTGCTGAATATAAGCTCGTACGTAAAGGGAAAGCACAACGCAATAGTCTTCAACCGCAGCGTAAGCAGCGGGCAGCTGAAGAAAGCCTCGGTTATAGTCGAGGTCAGCATGATAACCGTGCTCATCCTTACGCTCTTGCTTATAGCCACCAACCCCCTGGACTTTAAAGACGGACTCTTTGAGATAATGAGTGCCTGCGCAACGGTAGGCCTCACAAGGGATGTGACATCCACGCTGAACCTGGCGGGGAAGCTGATCGTGACTGTGGCCATGTATCTGGGGCGAATAGGGCCTATATCCATGGCTATATTCCTGGCCAGGGGAAAAGGCCCCAAGGAGCCCGAAACCCACTACGCAGACGGTAATTTCTATATTGGATAAAGGAGATTCTTATGGCTAAATCTATTGCAGTCCTTGGACTTGGAAAGTTTGGGTCCAGCCTTGCGCGCACCCTCTACGAGATGGGCGCGGATGTCCTGGCCGTGGATAAAGACGAGACTCTTGTGAACGAGATAGCGGACAACTGCTCGGCCGCTGTGTGCGCGGATGTGTCCAACGAGGAGACCCTTATATCCCTGGGGCTCAAGGACATGGACATAGTAGTGGTTGCCATGGCCCAGAACCTGGAGGCAAGCATACTTGCTGTGGCCGTGGCCAAGGACCTTGGCGTGCCGGACATAGTGGCCAAGAGCTCATCCAAAAGGATGTCTTCCATACTGCAGAGGGTGGGTGCCAACAGGGTGTTCATACCGGAGGAGTACGCAGGTGTGCGCTCCGCTACCATACTGTTTTCGGAGACCGTCCTGGACTACTTCCAGCTTGGAAACAGCCTCTGCATGATAGAAATGGTGCCCTTAAAGGAGTGGGTGGGCAAGACCCTTACGGAGCTGAACCTGCGGATACGGGAAAACATAAACGTTGTTGCCAGAAGGGATGCAAGCAACCGCTGGATGATAATAGACCCCGGCAAGCCTCTGGAAGACAAGAGCAAGCTCCTTGTTGTTATGGAGCAGAAGACCCTGGACGAGCTGATCCTTAAAGATAAAGCCTGATTTCCGCCGTATTTAAATTACTCTTAGTTGTTTACGCATTCTCCTTTTGATATAATCATTATTCGATCGAAAGGAGTTTTTTGCTATGACCAGACCATTTCCAACTGATGAACAGATAAATGCTATAAACGAGGCTGTGGCGCCGGAGGCGCTGGAGCATATGGCGCTGAGCGGGCTTTTTGCGCAGGAGCTGAGCTGCAAGGCGGGGAAGGCGCAGATGCTCGTCTACCTTCCTGAAAAGCTGCCGCATGGCTGCTGCTCTGTATTCGTGCTGATGCCTGCGGGGACAGGCGCGGAGGAGTTTCTTAGCAAGGCCGGCTGGATCGCCCTTGCGGACAGGGAGAAGTTTGCCGTGCTTGGCATGGAGCTTCCTGAAGGCCCGGATGCCCTGGACCTTGCAATAGCTGCCAGGGACGCCATGCTGGACAGGAAGTACTACAACCTTGGAAAGACCCTGGTCTATGTTGCAGCATATGGAGCTGCGGCCAAGACCGCAGAGCAGCTGATACTGAGCTCTCCGAACAAGCTGGCAGGCCTTGCCGTAATGGGGCAGGGCGGCTGCAGCGCTGCGGAGCTGAGGGCCCTTGGCAAGGCTCCGTCTCTTGTAAAAAGCGTCAAGATGTCCGAAGTGGCCTGCCCGCTGTGCATCTTTACGGATAAGCTGAGCGCAGAGGACCGCGCGGCTATCAACTTCTTTATAAAGACCAACAAACTGGAAAGATCGCCCTACCGCAGGGACGGCATGCGCTACTATATGCCGGACCGCGTCTTCGACGACAACTGGGTGAACAGCGAGAACACCGCACCTGTTGCAGTTATGGTAAAGAAGGACCTGGATATTTGCAGTCCGCAGGTAACAGCGCGCGTGTGGGCAGAGCTGAGCAAGTACTTCCGACCGCTGGACTACCGCAACACTTCTACTCATCCGAGGCGCACGCCCGCGCAATGGGGTCTTAAGCGCCGTGAGATGGCCGTAGACGGCTGGAAACGCAGCTGGGAGGAGTTTGTACCGTCCGGCTATAAAAAGAGCCGCAGCAGGCGTTTTCCGCTGGTCATAGACCTTCACGGAGGCTCCGGCACGCCGAGCCTGGAGCTTGGGCAGGGCGCCTGGGTGCGCACCGCTAAAGCAAGGGATCTGTTCCTTGCAGTGCCGCATGGATCACTGAGACTCTTTACCAACGGAACGCTTACGCACCCCGCCTGGAACGCCAACGGCAAGAGCTCCAAACAAGACGATATCAAGTTCATAAAGCTCCTGATAGAGGACATGTGCAGCAGGTTCCCCATAGACAGGACCCGGATATATATAACAGGCCACTCTATGGGCTCCGCCATGACCCAGCAGCTGATACTGGAAATGCCGGAAGTCTTTGCTGCAGCGGCAAGCAACGGCGGCGTAATAAGGCCGGGATTCTTCGGAGGCTTTGCGCGTGGAGAGGGCAAGACCGCCAAAATACCAGTAATAATCCAGCTGGGCCAGTTCGACCGCGGCGGCGGCACCTTCAAGGAGAACCCGGATGCGCTCAAGACCGTGGAATACTGGATAAAGCGCAACGGTGCCGGAAACATAAGCAAGCCCGCAGAGTACGTAAACGGCCCGTTCCGCCACAAGGTCTACCACAATGCGGAGGGCGTGCCCATGGTGCACTTTATAACCACCACGGATAAGGACCACCTGGTAACTCCGCAGGACGCGCTGATGTACTACGACGAGTTCCTGAGCAAGTACAGCCGCCAGCCGGACGGCACAGTCTGCTACATGGGAACACCGGTAAAATAGAATACAGCCCAAAAGAAAAACCTATGCCTTGGCATAGGTTTTTCCTATGGCGCCATTGAGTTTTCAACGAACAGGCCATATGCCATTTGTGGTATTATTTGAATAACAAAAAGGCATGGGCGTCTGCATAGGCTCATATGCTAAAATAAACGCGTTAACAGTACGGACAGACCGTTTGTTATATCGTATTGAAGGAGATTTGTTTAAAGGAGATCTATCATGAAAAAAGCAATCGCACTCCTGCTTGCTCTCGTTATGTGCTTCGGCCTTGCAGCATGCGGCGGAAGCTCCAACAACAGCGGCTCTAACAACAACAATGCCAGCAAGGAAGTTTCCTGGCCCGGCACAGACAACGACATCACCATCTACACCAGGAACAGCGCAGGCGGCGCTCCCTTCCTTGGCCAGCAGTACTTCATGGACATCGTGTTCAAGGATGCTAAGGATGCTTCCTACCTCCTCGTGGACGATGCTACCTCCGGCGGTGCTGTATGCGTAGACAAGACCTATGCAGCAGGCGGAGACGGCTACACCTTCTATGTTGCCGGCAGCGAAGTTGTTATCGGAGACATCCTCGGAACATTCGATCACTCCATGAAGAACGATTTCATCCCCCTCGGCGCACTTCCTTCCAACGGTGCACCTAACTATCTGTGCATCTCCAAGAAGACCCTGCCCGACGTCAAGACCTTCCAGGATTTCGTTGACTGGTGCAAGGCTCACCCCGGTGAGTTCCGTCTCGGATACGGCCCCAACGCTATAGGCGAAGTTATCTGCAAGCTCATAATGGACCACTACGGACTGGATGTTAAGTGGGTCATCTCCGAAGGAAACGACAACACCACCAACATCATGGGCGGCATAATCGATGGCTATCTCTTCAACCAGACCAAGACCCTCAGCCTTATGCAGGACACCGTTACTCCGGTTCTCGCAGCTTCCACTCTTCCTGTAAACAAGACAGAGCTCAAGGGCATTCCTAACTATAAGGACCTTGGTATCGAAGAGCTCTTCGTTCCTACCGGAATGTACCTCATCGCTAAGAACGACATGGATCCCGAACTCGCAAAGGCTATCAACGCTAAGCTGATGGATGCTGCCAACAAGGTAAACAACAACGATTCCGACGAGACCGTTCAGATCCTCAAGAAGCACATGACCACCCAGGAACAGGTAGTTGAGGCTAAGACTATCGATCAGTGCTGGGAAGACATCAACGCTCTCTACAAGGCTATCGATGCAGTTCTCGGAAAGAAGTAATTATTAGCTATCATCGTGCACTCCGGGATCCTCCGGAGTGGGCTTTTGTACCTAAAGGAGTTTTTTAAATGAAAAAACTATCTAAGGACAGATTACTCGGTATTATTTGTCTGCTTTTAACCGCATTCATAGTATGGCAGACCAGCCAGATCCCAATCAGATCCGAGCAGTTCGCAAAGGTAGGTCCCAGGACCTTCCCGATGATAGCTGCAGTGCTGTTTGCCGTATGCGGCCTTTATTTTATTATCAAGAAGCCGGAAGGACCGGACAAGGTCTATATGACTAAAAAGGAATTCGGAAGGGCACTCATTATGTGGGGCGCTTACCTCCTTTACCTTGCTCTGCTTTACTTCTTCGGAATGAAGATAGCAGCTCCTGTAGCAGTCTTTGTTATGGCTCTGCTCTTCGGAAGAGGAAAGATCAAGTGGTGGCAGGCTCTGCTCTACGGTCTTATATTCGGTGTGTGCTTCTACCTTCTGTACGTTTACGTATTCAAGGTCAGAGTGCCGCGCGGTATCATTAAACTGTTCTAAGGGAGGGAAAATACATGTCTGAAGCAATGGCAATAGCATTTGCCAAGGTATTTTCACCCGTTGGTCTTATATACGTTATAGGCGGCGGCGTGCTAGGTATGATCCTGGGTGCTATCCCGGGAATGTCCGGCGGCACAGCTTCCATCATCATCCTTCCGCTGGTATACAAGATGGACCCGGGCCTTGCACTGGCTCTGCTCGCTGCGATCTACATCGGCTCCACCTCCGGTGGCTGCATAGGTTCCATACTGCTCGGTATCCCGGGCACAGGTTCCTCCATCCCGACTGCCTGGGAAGGCTTCCCCATGTCCAAAAGGGGCGAGGCGGTAAGAGCCTTATCGATAGCTGTAGTCTGTAACTTTATAGGTACCTTGCCGGGCCTTATAATAGCCATGCTGGTGTCCCAGCCTCTGGCTGCCATAGCAGTCCAGATGGGCCAGTGGGAGTACTTCTCCTTGCTGCTCCTGGCAGTTACCATGGTAGTTGCTCTGGCAAAGGACGATCTGGCTAAGGGTTTCGTATCCGTAGCTCTGGCTCTGATAATCTCCTGCGTAGGAACTTCTCCTATAGACGGCGCCGCAAGGTTCACCTTCGGAAACGTCTACCTGCGCGGAGGCATTTCCATGATAGTAATCCTGCTTGGTATTAACGCAGGACGCATGATAATCGAAGCCTATGCCAAGAACAAGGTCATAGACGCTTCGGTGGCTGGCAAAGTTTCCAGGTTCAAGTTCCCTAAGGAAGACCTTGCCCGCAACAAGCTGAACATCTTCCGTTCATTCGTTATCGGTGTATTCACCGGCTTCCTGCCCGGACTTGGCGGAGGCGTTGCTTCCATGGTCTGCTACGCTCTGGAGAAGAACAGCTCCAAGCACCCCGAGACCTTCGGTCACGGCGAACCGGACGGAATCATAGCTAACGAAGTAACCAACAACGCAGTTATAGGCGGAGCGTTCATTCCTCTGGTAGCTATGGGTATCCCGGGCTCCGGAGCTATGATCTACTTCATAACCGCGCTCTCCATCCACGGCATAGGCGTAGGCCCCATGCTGTTCAGAGAGCATCCGGATGTAGTTTACCTGCTCTACATATCCAGCATCCTTGCAGCTATAGCTATACTTCTGGCTCAGACCCTTGGTATGCCGCTGTTCCCGATGCTGCTCAAGGTGCCTGCTCACTACCTGTATCCTGCTATCATAGCAGTAGCATTCATAGGTTCCTTCCTTAACGTAGGCAACCTTTCCGGTATAGTTATGAGCCTTGGCTTCTGCCTGCTGGGCATGGCAATGAAGTACTTTGAGATCCCGGAAGGCCCGTTCATGATGACGTATATCCTGGCCAACTCCATGGAGACCAAGCTCCGTCAGGGTCTGGTGAACGGCTACAACGGATTCTGGGACTTCCTTACAAGGCCTATCTCCTGCGCATTCCTTGTACTTGCGCTTATAAGCCTTCTCTACAACCTCTTCGGAGATAAGATCAAGGCAAAGTTCAGCAAGAAGGGCGCAAACTAACGGAGGGTAACAATGCAGAAATCTATCACACTGAAAGACGGTGTAACACTTGCTTATAACGAGTTCGGCAGCGGGGACAGATACCTTCTTACCTGCCAGCAGTTCCACAGCAGCTATATAGCTTACGCTAAGGACCTTGCCGAGCGCCACAATTTCCACGTATTCCAGATCCAGATCCGCGGCTACGGCCTCTCCGCTTCTGAGGCTACCAAGCAGCACGGCGGAAACTGGTACAATGTCTGGGCTCAGGACGCCTGCGATTTTGCTGACGCTATGGGCATAGACAAGTTCTTCTACTGCGGAAGCTCCCACGGTTCCGGCATTGGCTGGCATATCTGCAGGCTGCACCCGGAAAGGCTCAGAGGCTTCTTTGCAGGAGTCCCCGGACCTCATCCCAAGGACGGCAAGGAAACAGGCGAGGCTCGCATGATGACTATAAACGCAGCTGCAAGCCCCGAGACCTGGCTTCCCTACGCTAAGGAAAAGGCGCAGAAGCAGTGCAGGATCTTCTACTACATGGCAGAGCACGGCCTTGCTACTAAGGAGCAGGCAGACCTTGCCGCAGAGGAGGTCATGGAGTTCTGGGTCAACATGAAGCCGGAAACTGCAAAGCTGGATTCCAAGAAGCCCTTCTCCGACTGCCCCACAGAGGAAGCTCTCATAGCTGAGCTTAAAAAGATAGATGTTCCTATCCTTATCATAGGCGGCATGCAGGACCCCATCAGCACCATAGAGACCATGGTGCGCTCCTGCAAGGCAGTAAAGCACAGCCAGATGCTTATATTCGAGGATGGCACACACAGCGTTCCTCTGGAGCACCGCATAGAGGTTGCAGACCACATC
Organism: Anaerovoracaceae bacterium; assembly: GCA_045541015.1. Taxonomy (GTDB): domain Bacteria; phylum Bacillota; class Clostridia; order Peptostreptococcales; family Anaerovoracaceae; genus RUG13409. Next base: position 11,479 of record JAZQIH010000021.1, on the reverse strand, counting down.
GATGTCTTCTGCAAAGACCGCGGACTTTACTGATAAGCTAAATAAAAGCGCACTTAACGGTGCGCTTTTTTCTAAGAAGGGTATGATCTGATGAGTATTGAACCAATCGTAACAACAAAAAAAGGCAGACTCCACGGCACTGTGCAGGCTAACGGCACGCTGGCCTTCCTTGGCATTCCTTTTGCCCAGCCTCCTGTAGGAAAGCTTCGCTGGAGGGAGCCTCTGGAACTTCCTGACAGCAGCGCGGATATAGACTGCACGGCCTTCGGCCCCATACCTATCCAGACGGAGAATGATGACCGCTACCGCGGCCTTCCCAAGAGCGAGGACTGCCTGTATCTGAACGTATTTGCAGCGGACCTGCAGCACAAGAACAGGCCGGTGCTGGTCTGGGCTTACGGCGGCGCCTACGTAAAGGGCGGGACCGCCTATCAGGGCTTCAACGGGGACCTTATGGTAGCCGAAAACCCGGACATAGTCCTTGTAACTGTAAACTACAGGCTTGGCGTGTTCGGCTCCATGAACCTCTCAAAGCTGGACAAAACAGGCGAGTACAAGTACAGCAACAACCTGTCCAGGCTAGATCTTCACGCGGCGCTCAAATGGGTGCACGAGAACATCTCCGCATTCGGCGGGGACCCGGACAACGTAACAGTCTGGGGACATTCCGCAGGCTCCAGCAACATCTCGGCCCAGCTGATGATGGAGGGCCCCAGGTACTTTAACAAAGCCATAATGCACTCCTCGTTTGCTGTAGACGTTGGCATAACCAGCTGGGAGACCAGCCTCGGAAGCTCGGACGTGTTCTTTAAGCTGCTTGGAGACCCCTCGCTGGAAGAGCTGCTTGCGGTCAGCTCCGCGGACATCTTTGCGGCCCAGGAAAAGCTGCTCAAGTCCGATTTCTTCGACACGGAGCGCAAGCCGCTGTCTGTCGTTACGGACGATATAGTCATCCCTAAGGACGGTTTTGAGCGCCTGGCGTCCGGCTGCGCAAAAGACATAGACATCATAGCCGGAACCACCTGGGGCGAATACGACCAGCAGTTCTGGCCCATGAGCATGGAGCAGAAATACAATTACCTTAAGAGCCAGGTGGGCAGAAGGGTAGGCGATCTGGACGCTCTTATAGAGTTTTACAAGGCTCAGGACCCGGAGAAGCCCCTGGAAGAGGTCTACATGGACATCAAGAACGATCTCTGGCTGAGGCTGCCGGCTAACCTTATAGCGCAGGCTGCTGCCAAGGGCGGCAGCCACGTGTGGATGTACTACACCATGCTGCGCAAGGCTGACGGCAAGCGCGCCCGCCACGGCACCGAGTTTTCCATCCTTTTTAAGAAGCAGGATCCGGAGCTGGTTTCGGAAGAAGCCGCAAAGCGCTACAGGCAGACGCTGCTGAACTTTGTGCGCAGCGGAAAGCCTCAGGGCGGCGGACTTCCGGAGTGGCCGGAATACGACGCAAAAAGCCGCCGGACGATGTGCTTCGGAGAAGACTCCTGCATTTCCGACGGCGTACGTACAGCTGAGATGGATAAGCTCTGGCCTCTGTTTGCAGAGATCAAATATCTTTAATCAACTACTTTTTCCCCGGTACAGGATCGCTCCATGCGGACGATACCGGGGAAAGCGGTTTTTTGGTAAGGGGCAGCCATTCCGAGAAGGTCTTGCGCATGCAGATCTCCCAGAAGTCCCATTCGTGGCGGTATTCGGGGAGGTGGAAGTCCACGAAGTCCACGCCGAGCTCCTCCATTATGGCTACTCCGTTGACGTGAGCCTCCCAGGCTATGTTGTCTGCTTCTCCGCAGGCCATTATGAAGCGCGGTACTGGGCGGCCTGTGGCAACGTCCTCGCGGAGCTTAGCTTCTATATCCATGCGTCCCACATCGGCGGGCTGCTTAGGCATTGGCCAGCCGGCTGCTATCACCTTCTGGCGGAAGGCGGAGTGGCCTCCTCCGAGGCGGTTCTTGGGGCCTATGCCGCCGGACATTATAAGCGCCTGAGAGTACTGCTCGCACTTGTCCACGGCTATCTTCATGGCGCCGCCGCTTCCCATGGAAAGGCCGCCTATGAAGTTGTCCTCGCGCTTTGGGGAGAGCGGGAAGTTCTCCATGCAGAAGTTCCAGAGCTCCTCGGTTATGTATTTGTAGTATTTGGCGCCGCGCGGGTAGTCGTTGTAGCCTGCGTTGTAGTCGCAGGGGCAGATGACTGCGCAGTCGTATTCCACTGCGTAGCGGGCCACATTGGTCCAGTTCAGGTAGTCTGCGTCGTCTCCGCTGCCTCCGTGCAGCAGCCACAGCACCGGGTACTTGCGGGCAGGGTCGTAGACTTCGGCAAGAGGCTTGCCAAGATCGCTGTTCTGATCGAAGCTTGGGAGTATCATTGTTACATTTGTGGACATTCCCAGCTCTTTTGAAAGATAATTAAGACGTACAACAGCCATTTTTATGCCTCCTTTCCGCAGTCTGCCAGCCAGGCGGCAGCATCTTTAAGGGCAAGATCGCGGAAGTCCCAGTCGTCCGGGCCTTCGTATTCCATGCTGCTTGCAAGGCTGAAGCCCTGGGCGTTGAGGTTCACAGCGGCTCTGCCTGCGTAGCACGCAAGGGGAGACGCACCTGCGTATCCTATCCAAAGCTTGGGCAGAGGCTTGCCTTCTGCCTTTGCGGCAGCAGTCTTGGGGAGAAGCTCCGCGTCATCCGCCGGGGCATCGTCGAGCGCCAGGGGCGGAACAAGGCCTGCTTCAGCCATTTGCTTCTTTAGAGCTTCCAGGTAACCGCCTTTTATGTCTTCCTCGAAAGCACCGCCGAGCATCACTACTTTGCTGTACTTTTCCGGCGCGGTAAGGGCACATTTCAGCGCGCCGTAAGCGCCAAGGGATGCGCCTGCTATGAAGTTATCCTCCCTTTTCTGGGAGAGCTGGAACATTCCTGTGCACACGGCCCACAGCTCTTCTGTTATGTAGCTGGTGAACTTCTGGCCGGGGTTTTCTTCCGAATAGAGCTTTTCGAAGGGGCAGGGGAACACGACTGCAAGCCCGTACTTTTCTGCCACTCTTGTGATGGCGGATTCTCTGAGCCACTGGCTGTCGTCTCCGGTCTCGTCTGCAAGAAGCCACAGGGTGCGGCCGCTCTTTTTAGACGGTATGAATACAGACACGTTGGTCTGCATTCCAAGCTTCATGGAAAGAAAGTTCATTTGCAGTGTTGCCATAAGAGACCTCCTATTCGAACACTCTGCGCTCTTTGATGAACGCGTCTATCTCGCGGACAAGGTCCTCGCCGTGGCTGAATGCCACGCCGTGATCGCTGTCGTTGAACATTACGAGCTTGCAGTGGGGCACGCAGCGCACCGTGCGGAACATGCTCTCCGGGACCACTATAGGATCCTGCATGCCTCCGAAGATTATCACCGGTGTCTGTATGGTCCTGAGCCAGTCCTGCAGCTGCTCTTCTGTATCCAGGCCAAGGAACTTGCGGTTTCCGAAGTGCAGGGCGCGCTCCATCTCGTCTGCCTGCATGTTCCTTTCGTATTCTTCGTCTCCGTACTTTCGGATCTGATCCTGCCAGTATTCGGACTGGTAGGGGCGCAGCTCGGTCAGGGCGTTCTGGCGCATGTTTTCGCAGCGCTGGCGGTATTCTTCCTCTGTGGTGACCGCTGTGCTGAGGCGCTTTCTCCAGGAGAAGCTTGCCGCATCGCCTATGATCTTAGGTCCGCAGACTACGCCGGCAAAGGCCGCAATGCGGTCCGGGTGGTCGTGGATCAGCTCCCAGCCCAGGCTGGACCCGTGCGATATGCCTGTGTAGACGAAGCGCTTTGCGCCTACTTCGTCCGCAACTTTAAGCAGGTCCGGAACCCAGTGGCTCGTTATGTCGTCTGTTTGCGGCACCCTGGTTGACTTGCCGTAGCCGCGCAGGGTGATAGAGATAACGTGGTATCCGAGCTTTGAGAGCTCTCTGGTGTAGGCTGCGTTGTAATCGATGTAATTCTTGGCGGTAAAGATGAACTTATCCCCTTCGCCCCAGTCTTCGTACCAGACTGAAATGCCTTTTTCTACTTCTGTAAGCGGCATGATCTGCGTCTCCTTTCTCTACTATACTTTATAAAATTATGATACATCAGCGGGTTATTGTTTTCAATCGGACAATGAATGCATCATTCGGCATACCTTATCCGCTATTTGCATAAAACGGATTGTTTAAAAATGATATCATTTTATTGTGACGAGGCGGATATTTTTTTACATTTGCGCCTTAAAAAACAGGAAGCGTTTGCAATTTACGGAGGTTCGTACTATGAAAAAATTTGCAAAAGCATTATCCCTGCTCCTTGTAGTCGCTATGGTAATGTCGCTGGCAGCCTGCGGCGGCGGTGGAAACAACACCCCGGCAAACGGCGGCAACAACAATAACGCTGCACCGAGCGGTCCGGTAAAGGGTGGCACTCTTAAGCTTGCTATCCTTGTAACACCTAACCAGTCCGGTTTCCCGATCAGCACCGGTACAGACCAGAACGTTCTGGCTACCACTGCTATGGAGAGCCTCGGACGCTACGATGACAAGGGCAACATCGTAGGTTTCCTTGCTAAGGAGATCATTACCGATCCTGCTGCTCCTTCCGTCGTACTTAAGCTCCAGGAGGGTGTTAAGTATCACGATGGTTCTGCTTTCAACGCTAAAGCAGTCTGCGAAGTTTACGACATACTGCTCGAGAACGGCCGTCAGGCTAACTTCGCCAACGTAGAAAAATACGAAGCTACCGGCGAATACGAAGTAACCATCAAGCTCAAAGAGTGGAGAAGCGATGCTGTCGAAACCCTGTGCATCACCTGCGGAAAGATGTTCTCGCCGGCAGAGTACCGTGCTCACGATCTCGACTGGATGTACACACACATCACCGGAACGGGCCCGTTCATTCAGGAAGAGTTCACCATCGGCGATAAGGTAACCTTCAAGAGGAACGATAACTACTGGCAGAAGGACGCAGCCGGCAATCAGCTGCCTTATCTGGACAGAGTTGAATGGTATGTATTCGACGATCAGACCGCTGCAGTAAACGCTCTTAAGACAGGCGATCTCAACCTCATCGTTTACCCGACAATGCAGAACTACAAGGCCCTGCTCAGCGCAGGCTTCGAGCGTTACGGTGTAGACTCCTGCGCTAATATTGCAGGTATACTCGGTATGTTCTTCGCTTCCGGCAAGGAAGGCCAGTCTGTAAGCGATCTTAAGGTCCGCCAGGCTATCTGCTACGCTATAAACAATGACGCTCTCAAGACAGCGTTCACCGAAGGACTCGGTGTTGTTACCAACCAGCTCGGCGTTCCCGGAACAAGAGAGAACAACCCCAATGTAAAGGGATATCCGTACGATGTTGCTAAGGCTAAGGCTCTCCTTAAGGAAGCTGGCTACGACGAAAACAAGAAGTGCGAAGTAACTCTTACCTTCACCTCTGCTTTCGAGAACGTATTCACCGCTGTTCAGCGCCAGCTGGAGGAAGCAGGCTTCAAGGTCAACATCGATCTTACTGCCAATATCGGTGATAAGCTCGTTGTAGGCGGCGCAGATCCTTACGTCAGCATCTGCTGGTGGTCCGCACCTACAAGCTACTCCGCTTGGTTCCGTTATTTCTCCGCTCACCCGACCACAATGGTAGGTGATGCTCTGGATCTGAAGGCTGCAGGCGTTATCGATCTTTATGACAAGATCATGACCGCTCCTGACGCTGACACCCAGAAGAAGCTCCTTGATGAGCTTGCTGTTAAGTGCGTAGATGAGCTCTGCCTCTACTGCCCGTTCTATGCTACTCTCAGCTACTATATCGGAGACAAGACCATAAAGGATTCCGACTTCGGTATGAGGGGCAACACCCAGTGGACACCGGAGACCACCTGGCTTGCAAAGTAATATCTGAAACCTTAACGCGGCCGCGGCTATTTTGCTGCGGCCGCAGCTTTATGCATTGCGTTGCGACACTATGAAAGGATGTGCGGCAGTGGCTGCCGCCGGATGATGATATGGGAAGGTTCCTTTTAAAACGCCTTTTTCAGACCATCATAATACTGATCATAATCTCTATCCTTGCGTTCTCTCTGATCCATATTATTCCGGGCGATCCTGTTTACGCTATGCTCGGAACGGATATAACCAAGGAATATCATGATCAGGTTTATCATTCGATGGGCCTGGATCTTCCTCTTGTGCAGCAGTATTTCCGCTGGATAAGCAACTTTGTCCAGGGGAAGATGGGCTATTCTTATCACTTTAAAGAAGACGTGCTGACCTTGGTGCAGAGGCGTCTTCCTCCCACACTTATACTCGGAATAACTTCAGCTATCTTCAGCGTGGCGCTGGGATTGCTGTTCGGTATCATTACAGCAGTGCGCCGCGGCAAGCCTATAGATTCTATTCTTACGGTGCTTGCCAATATAGGCATTGCAACGCCTATATTCTGGCTGGCGGTATTGCTGGTGTTTATATTCTCAATCAACCTCAAGTGGCTGCCGTCGTGGGGCTTCACTCTGCCGTGGGTGGACTTCGCAAAGAGCATGAAACAGTTGATAATGCCTGTAATATGCATGAGCGTCGGCGGCATAGCAAGCTACACCCGCCAGACCCGCTCCAGCATGCTTGAGGTAATAGGCCAGGACTACATCCGCACCGCCAGGTCCAAGGGTCTTAAGGAAAGCAAGGTAATAATGGGGCACGCAGTAAAGAACGCGCTGATCCCTATACTTACTCTTATAGGCCTTACTCTCAGGAACAGCATAGGCGGTTCCGCTATCATAGAGCGAGTGTTCAATATTTCCGGCATGGGCTCCGTAATGGTGGAGGCGCTGGGCAGCCGCGATTACATTGCGCTGCAGTCCGGCATAGTTTTCCTGGCACTTATCACTTGTATATGCAACCTGCTGGTGGATATCGCGTACGCGTATGCGGATCCGCGCATCAGGCTTGATTAGGAGGGCAAAGAAATGAGTGAAAGCAAAAGATTCTTCAAAGCCCTCTTCAAAAGGAAGATAGTTCTTGTGGCTTTGATAGTAATACTGTTCTTCCTTTTCTGCGCTATAGCAGCGCCGCTGGTAGCTACCCACGATCCTCACGCTCAGGACCTGTATGCAACACTGAGCGGTCCTTCCGCTGAGCACTGGCTTGGCACGGATCACCTCGGACGCGATGTCTACAGCCGTATAATCTACGGCTCCAGGGTGGCCTTCCTTGTAGGAATATTCGCAGTAATTATATCCGCTGTGCTGGGCACCATGCTCGGCCTTACTGCAGGCTATTTCGGCGGCTGGGTGGACAGCGTAATAATGCGTATAGTAGAGGCCATGATGGCTATACCGCCTATCGTGCTGGCCTTGGCCTTGGTGGCCATATTCGGCCGGAGCCTGCCCATGCTTACCATAGTGCTTGGAATTTCAAGCGTTCCGGCGTTTGCCAGGATGATGCGCGGCCAGGTGCTTACCGTAAGAGATCTGGACTACGTAGCAGCCAGCCGTATACGCGGCAACAGCGATCTGGTTACCATGGTAAAGCACGTGCTGCCTAACTGCCTGTCCCCCATGATCATAGTCATGACCCAGAGCATAGGCGGTACCATACTTGCAGAGTCCGGCCTCAGCTTCCTTGGCGCAGGCGTTCTTCCGCCTACGGCATCCTGGGGAGCTATGGTAAACGATGGCTACACCTGGCTGGAGAAGTGCCCTGTGTTTGCTCTTTCTCCGGGCGTTGCTGTCATCCTGCTGGTACTGGCTTTCAATATCTTCGGTGACGGCCTGCGCGACGCTCTGGATCCGCGTCTGCGCGGCGGAAGGTAAGGGGGTGAGGATATGGCACAGCATCTTCTTGATGTAAAGCATCTGCAGACCGTATTCCACATGACCGGAGGCCTTGTCAAAGCCGTAGACGATGCCACCTTCCACGTAGACGAAGGCGAGATAATAGGCATAGTCGGAGAGTCCGGAAGCGGCAAATCCGTTACCATGATGAGCATCTTAAAGCTCATACCCATGCCTCCCGGAGAGATAGTCGGCGGCGAGGCCTGGTTCCAGGGAAAAGATATACTCAAATACGATGCGGCAAGCCCGGAGATGAGGGAGATACGCGGAGGCGGCATCTCCATGATATTCCAGGAGCCTATGACCTCTCTGAACCCTGTCCTTACAGTAGGGCAGCAGATAACAGAGAGCATAATGCTGCACCTTAAGATGAACAAGGCAGACGCCAGGAAGCGCGCTATAGAGCTGTTGGGGCTGGTAGGCATACCGGATGCCGAGAGCCGCATAGATTACTATCCAACGCAGTTCTCCGGCGGCATGCGCCAGAGGGTAATGATAGCCATGGCTATGTCCTGCGACCCCAAGATACTGATCGCGGACGAGGCTACCACGGCTCTGGACGTTACCACCCAGGAGCAGATCCTGGAGCTGCTGCGCGATATAGTCAAAAAGACCAATACCGCGCTGATAATAATCACTCACAACCTGTCCATCATAGCAAGGTACGCGGAGCGCATCTACGTTATGTACGCAGGAAACATAGTTGAAAAAGGCACCAGCGAGGAGCTTTTCGGACAGCCCGCGCACCCGTACACCATGGGCCTGCTGCGCGCTATCCCAAGGCTGGACAGCGACAAGAGCCGCAGGCTGGTGTCCATAGACGGAACGCCGCCCAACCCCGCCAAGAAGACCGGCCGCTGCCCGTTCTACGAGCGCTGCCTGTACAGGGAAGAGCGCTGCGATGTCAAGGAGATACCGCCTTACATAGATTATTCGGTTACCCAGGCCGCTGCCTGCTGGTTCAGGCGGGACGAGCTCATAGCCAAGGCGCCGCCGGAGGCCAAAGAGGCCCAGAAGCGCGTTATAGGCAAGGAGCCCATACTGGAGCTCAAGAAGCTGTCCAAGTACTACCCGGTAACTCAGGGCCTGGCAAGGCGCAAGATAGGGGATGTTAAGGCGCTGGACGATGTGGACCTTACCATCTACCAGGGCGAGACCGTAGGCCTTGTAGGCGAGTCCGGCTGCGGAAAGACCACGCTGGCTAAGACAGTGCTCCGCCTGCACCCGGCTACCGGAGGTGAGATAATCTTCCGCGGCCAGGATATAACCAAGCTCCCGGAGCGCAAGCTGAACAGCATACGCCAGGAGGTGCAGTTCATATTCCAGGATCCTTACGGGTCCCTGGACCCCAGGCAGACTGCCGGCAGCGTTGTAGGCGAGGCCATAAGGACCCACAAGCTGGCCAAGAACAAGGCAGACTACGACCGCAGGATAAACGAGCTCTTTGAGGCTGTTGGACTGGATCCGGGCCTTAAGGACAGGGCGCCGCACGAATTTTCCGGCGGCCAGAGGCAGCGTCTTTGCATAGCCGCGGCGCTGGCTTCGGAGCCCAAGTTCATAATCTGCGACGAGCCTATCTCCGCACTGGATGTATCCATTCAGGCGCAGATCATAAACCTGCTGATAGACCTTCAGGCCAAGAGGGGGCTCACCTACCTGTTCATAGCCCACGACCTTTCCGTGGTGCGCCACATAAGCGACCGCATAGCCGTAATGTACCTGGGCAGGGTGGTGGAGATATCCCCCTGGGACAAGCTCTACGAGCGCCCGCTGCACCCCTACACCAAGGCGCTGCTCTCGGCTATACCTATCCCGGATCCGGTGGTGGAGAAGGCCAGGGAGCGCACAAGGATAACAGGCGAGGTGCCTAGCCTTATGAACAGGCCTACCGGTTGCGTGTTCCATCCGCGCTGCCCCTACGCAACAGAGCAGTGCTCTAAGGAGGTCCCGCCTCTTGTGGACTACGACGGCCACAAGTGTGCGTGCTTTAAGGCTGCGGAGCTCAACAAGTTATAGGAAAGGACGGCTGAAATGCCTAAAGTAGAAGTAGAAAAAGGAATAGAACTGTTTTACGAAGACCTTGGCGAGGGGGATAAATACATACTCTCGCTGATGATGGACTTCCCGCCGGAGGATACCACCCGCGAGCTTGCAAAGCACGGCTACCACGTGCTGCTCATAACCAACCGCGGCATAGGAAAGTCCACTCACGTTTTCGAGAACTACGGAGCAGAATGGTTCAATATCTTTGCGGACGATGTGGTGCGCCTTGCGGATAAGCTTGGAATAGACAAGTTCATATACGCGGGCTGTTCGCACGGGGCCGGCACCGGCTGGCATCTGTGCCTGAGGCACCCGGAGAGGGTCATAGCCTTCATAGACATGGTGGGCGGCCCCCACAACATAGACGAGGGCATATGGTCCTACCGCACGCAGAGCAACGAAGGAAAGCCTGCGCGCAAGCCCATGGATCCGGCTACCTACGAGGACCCGGCCGTAGCGCGCCGCGATGCAAGGAACCAGCCCTACAGGGATCAGCTGCGCGCGGAGCAGACTCCGGAGGAGAAGGCCCTGGACTACAAGCGTCCGCTGATAGGTCTGGGCACGGAGGAAAGGGTCTGCGAGGCCCTGCGCACCATTCAGACGCCTACTCTGATGCTGGGCGGCATGGAAGACCCCATCAGCAGGCCGGATCTTATGATCAGAACTGCGGCCTGCCTGCCCCACGGCAAGCTCGTAATGTACAGCGGCTTTGGCCACAGCGGCCCGTACTGCCAGCTTATAGAAGAGTGCACAGAGGAGATCCTGAACTTCCTGCGCAACGTAGAGAAAACAGGAAGGGTCTATAAGGAGATAGTGGATCCCGAATAGGCCCAAATATGTTTGAAGTCCTACTTTTTTCATAGTCCGCCACGCAAGCGCAAGCCCCCGCTCCGGCACCAGGCCGCCAGCGGGGTCTTGCTGTTTTTTATTACATAATTTTGATATTTAAAGAGGGAGTATACAAGGCGCGGGCTCGTATGATAAGATTATAACAAGCATTGTTTTGCCGATTAGGGGAGGTAAACACCATATGAATAAAAATACAAGCAAGCTGCTCTGCCTGCTGCTGGCCCTGGTTCTGTGCTTATCTGTACTGGCCGGGTGCGGAGGAAACTCCAACAACTCCAGCAATTCCAACAGTTCCGGGAACTCTAACGTAGTTCCGCCGGCTCCGGACAAGGACCCGGACGAGGGCTCGGATCCTGCTCCGGAAAAGATAGTCTACACCATAGACAACATACGCCAGTATGTAATAGGCGTGGACGAGCCCGTAGAGCTCGGCGATGGCACCAAGCAGCCGCTGATCAACTTCGACAACGCAGCGACCACACCGTCGCTCAAGCCTGTAACAGACGCTGTAGTGGATGAGATGAAGATGTACGGCTCCATAGGCCGCGGATTCTCCCAGAAATCCAATCACTCCACGGATGTCTACCAGGACGCCCGCGAAACAGTCCTGAACTTCGTTAACGCGGATCCGGACGAATACACCTGCTTCTACGTAAACAGCACCACAGACGGTCTCAACAAGCTGGCTTCGGCCCTTGTGGAGAGCCCGGACGATCTGGTCCTGGCTACCCGCATAGAAGTCGGATCGTAGCCATG
>JAZQIH010000020.1:0-15407 GCA_045541015.1 Anaerovoracaceae bacterium | reverse complement strand
CGGAAGAACCGTCCCCCTGATGCGCCCCTGTATTTTATTTTTACGCATTAGTGTTATGCGCTATATTTCCTTGAACGGGCTTGTCTAAAGTGGTAAAATAACGTAAAAGGCGGTGAAGTATCATGTTGTCAGACAGCATCAAAGCAGTAAAGTCCGCGGAAGCGGAAGCTGCGCATATTATCAGTGACGCACACGCAAAAGCAGAGGCAATAGCTCAGCAGGCAGAAAAAGAGGCCTGCGATATTATTTCTGACGCAGAAAAAAGAGCCAGGATAGCAGAAAAAGAGCTCCTGGAGCTTGCTGCGCAGAAGGCTGAAGCTCATAAAAAAGAGGTCGTAAAGCAGACCCAGGCGGAGGCTGCTGCGCTCCGCGATGCCGCAAAAGCAGCGGCAGACAAGGCTATAGCAGCTGTTATAGACGAGATCGTATAGCAATAAGATCATATTTTCTTAAGGAACCATTATGGCACTTGCGAAAATGAAAAAAATAAGCGTCTGCGCGCGCAAAAGGAACAGGAGCAAGATCCTGGACGCGCTGCAGCGCATGGGTGTCATGGAGATCGAGACCAAACTGGAAGAGGACTTCCAGCTCGAAAAAACAGACACCACCGAGGCCAGGGCCAGCTTCCTAAAGCAGGCCGTGGTGCTTGACAATGCTCTGAAAGTGCTTGCCCGCTACGCCCCGGAAAAGAAGGGCCTTCTTTCCGGCCTGGACGGCGGAGACGAGCTCACCCAGGAGCAGTTCAATAACATGAAATCGGACAAGACGGCCGCCTGCGAAGACGCCGCCAGCGTCCTTAAACTGGAAAAAGAGATAGACGAACTGAAGGCAGCCATCACCAGGGACGAGGTCCGCAAGGAAATGCTCACTCCCTGGCTGGGCCTGGACCTTCCCATGAACTTCTCCGGCACCAAGACCACATCCGTGTTTATCGGAACGCTGCCCGGCGCGTGGGACAGAGCCGCAGTGCTCTCCGCAATAGCCGCGCACGCCGCCAAGGCAGCAGGCCAGGCTGAAGGCGCCGCAGAAGCAGGCGCGGAGCCATTCCCGGCAGAGGTGGAGATACTCCACACAGCCAACGATGCCACCTATTTAGATGTCGTCTGCCTCAAGAAGGACACAGAGGCTGTGCAGGCAGCGCTGCGCGCCAATGGTTTTGCAAGGCCGTCGCAGATAGAGCCCGGCATCCCGGCCCACACCGCGGAAAAGATAGAGGCGGACATTCAGGCCAGAGAGCTTAAAATAACAGAAACAGAGGACAAGATAGCCTCCTATGCAGGCCGCAGGGAGTACTTCAGAGTCCTTTCCGACTACTACAACACCAAGGCGGAGAAGTACCGCATGATAGCGGACATCCCCCACACGGAAAACGCCATATTCTTTGAAGGCTGGGTGCCCGCCAAGCAGGTCCCCGCTGTGGAGAAGGTGCTCACGGAGCAGTTCGGCGCAGTCGTGGACATAGAGGAGCCCCTCCCGGACGACGAGGTCCCAACGCTGCTTAAGAACAACAAGATCTCCGCATCCGTGGAATCCGTCCTGGAATCCTACGGACTGCCAAAGCAGGGCAAAGTGGACCCCACGTTCATAATGTCCATATTCTATATAATATTCTTCGGCATGATGCTCTCCGATGCAGGCTACGGCATAGTAATGGTCATAGGCTGCGGGCTGGCTCTGCTGAAGCACCCCGGTATGGCCACCGGCACCAAGAAGATGCTCCAGCTCTTCTTCTGGTGCGGCCTTTCCACCACCTTCTGGGGCTTCATGTACGGAAGCTTCTTCGGAGACCTTATCCAGGTGGTCGCGGAAACGTTCTTCGGCTGGACGGGCGGCACCATACTGAAACCGCTGTGGTTCGAACCTCTGGTGCAGCCAATGAAGCTGCTCACCTACTGCATGCTCTTCGGCCTTATCCACCTGCTCACAGGTCTTGCGATCAAGGGCGTGGAGATGCTCAAGGAAAAGGATTTCGTAGGCTTCTTCGCGGAAGTGGTGTCCTGGTTCCTGCTGGTCATAGGCCTGGTCCTGATGCTTGTGCCTACGGACCTGTTCGCTTCCATAAGCGGCCAGACCTACAGCATCCCGGACGGCCTCGCGATGGCTGCAAAGATAATGGCAGCGGCAGGTGCTCTGATAATACTGTTCATGTCAGGACGCAGCAACAAGAACTGGGCTCTGCGCATAGCTCTGGGCCTCTACGATATCTACGGCATAACAAGCTGGCTGTCTGATGTGCTCTCGTACTCCAGGCTGCTGGCTCTGGGCCTTGCCACAGGCGTCATAGCAAGCGTCATCAATATGATGGCTTCCATGGTGTCCGGCGGCATTTTAGGACCCGTAATATTCATAATAATCATTCTCGTCGGCCATACGCTCAACATAGCTATCAACCTGCTTGGTGCGTATGTGCACACGAACCGTCTGCAGTTCGTCGAGTTCTTCGGCAAGTTCTACGAAGGCGGCGGCAGACCGTTCACGGCGTTTAAGAGGATAAGTAAACATACTCAGATAAAGGAGGATAACTGAGATGAATTTAGGTATGGCATTTGCGATTCTCGGAGCAGCACTTGCTGCATCCCTCGCAGGATGGGGCTCTGCAAAGGGCGTAGGCATAGCCGGTCAGGCTGCCGCAGGAGTGGTATCAGAGGAACCGGGTCTTTTTGCTAAGGTCCTTATCCTTCAGCTTCTCCCCGGTACCCAGGGCATCTACGGCCTTCTGGTAGCTTTCATCACCCTTTCCAGGGTAGGCGTTCTGGGCGGCACAGCCGTTTCCGACACAGCTACAGGCCTTATGTACCTTGCTGCTTGCCTTCCGATGGCATTCGTAGGACTTGGCTCCGGTATCCACCAGGGCAAGACCTCCGCTGCATCCATAGGCATCGTTGCCAAGAGAGAAGACCAGTTCGGCAAAGCAATGCTTTTCCCTGCAATGGTAGAGACCTACGCGATACTCGCTCTGCTGATCTCCATACTGGCTATTACCAATATTTAAGGCTTGCATAAAGCCGGGAGGTGACTAATGGCCGGTATCGACGGCATTACCGCTGACATCCTGGCAGCAGCCAGGGAAGAAGCAGGTAAGATATTAGCGCAGGCACAGGAGCAGGCACAGCAGGCATCGGCAAAGGCAGAGGAGGACTCCAAGAAGCTCTTCGACGACATCATAGCGTCCGCAAGGGCCAAGGCGGAGGCCGAAAGCAACCGCGCCGCATCGCAGGCTGCGCTCCAGAAGCGTCAGGCACTGCTTGCGCAGAAACAGGAGATAATAAGCTCCATAATAGAAAGAGCCAAGACTGCCCTGCAGGAGCAGGGAGACGAGGCTTATTTCGCTATGGTCATAAAGCTCATAAAGAAGGATGCCCGCCCGCAGGACGGAGAGATAGCCTTCGGAGCCAAGGATCTTAAGCGCCTGCCGGAAGGCTTCGCGGCGGCTGCAAACGCTGTTGCAAAGGAGCTTGGCGGAACACTTAAGCTTGCAAAAGACCCCGTGGACATAAAAAACGGCTTCGTGCTCAGGTACGGCGGAATAGAGGAGAACTGCTCTCTGGACGCTCTGTTTGCATCCAGGACAGACGCTCTTACCGACAAGGTGAACGCGCAGCTTTGGTAAAGGAGACCGCAGATGGCTGAAATGAACGATATCTACAGCGTCGCGCGGGTCCGTGTCAAAGAAAAGTACCTGCTGACGGATACAGATATAGAGCAGCTTCTTCAGATGAAGGACGAGGCTGCCGTTCTTGGCATGCTCAGCGATAAAGGCTGGGGCAAGGATCTTGCGGATGCGGATGCGCACGCCATGCTGGCTTCGGAGGAGGCCAGGGCAATGGCAGATCTGCGGGATCTGTGCCCGGATCCGGAGGTCCTGGAGGTCCTGGAATACCCGGATCTTTACCACAACCTTAAGACAGGCATCAAGGAGATCTGCACGGAAGGCAACCACCCGGGCGCTTTCTACGAAGGCAACGCTCTGGGCCGCGCAAAGATCATAGAGATCCTTCGCGAAAAGGCCTACGACAAGCTGCCGGAGCACATGAGGCTTGCGGCGCGCAACGCTTACGAGACCATGACTCAGACCATGGACGGCCAGATGTGCGATATAATGGTAGACCGCGCCTGCCTTTGCGCTGCAAGGGACAAGGCGGAAAGCTCCAAACACGATATCTTAAAGGATTACGTGGAGCAGCTGGTCGTAACATCCGATATACGCATGGCTGTAAGGGGCGCACGCACAGGAAAGTCCGCAGTCTTCATGAAGGCAGCGCTGGCTCCCTGCAGGAGCTTCGATGTGTCCAAGATGGCTGTAGCCGCAGCTGAGGGCTGGGACGCTCTGCGCGTCTTCCTGGACGATGCAGGCTTTTCCGAAGCCACAGAAGCGCTTGCCGTTTCCGACCCTGCCTTCGAAAAGTGGTGCGACGACCGCATAGCGCACACGGTAAAGCCTCACAGGCGCAACACCTTTGGCGTAGGCCCTGTGGTAGCTTACTACCTTGCCAGAAAGAACGAGATAAAAACAGTCCGCATGATGCTCACCGCAAAGGCCAACGGCCTTTCAGAGAAGAGCATAAGGGAAAGGATCAGGAGGATGTATGTATAACATCGCAGTCATGGGGGACCTGGACAGTGTGTACGGCTTCGCCAGTCTGGGCTTGGACGTCTTTCCCGCCGGCGCGCAGGATGCGCCGGAGCTTCTCAGAAAGCTTGCGGAGGGCGGATACGGAGTCATTTATATAACAGAGGAGCTTGCGGCTCTTATAGCGGAAGACATAGAGCGCTACGCAGAGCAGAGGCTCCCCGCAATAATCCAGATACCTGGCATAAAGGGCAACACCGGAGCCGGTATACAGGGAGTTAAAAATACGGTGGAACAAGCCATCGGATCAGATATTCTGTTCGGCAGCGAGCCTGCCGGGGAAGGAGAACCAAGGTGAGCAGAGGCGTCATCAAAAAAGTCGCCGGACCGCTTGTTATAGCGGAAGGTATGCGCGATGCCAACATGTTCGACGTCGTGCGAGTAAGCGACAAACGCCTTATAGGCGAGATCATAGAGATGCACGGAGACCAGGCATCCATCCAGGTCTACGAGGAAACTTCGGGCCTGGGGCCGGGAGAACCCGTGGAATCCATGGAGGTACCTCTTTCCGTGGAGCTCGGACCCGGACTTATAGGTGCCATCTACGATGGTATACAAAGACCGCTCAACGGTATCATGGAGATCAGCGGTTCGGCCAACCTGCAAAGAGGCGTGGAAATAGCTTCTCTGGACAGGGAAAAGGTCTGGGAGTTCGTTCCCACCGCAGCTGAGGGAGACCAGGTCCAGGCCGGAGACGTGATCGGAACCGTTAAAGAGACCGATGTCATAACTCAGAAGATAATGGTGCCCTTCGGCATCACAGGAACAATAAAGAGCATCAAGGGCGGCAGCTTTAAGGTGGACGAGACCGTCTGCGTTATCGGGACCGAAAAGGGCGATAAAGAGCTCTCCCTTATGCAGAAATGGCCGGTAAGGCGCGGCAGGCCCTACAAGCAGAAGTTCCCGCCTGTTAAGCCGCTCGTAACCGGACAGCGCGTAGTTGATACGTTCTTCCCGATCGCTAAGGGCGGCGTTGCAGCTATACCCGGACCGTTCGGTTCCGGAAAGACCGTAATGCAGCACCAGCTTGCAAAGTGGTCCGAGGCAGACATAGTAGTCTACATCGGCTGCGGCGAGCGCGGCAACGAGATGACGGACGTACTCAACGAGTTCCCGGAACTTAAGGATCCTAAGACAGGAAAGTCCCTTATGGAGCGCACCGTGCTTATCGCGAACACTTCCGATATGCCGGTAGCAGCCCGCGAGGCTTCCATATACACAGGTATAACCATTGCCGAGTACTTCCGCGACATGGGCTTCTCCGTAGCTCTGATGGCAGACTCCACATCCCGCTGGGCTGAGGCTCTCAGAGAGATGTCCGGCCGCCTTGAGGAAATGCCTGGCGAGGAAGGCTACCCCGCATACCTGGGCTCCAGACTTGCTCAGTTCTACGAAAGAGCTGGCCACGTAATGTCTATAGGCACAGAGGGCCGCGAAGGTCAGCTGTCCGTAATAGGCGCTGTATCACCCCCGGGCGGAGATATCTCCGAGCCGGTATCCCAGGCTACCCTGCGTATAGTTAAGGTGTTCTGGGGACTTGATGCAGATCTGGCTCACCAGAGGCACTTCCCGGCTATCAATTGGCTGTCTTCCTACAGCCTCTATCTGGACAGCATAGGCCCCTGGTTCAACAGCAATGTAGACCCTGAGTGGATGTCCATGCGCCAGAAGCTCATGAGCCTGCTCCAGGAAGAAGCTTCCCTCAACGAAATAGTAAAGATGGTAGGTATGGATGCTCTGTCCGCAGGAGACCGCCTAAAGATGGAGGCCGCAAGGTCCATCCGCGAGGACTACCTGCACCAGGACTCCTTCAACGAGATAGATACCTACACCTCGCTCCCCAAGCAGTTCAACATGATGAGGCTGGTCTACTCCTTCTACGAAGGCGGTCAGCTGGCACTCAAGAGGGGCGCGGATATAAACGATATCGTAAAGATGCAGACCCGCGAACGCATAGGCCGCTACAAGTACACACCGGAAGCGGATGTTGCCGCGGAATTCGATAAGATCAGCAAGGAGCTCGCACAGGAGTTTGCTGCTATCACCGGAAAGGAGGCTCGCTGATGCCTAAGGAATACCGGACAATACAGGAGGTCGCAGGGCCTCTGATGCTCGTAAAGAGCGTAGAGAACGTCAAGTACGACGAGCTCGGCGAGATAGAACTTGCGGACGGCCAGACACGCCGCTGCAAGGTCCTGGAGATAGACGGAAGCAACGCGCTGGTGCAGCTGTTCGAGTCTTCTACAGGTATTAACCTCAGCAACAGCAAGGTGCGCTTCCTTGGCAGGTCCATGGAGCTCGGTGTTTCTGAGGACATGCTGGGCCGCGTATTCGACGGTCTGGGCCGCACCATAGACGATGGCCCGGAGATCCTTCCGGAAGAGCGCAGGGATATTAACGGCCTGCCCATGAACCCGGCTGCAAGGGCTTATCCTTCCGAGTTCATTCAGACCGGTGTTTCCGCTATAGACGGTCTTAACACCCTGGTAAGAGGCCAGAAGCTGCCTATATTCTCCGCTTCCGGTCTTCCGCACGCCAACCTGGCTGCTCAGATAGCAAGGCAGGCTAAGGTTCGCGGCACCACGGAGCCTTTTGCGGTAGTATTTGCCGCCATGGGTATAACCTTCGAGGAAGCAAACTTCTTCATCCAGTCCTTCCGCGATACCGGCGCCATAGACCGTACAGTACTGTTCATCAACCTGGCCAACGACCCTGCTGTAGAGCGTATATCCACACCTAAGATGGCGCTCACCGCTGCGGAATACCTGGCCTTCGAAAAGGACATGCACGTACTGGTAATACTCACGGACATCACCAACTACGCTGACGCTCTCCGTGAGATATCCGCAGCCCGTAAGGAAGTTCCGGGCCGCCGCGGCTACCCGGGCTACATGTACACAGACCTTGCAACTATGTACGAAAGAGCCGGCCGCCAGAGAGGAAAGAAGGGTTCCATCACTATGATCCCCATCCTCACCATGCCGGAGGACGATATAACTCACCCGATCCCGGACCTTACCGGATACATTACTGAGGGCCAGATCATACTCAGCAGGGAACTGTACAGAAAGGGCGTTACTCCTCCTATCGACGTTCTGCCGTCCCTGTCCCGTCTTAAGGACAAGGGTATAGGCAAGGGCAAGACCAGGGAAGACCACGCAGCTACCATGAACCAGCTCTTTGCAGCCTACGCGCGCGGCAAGGACGCTAAGGAACTTATGGTCATACTCGGCGAGGCCGCTCTGTCCGACATAGACCTCATCTACGCCAAGTTTGCGGATGAGTTCGAGGAGAAATACATCTCCCAGGGCTACGAGAACGACCGCTCCATAGAGGAAACTCTGGACATCGGCTGGGAGCTGCTGCGCATACTGCCCAGGTCCGAGCTGAAGAGGATCAGCGATAAGCTTCTGGACGAATACTACGAGAAACACTAAGATTTTAGGATAACAGTTACCCAGGAGGCATAGCCGAATGGCAAGTACACAGATAAAACCGACCCGCATGGAGCTTACCCGGCTCAAGAAAAAGCTGGGCACAGCCGTTAAGGGCCACAAATTGCTCAAGGACAAGAGAGACGAGCTCATGAGAGAGTTCATGGACCTTGTCCGCGAGAATATGGAGCTTAGGAAAAAGGTGGAGGCAGGCATACGCGCTGCTAACGTCAATTTTGTCGTGGCCAGGGCGGATATGTCGGAGGAGATACTTCAGGCCGCGCTCATGGTGCCTAAGCAGAGCGTAGAGCTGAAGGCATCCAGCCGCAACGTTATGAGCGTGGATGTTCCGGTGTTCGACTACACCACCAGGACCCCGGATGCCAACGACATATACTCCTACGGCTTTGCGTTTACCAGCTCTGAGCTGGATGGCGCGGTAAAGTCTCTGAGCGATGTCTTCCCGGACATGCTCAAGCTTGCCGAGGTCGAAAAGTCCTGCCAGCTGATGGCTTCCGAGATAGAAAAGACCCGCCGCCGCGTTAACGCGCTGGAGCACGTCATAATCCCGGAGACCAGGGAAGGAATACGCTACATTACCATGAAGCTGGACGAGAACGAGCGCAGCACGCAGACCCGCCTTATGAAGGTCAAGGACATGATGCTCGAACAAGCCCACCACTACTCAGAGAAATAGCACTCGGGGACGGTCCTCAGGTGCCAACTTCACAAAACAACACAGGGGACGGTTCTCTATGCTGAAAATAGCATGGGGAACCGTCCCCTTTGATTACTATGAAGTTTGGCACCTGAGAACCGTCCCCGAGTGCCGTCAGGCTGCGGGCTGGGTGCGCCTTGGCTGGGCCAGGTAGAATATGATGCCAAGGATCGCGAAGCCTATACCGACGAGCCAGTAATACTGGATAAGGTCGTTTGTGGTGCCGTAGATCTGGAGCACTCCGGTAAGCAGGCTGCCCAAGGTGAGGGTGGCCACGCCGCATGCGTAGAGGTTTTCCGCCGCCATGCCGGGGGTCTTCATCCTGAAGAGCGCTATGAACAGGTTCGGGAGAACTCCCAGGGCCAGAGGCACTGCAAAGGCTCCTACCATGAACACGGACCAGACTCCGTGGCTGAAGATCTCGTAAACGAGGCCTATCACTGCGCAAATTACTGCAACTATAAAGTAGTTTCTTGCTATTCTAAGGGGCACCTTGCGGCTGGGTTTAATATCCGATGTATACAATGTCGCTCACCTTCCTTTCGCTTGAGCTGCGACCGCTGGTGGTCGGGTTGTTTATTACTTCTCCGTTAAAGTATATCGTGGACGATCCGCCGCCGTCCAGGTTGTATGCTGTCTTTGCGCCAAGTTGTTTCATGACCTGAGCCAGCTCATAGAGGGAAAGCCCCTCGCTCTCGTCCGTGCGGCCGTCGGCAACTACAAACAGGTAGTGGCCTTCTTCGACTATGCCTATGGCTGTCCTTGGGTTGCTAGCCATGGCCTTGCCGACTTCCTCGCTGGAGGTTACAGCTATCTGGCCATTCTCCACAAGCGCCGGTCCAAAGGAGAGGACCTGCTGCGCTCCTGCTGCCAGGAGCTGCTCGGCTGTTACCTCGTTTTCATTAATTATACCAAACGATCCGTCTTTGTAAATGACCAGATCTTCGCCGCCGTCCGAAGTGCTGCGGTAGAGCACGCCGTTGCGGATGACGTAGCCCTTGGTCTGAGCGCCGTAGTAGTCTCCGTTGATGGCCAGGATGGCATCCACGCTGTCCGCAGTATCGGAGGTGGTTGCTGTGACGTTCTTGCCGTAGACGCCGCGCGCCAGGGCGGTCTTAAGGTACTCAGCGGAGCTTACGTAGATGTCCGCTGCGTAGATGGTGGTGTCGTTGACGCGGTACTCTTTGATGCTGATGCTGATGTTATCGTCCGCGTAGCTGCTGTCAGTGACCACCGGGGTGGTGGCGTTCTTTAGGGCGTTGGTTGCGGTGTTTTTCTTGCTGCCGCTGCTGTCTTCTGCGGATGCTATCTGGTCAGATTTCAATGTTTCTGTGCTGCCGTCTGCATCATTCGTGCTGTTTGAAGCATCGTTGGTAGACGATGCAGTGCTGGAATCCTTGCTGCTTTCGGTATCGCCGGTAGACGATGTGTTTCCGGAGCCCTCGGAGGAGCTTGCCGTCTCCGAAAGCTGAGAGCTTGTGATCCCGGTCCCTTCTGCGGAGTAGACCCTTGTAATAACGAATGTATCTAGCAGAAAGTACACCGAGAAAGCCATCAGCACCGCTAAGTACGCGGCCAGCCATGTTTTCTTTCTGTGTTTCATTTCTTTGTTCCTTTATCGACTGCGGCGCCCGGGCCTTGCTTTTAAGGCCCTGAGCGCCCTTAGCATTAACTTACGATGCTATTATTGCGCAACAATGTAAACAATAAAAAAAGACACGGTGAAGAAACCGTGTCGTTGTCTTAGAAAAATGTCTTGAGCGTCGTTATCAGCTTTTGTACATGCGGATTGCTGTTGTTGCTCCTGTAGATAGCGTTGTACCTCACCGGGTAGGGGCAGTCTTTGATCGGTATATAAGTAAGCCCCGGGTATTCGCGCAGTCCCGGAGGGGCTGAAGACAGGAAGTTTGCCTGCCCGTCCAGCGTGATCAACGGTCTTATATCCTCGGCGTTCTCAACTACCCGGAACTTCGGCTCGAACCCCAGCCTCCTGCAGGCCTCAAACAGCAGGTAACGGTGGCTTCCGCGGGCCTCGGACCGCTTGACATCGTACGAAACTATCAGTTCCAGGTCCTTGGGCGCTGCCATGCTTATACCGTCCTCATCTACAGACGCAGGCAGACTGCTTTCGGAGCAGGCAAGGTTCTCCGGAAGGTCCCCAAGCAGGACTGCTCTTACAGGGAGGCCTCTGAACGGCTCCACTGGGCCTTCTTCCTTTAGATAGCCCCAGGAAAAGACTATTAGATCAGCCTCTCCGGAGAGAAGGATATTCAAAAGGTCGTTCAGCTGGACTGTGCTGATCTTCAGTATCGCTTCCGGATCCTCTTTAAAAAACGCAGAAATGATCTTGGTCCTTGCCGATGGTCCGAATGTATTGTTGCTTACAGCAAGGCGTATGGTCCTGCGGCTCTTGCTGGTCTTAGCCAGCAGGCCTTCGTAAGATTCCAGGATGTTGTTTATATCCGGAAGGATAGCCTCCCCGTCCTTGCTGAGCGTCAGCGATTTTCCCTGAGCGTCGCGCTTAAACAGCTTGACTCCAAGCTCGTTCTCCGCGCTGACCATCATCCTGGACGCAGCAGGTTGAGAAGTGTTGCATTTTTCGGCTGCCTGGGTGAGCGACCCGCATTCCGCTACCTTCGATATGATCTGAAGCCATTCGATCTTCATAGCAAGCTCCTTTCGTGTCCTAAAACACTCGCCTATATTATACCACCTGCAAGCGGATATGGTATGTATTTTTGTTATAACTTTGCATTTTTGTTGCATTTCTACATGGGGCATTGCGTGAAATATAATAATACCGTAATCGATCGCTATCGTTTTTAAGTCATATCGCAACGAAAGGAAAAAGAAATGGCTACGCTTCAGAAAACAGAAGGTAAGACCGGTTGGGATTACTACCTTAAGTTAGTTGTTTGCTTACTGCTGATGTTCTGCTTTAAGTACGTTCCCGCGTGGGGCGGCATTACACCGGTAGGAATGGCTGCAATAGGCATATTTGCCGGACTGGTACTGATGATCATATTCGAATTCGGACTGATCCAGGCATCCTGCCTTGCAATAGTTGCAGTCGTCAACACAGGACTGTTCGACGGAAACAGCATCATCGGACAGACCCTCGGCAACACCACAGTTCTTCAGATGCTCTTCATGTTCGCCATCTGCAGCTCCCTGGTACAGACCGGAGCAGGCGAATTCATCGCAAAGTGGCTGCTCTCCCGCAAGTGGATACAGGGCAAGCCGGTAGTGTTCTGCTGCATGCTTCTGTTCGTCGGCTGGCTGTGCGGCCCCTTCATGGGAATGTCCGGACTGATTCTGATCTACAGCATACTCGACTACGTAGATGACACCCTCGGCTACAGCCACGAAGACTCCTTCTCCATGATGATACGCCTCGGCTGCCAGACCATGTGCATGCTCGGTATGGCCTTCCTGCCGTTCAAGGGCATAACCCCGGCTATCTACAACGGAATCAACGGCGCGCTCAAAGAGGCCGGCGTTGAGACCAGTTACGGACTCTACATGATAGGCGCAGCAGCAACCGCTATCCTCTTCATGATAGGCTTCCTCTTCCTCACCCTTGTTGTCTTCAGGTGCAACGTTAAGCCGCTCAAGGAGCTCGACGTTACCAAGATGGAAGGAATGAAGAACCTCAAGATCACCGTACCGCAGATCTACTCCATAGTCTTTACCATGGTTGCGATACTCTATACACTCATCACACTCATCATTCCCAAAGGGACCGCTGTAGGCGACTGGATGAACAAGCTTACCCTCTGGGTATGGGCTGCCCTGGTGCTTGCTCTCATGACTCTTGTACGCTACAAGGGTAAGCCGGTCCTCAATGCAGAGACCCTTATGACAAAGATCATGTGGGGCGTTGCTCTCTCCACAGCAGCATTCACAGTAGTCGGTGGAATGCTTTCCAACGCTGAACTTGGTGTAAGAGGCTGGATCAGCACTGCTCTTAAGCCGGTATTCAGCGGCATGGGCTTCCCGATCTTCCTGCTCGTAGTTGCTGCAGTTGCAACAATTATCACCAACTTCTTCTCCAACATGGCAACAGGTGTTATCATCGGCGCTATCGTAGCTCCGTTTTGCGTAACATACTGCGAGACCCTTGGTGTAAACGGTACATTCATGTGCCTGGCCCTTGTTCAGGGCGCTATGTTCGCCTTCCTTACCATGGCTGCAGCAGGCCCCGCTCCGCTGCTCCTCGGCCAGGAAGCATACGTTAAGAAGCCCGGCTTCATCTGGAGCCACGGCGTTCCTGTAATGTTCATGGGTATCCTGGCTAACTGGCTGGTATGCCTTGCAGGATCCTACATCTTCGGATAAAGATCAGTAGTTCGTAAGTGTTTGAAAACAGATCATAAGGAGATCAAAAATGCCTGAATATGTAATGAATAAAGAAGGAAAGTACGGATATCTCTTCGTGCAGGATCTCAGCGGCGCGCCGGAAAGCAGAAGATCCCCGGAAGCTCTCGCAAGATACAGAAGATTCGGTGAAAGACAGCTGTGGATCGACAGCAGCTGCGTTCCCGGAGCATTCCAGATGAACACCTGCTTCTGGACCAAGCCCAACAAGGACATTCTTATGCAGAACCCTAACCTGCCGGTAGTCAAGGGACACTCCCACCCGTATCCGGAGATCCTCGGATTCTGCGGCACCAACCCGGACGATCCTCTGGATCTGGGCGGCGAGGTAGAGTTCTGGATAGACGGTGAGGCTCACCTGATCACCAAGTCCACCATGGTATATCTTCCTCCCGACATCCATCACTGCCCGCTGTTCACCATCAGCGTCAAGGATGAAAAGAGACCCATATTCCACTTCTCCGTAGTGCTCAACGATGTTTACGGTTACGAGCAGAAGGAAGACGGAGTATCTGTAGAAAAGATCTAATACGCTCCAATATAAACCGCAATGAGCATCGCTAAGCGATGCAATTTGCGGTATTTGGAGTTTTTCTGTAAAATATAATTAGTTAATATAAAGGAGCTTAAAAATGGAGATCAACAATTACTGCAAAACACTTTACTGCGACGTTGCTGTAGTAGGCGGCGGTGTTGCCGGCGTTTCCGCAGCTATAGAGGCTGCAAGACAGGGCAAGCATACTATACTGTTCGATAAGGGAACTACTCTCGGCGGTCTGGCTACCAACGGCTACGTTCCGCAGATAGCAGGCGGCATAGAGGGAATCTGCCTGGAGTTTGCCGAAAGGCTTGATGCCATAGGCCAGCTCCGCAAGATAGATCCGACCAAGAACTACTACCGCAACCCGTCCTTCGAGCCGGAATACGGCAAGATCGTTCTCGAGGACATGGTCTTTGAGGCAGGCGCCAGGGTCATCTACGATTCCACACTGATCGCTGTTGACATGAAGGACGAGAGGAACATCAAGAACCTGGTGTTCTTCACCAAGGGCGGCTACATGAGAGTCATCGCAAAGATGTACATAGATGCTACCGGAGACGGCGACCTTGCTGCTCTGGCAGGCGTTCCTTACGAAGTAGGCGGCCAGGACTTTGCAGGACTGAACATCTCCTCCACCCAGGGTACACGCTGGGCAGGCGCTAACCTGACCAAGTACCTTGCTGCTGAGGCTGCCTGGAAGGAAAAGAAGAAGGCAGAGGGCGACGCTGATCCGCTCCCCATGGTCTATGTTCTTGAGGAAGAGGCCATCAAGCGCGGCGAGATCAGCAGGCACGTGTGCAACAGGGCAACAGGATTCTTCCGCGTTATCATCCCCAACACCCCGATGGACAACGCAAGCTTCGTTACCTTCAGCTTCCACAGCTACTACTGCCACAATACCGATGCCGAGGACCTTACAAGGCAGATCCTGGAGCAGCACCAGCTGATGAAGCAGTTCCACAAGTTCCTTAAGGAGAATGTTCCCGGCTTCGAGAACCTGAGGCTTGTAGGCATAGGTAACGTTCCCGGTGTGCGCGACAGCCGCAGGATATTCGGTGAATACATGCTCAAGGCTGCTGACGTGGCTTGTGGCACAAAGTTCGATGACGGTATTGCGCGCTTCCCCGAGATGTTTGACTCTCATCACCCGACCAGCCCGGACTGGGTATTCATGAGACACGTGCACATTCCCGCTCCCGCAGGCAGCGCTGTTGTGGAAGAAGAGCACATCGGTAAGGACTGCGATGCTCAGATGCACCCGTTCGGTGTTCCGGCTGGCATTCCTGCACGCTCCAACCCGCGCGACTACTGCGACATCCCGTACAGAACACTGGTTCCGGAAGGCGTAGACAACATGCTCTGCGCTGGCCGCTGCTGCTCCGCTGAGTTCCACGCTCAGGGCGCTATGCGTATCATAGGACCGGCTATGGGTACCGGCCAGGCTGCAGGTCTTGCAGTAAGTGTTGCTATAGACAGGAAGGTCCTCCCCAGAGAGCTCTCCGGTGTTGAGATCCGCAAGATGCTTATTGCGGAAGGGGTAGAGCTGGATAAGCCCTGCGACGGCTATTGGGAAGAACTCCGCAACAACGACGGCGAGCTCGTGATCAACAAGGGCGACGCGATCTCTATCGTAAATAAGTAAATACAAAAACATGCATCAGGGGGACGGTTCTTTCGATGCCGATCAGGCATCGAAAGACCCGTCCC
>JAZQIH010000019.1:0-8027 GCA_045541015.1 Anaerovoracaceae bacterium | reverse complement strand
CGTTGCGGCCATGGCGGACCTCACCAGGCAGGCTGCCGCCCTCTTCCCGGACGCGGACATAGAGATAGTTGAAGCCCACCACAACAGGAAGGTGGACGCCCCCAGCGGCACCGCACTGATGCTCGCCGAGGCTATAAAGACCGTCCGCCCGGATGCCAACATAGTCTGCGGCAGAAGCGGCTACGGAAAAAGGCAGCCGCAGGACATAGGGATCTCTTCTTTAAGGCTGGGCAACGAGGTGGGCACCCACGAGGTCCACATCGCCACCGGTTCCCAGGTCCTGACCATCACACACAGGGCCCAGAGCCGCAGCCTCTTTGCGGAAGGAGCCATTTCCGCCGCAGAATTCCTGATCTGCCAGGGCCCCGGCCTCTACAGCATGGCAGACCTGGTCGCCGCCCAGAAATAGCCGATTTCAGGCAATAAAACAGCCCGGACAGGTAATTTATCGTCCGGGCTTTAAAATGCTCTCAGAAAGGCTCTCAGGGCGCCACAGCGCCACGCAAAGCCCTACTTATATATCTTGAATTCGCTCTCTGTCTCATCCAGCACCGAAGACTTGGTCTTCTTCATGGTTGCCTTCCTGGCCTCCAGCTTAGGAATGATAAAGTTCTGCAGAATATACACCAGTATAGCCGCAATAGGAATGGACAGGAAGATGCCCACGATACCGAAGATCTTTCCGAACAGAATAATGGATATAATGATCAGAACTCCGGGAACGTTCAGCACATCTCCGAACAGCCTGGGCTTTATCCAGTAGCCGTCCACAGCCTGCAGCAGTATGGTGAATATCAGGAACCAAAGCGCCTTCACCGGGTTGGCCAGCAGGAGGATGAATCCGCCTATCACAGCGCCCACGATAGGACCGAAGGTCGGCACCAGGTTGGTAACGCCTACGACCACGGATACCAGCATAGCGTACGGCATGCCTGTTATCAGCATGAACACGTAGTTCACAACGCCTATGATCAGCGCATCCAGCAGCTCACAGCCAATGTACTTAGCAAATATAACGTTGAACTTTGTGCCTATGTTTACCAGATCCTGAAGGTGATCGTCGCGCACCAGCAGGCTCATTATCTTCTTGAACCACTCAAGTATCTTGAACTTGTCGCAGAGGAAGTAGATGGAGAGGATGAATCCGATGCCCACGCTGATGGTATCAGAGGTAATGGTAGATGCCCTCTTGCCGATGTCCCCGATGTTGCCTATGAGCAGCTCCAGGGCACGGCTTATCAGTTTTCCTTCGTTGTTGATCAGGTCGTTGATGGTGTCCAGCAGCTCCCCTTCCGGCAGGTTCAGGTTGTTTACGAATTCCTTGAGGGATGCAAGGTAGCCCTCCAAGTTGTCAACGAAGTTTATGATGCTTCCCACGATCTGCGGGATGAGGCTGTAGAGCAGCAGAGCGATCAGCAGAAGCATGACCACTATTGCCAGCGCCACGGACAGATACCAGGAAAGGTTCCTGTTCTTTATCTTTCTGAAAAGGTAGGTATCGTTTATCTTTACGAACGGGTTAAGAACGTACGCAATGCCAAGGCCCACATAGATAGGAACAAACACCTTCAGCACTGCTTTTACGCCGCCCCAGACGGTGCCTATATTTGAAAGCAATATGTAAAAAAGGACAACAAGGCAGGCGCCGAATACTAACGCCCCCCATTTCTCCTTCATGTCTTTCCACTGTTTGTTCATTGCATCCCCTTTGAAGTTACCAGTCTCTAAATATTATATTATTATAACGCTTCTTTTACAGGCTCGTCAAGCTTTCCGGCGCGGGAAGCGTGGTCCAGCCATATTTTCATGCCCTGTATGGAGCGGTCTATGGAATTGAGCTTTTCCAGTATGGCATCGAAATCCTTGCGCTCAAAATCGTCCACCCTGCCGTTTACGGCTATGCCTATCAGCTTGTCCTTGTCCTCCTGCAGGGAGTTGAGGGACGCTATAAGGTCTATAGTAACCTGCGGCAGCTCCTTAAGCTCCGCCTGCGGGGTGTATTTTCTGCCTATGGGGCACTCGTGAGTGCAGTACCAGTTGCAGAGGTGCGGCGCGTCGTAGCCCTGCTGCATTGCAAGGACCTCGTCCGGATGAGGCAGGCTCTTGCCGCTTTCTATCTTTTCTATCCTGTCTGCGCTTATGTAGACCAGCTTTTCTCCGGCGGCATCTCTGGTGAGCCCCTGAGCCTCCCTGGAAAGCTGATAGATATTCTTGTTTTCTTTTATCGATCTTTTACCCATTGTTTTCTCCTGTGAGCGAAATAGAGCTCTTCCGTGGCCAGCGCCATCTTTGTTACCGCAAACTTGCAGTCGTGAGGATATATGTACCAGGTGTCCTGCAGGGTGTTGAGGTCCACGCAGTCCCCGAATTTTCCAAGGTATTCGTACTCTATGTGGCAGGAATAAAGGCTCGGAACAGGTTTTATCATCTCGAAAGGATCCCCGTCCTTGTCTGTGCCGCGCACCGTAAAGCCGTTCATGTCGTGGACCATGGTGCCCTCGCCAAGTTCTATGAACTTTTTGGCGTTAGGCAGGCTGCGCACCAGGACAGGAAGCTCTCCGCTGGAGTAGGTACCGCCCTCCACTTCCTTGCGGACGTTGGCCCTCTCCCACTCGTACCAGTCCGGGATATGGGAGAATTCAGTCTCCCCGCTGTCCGCGGACAGCTCCCCGAGCTCCGACATGGTCCAGCTTTTGCCGCAGCTCCTGCAGAAAAGCTTGGTGCCTTTGGAGTCCATCTCGAACTCTTTTCCGCAGGCCGGGCACTGGTAGAGCACCTTGTGCAGCCCCTCCGCGCGGCCTTCGTAAGTTACCCTTATCCCCTTTTCTTTCTGCCAGGCGTATTCGTCGTACTGGAAGGCTTCCACCAGGCGGCGGTTTATCTCCCCGGCGTCCAGCTCCGCCAGGTCCTGCGGCGTGAACAGCTGCTTAAGCTCTGCTTCCACGGGCTTTACTCCGCGGTCGTGCAGGTTCCAGAACGGAGAGTTTATATGGTGGCCGTGGCATATAAGCGTTACAACAGGCACCTTCAGCAGCTTGCACAGCTTTCCCAAAGATTCCGGCAGCACCGCCGAGGTTCCGCAAAGGGAGTACCGCGCCTCCGGGTAGACCATGGCAACATCGCCGTTTTCTATTACCCTTTTCAGCTGGCGCACCAGGATCGTATCGCTCGTGAACTTGCGCTTGCAAACGCAGCCCACCTGCCTCAGCAGCCACTCGCGGCCTATAAACCCATCTATAGCAACCACGTAGTTTGCCCTCCACGGAAAGATAGCCTTGGTAGCCACCTTAAAATCCAGGAAAGCGTTGTGGTTGCAGAGCATCAGGAAAGGCGGCTCAACACCTTCCATGCGGGTCTTCTTAATGATGCTGCCGTGTTTTACGGTGTCCGGCCAGCTTAAAAGAAACGTTAAAGGGCGCAAAAACCACCTGGTCCTTACAGGTGGTTTTTTCATATCGAATCTTTCGAAGTCCTGGCTCATGGGGCGCTCCTTGTTGCTTTTAATTGATTATACCATATATGAGCCGGTTTTTTAGTACAATTTGCAGATCATTCGCGTTCCCTGTCCCGGCACCTGTTGCAGATGTCCAGTTTGTGGGTGAAAGGCAGCGGCCTTCCGCATATCCTGCAGCTTCGCATGCGCAGTTTTTCCTTGGAGAGCTTCTCCATTATGACAGCGGAGATCTTGTTTTTCTTGCGGGCTATGGTGGCCAGCTCCCCTGTGTCCTTGCCCACGAAGGCGTCCGCGTAGTGGTACAGGAGGTCGCAGAGCTTAAAGGCGAGCTCCAGGTCCTCCAGGGAACTGGCGTCGCTTGGATCTGGCGGCAGCAGGCTCATAAAGGTGCGCTCCTTGTGCTTCTTTTCGGTGCGGAAGAGCTTGTACCACACATCCTTAAGGGCCTTGTTGTTGTCGTCGAAGGGAAACATTACAAAGCGGTAGACCAGGGTCTTGTCGTCGGTCTCGCGCTCCAGCTCCTCCGCAAGGCCTATCTCGCGGGAAAGGTCCGCAACCTCAAAGCCAGGCTTGGCCTCTATTTCGCACCACTTGCGCATAAGCTGGGACACGCTGCCCTCTATTCCTATCAGGGAGTACGGGAAGCCTATCCTGGCCTCCTTGATCTGCGGCAGGCGGTAGTTCAGCGCTTTTTTGACCAGGCGTTCGTCGTCCACGGTGCAGACCAGACCTTCGTCGAACATGCCGTAGCGGCCTGCCCTGCCGGAGATCTGCTTTACCTCCGAATAGGTAAGGTCTCTTAGCTGCGCGCCGTCGAACTTGGATGTTTTAAGGAAGACTATGCGCTTTATTGGCAGGTTGAGGCCCATGCCTATGGCGTCCGTGGCCACGACTACGTCTGTTTCCCCTGCCATGTAGCGCTTGACCTCGTTGCGGCGCACATCGTAAGGCAGCGCGCCGTAGATGACGCTGCAGCGGTAGCCGTTGCGCTGAAGTTCGCCGGCAACAGCGTGGACGTCGCGCCTGGAAAAGACTATGAATGCGGTGCCGCGCTCCACATACTTTGGGAACACCACCGGGGTGTCCTCCTCGTAGTGCAGGGGCACAAAGCGCTTGTGGCGCTCCACTTCCCAGGTGTCATCGCAGGCTTCTATTATGGCTTTGACGGCCTCTTCCGCCTCCGGGGCCAGGCACACGTGCACTGTCCTTGCCTGCACGCCAAGCAGCGCCATGGTCCATGAGCTTCCGCGCTGGGGGTCCGCTATCATCTGGGCCTCGTCTATTACGGCAACGTCGTAGACCTTCAGGAAGTCCAGCATTTCTATGGTGGAGGACTGCAGAGACGCCCGCGGCACCGTTATCTCCTCTTCCCCTGTTTTAAGGGTGCACCAGCAGCCGGCCTCGTTCAGCTCCTCGTACTTTTCGTAAGCTAAAAGGCGCAGCGGCGCAAGGTAGATGCCGCTTTTGGCCTTTTTCAGGGCTTCTATGGCCTGGTAGCTCTTGCCGCTGTTGGTGGGTCCTATGTGCAGCACAAAGTGGCGGAACATGGCTCTTGCCAGCGGAAATAGCTCCGGGTAGCTGCCCGGGATGGCGTCAAGCAGCCCGTTCTTGACCCTGGCTTCCTTCTCCAGCCTTGCCCTGTGGTATTCGTAAATGTCTTTGTAGGTGGGGTTCTCGGAAAGAAGGCGCATTATGCGCTCTCTGGTGAACTTGCTGCACACGTCCGCAAGCTCCGAATTGCCAACGCTGCTCTTGCCTTCCAGAGCCTGGCGTATGCGCCCCGCGTAGGAGCTTCCCACGCGCCTGTCTATTTCGGCCAGGAAGTCCACGCCCTCTCTAAGCTGCGGATGCATGGCGTCCAGCACCACTTTCAGCACATAATCGCTAGCTTTTTCCTTGCCGAAGACTATGGACTTGCCTTTGTAGAAGTGCATGGAGTCCAGGCTTCGGCTCACAAAGCTGCCCACGTAGGAATCGAAGGTGTGGATGTTGATGGGCGCGTAGGCGTAGTAGCGGGTGTCCGTGGTGCGGAAATACTCCGCTATGTCGTCCTCCATGGCGGCCATTATCTTGCCGCGATCCTTGGCAGTCTCCCCTTTTATGTCTATGAGCTCTATAAGCTCTTTGGTCTCTTTTTTTATCTGGTTGCGCAGGTGGTTGCGCTTCTGAGCGTTCTCGGAATCGAAGGCTCCGGCCACCAGCTTGTCGTAGCGAGCCCTGTCCGCCGCGCCCAGCTGCGACGGCACTCTTACGGCCAACGCCGCCTGGTACTCACCGGACGCCGCCAGCTTCATCTCGTAGAGCTGCGCAAACTCCTCCGTGGCTTCCACCTGGCGCACTA
Source organism: Anaerovoracaceae bacterium (assembly GCA_045541015.1). Lineage (GTDB taxonomy): Bacteria > Bacillota > Clostridia > Peptostreptococcales > Anaerovoracaceae > RUG13409. Next base: position 2,232 of record JAZQIH010000019.1, on the reverse strand, counting down.
TCTTGCGCTTTGGCAGGTCCGTCCGCCCGGTGATAGCCAGCACTGTCTTGTTGCGCACCGACTGCCTGATAGCCGCTATCCGCTCCGCCAGCACCTTCTCCAGCGCCGGATCCGCAACAGGCTGAACAGCAGATGGATCCGAGGCCTCTGCCAGCCGCTGCACGAAAGCCTGCTTCTCCTCCTCCGCAGCCTTAGCCGCAGCCAGATAATCCTCTATTAGCTTGTCTATCTTATCAATGCTCTCGCGAATAGCCTCGTACATCGACTAAAAATGCACCTTCCGTAAATATTACTTAAATATTACCACAAATTACGCGCAAACGGGACGGTTCTTTTTGCACATGCATCATGGGGACGGTTCTTTCGATGCATAAACTTAGGACGGCCCTCTGGTTCGCACAAATTTACTTTATTGACCGCGGGCGGATTATAGGCTAAAATCAAAGGGTAAACCAAACAGAACGCATCTCTATAAAGGAGGCAAATATGTACTATCTTTGGAACGCGCTCGAAGACGCTAAAAAACTCAAATGGGTGGAGCTCTCCCACTCCCTCAACAACGACAGCCCGTACTGGGCCGGCATCCCCGAGGGCAGCGTAGAGCTCGGAAAGACAGTGTTCGACTGGGGCAACCCCATGCTCGAATGCCGCATCCAGACCTTCAAGTTCCCCGGACAGTTCGGAACTCACATCGATTTCCCGGGCCACTTCATAAAGGGCGCGGAGCTCTCCGAAGTCTACGGAGTTAAGGACGCAGTCTTCCCGCTCTGCGTTATCGACATCACCGCCAAGGTGGCCGAGGATCCGACCTACGCCGTAACCGCTCAGGACATCATGGACTACGAGGCCAAGTACGGCCCCATCCCCGACGGCGCTTTCGTTGCGCTGCGCACTGACTGGTACAAGAACTGGCCGGACATGAACGCCCTCTCCGGCATAGCCGAGGACGGCTCCGAGAACTTCCCGGGCTGGTCTTTAGAGGCGCTCAAGTACATCTACGAGGTAAGGAATGCCGCAGCTAACGGCCACGAGACCCTGGACACCGACGCTTCCAAGGAAGCTGCCAAGGCCGGAGACCTGGCCTGCGAAAGGTATGTCCTCGCAAACAAGAAGCTGCAGGTAGAAGTCCTCAAGAACCTGGACAAGGTAGCACCCGCCGGCGCCCTGATATTCGTGGCATGGCCGCGCATTGAAGGCGCAGTAGGCCTCCCCGTCCGCGCCTGGGCGATCACAGAGTAAGACAGCAACGAGGGACGGTTCTGCAGAGGTGAAATATGAAACTAACGACTTATTCGTATATACCCGATGCCGGATGGACCGGCCGGGGTTTTAAGCTGGAACCCTCACCTGAGGAATTCGAAGGCATCACGCTGACTCTCGCGCCGCGAGACAAAGAGCCCAGCAGCGTGGCCATCAAGACTGTCACAGACGAGGACGGCGCCCTCACGATCGAGACCGAGGATTTCAACTACCGCGGGCACTGGACCCTCACCGTAGGCAGCACCAGCTTCACCCGCAAGGACGCTGCCGAAGAGATCTGCGAAGGCCTGGACATCTTCGAAAAGCACTTCGAGGACGGCGTGCTCTACAGGCTCTATCGCCCGCAGGCGCTCGGCACCAGGCCGCTGATACTCTTCCTGCACGGCGGCGGCAACGGCGGCACAGACAACATAACGCACATAGCGGCGGACTACGGCTGCAGCCAGTTCGCCCAGAAATATCCGGATTTCTACGTCCTGGCGCCTCAGGCCCCCGAGCGCGACATGAGCACCTTCCTGCCGAGCTTTATGAACGCGGACTTTGCGCATTCGGACCAGACCGGCAAGTTCGGCTGGTACAGGGAGTACCTGGGTCAGATCTGCGACCTCATCCGCAAGTGGATAGCCGAGGGCAAGGTGGATCCGCGCAGGGTCTACGTTACAGGCATGTCCATGGGCGGCGCCGGCACCATACGCGCCATGAGCGTCGGAGCCGGGCTGTTTGCGGCCTGCGTTCCGGTCTGCCCTTCCATGACGCCGGAGACTTTCAACATTCTTAAGGGGCTGACCCACGCCAAGATCTGGATAGCCACCGCCTACGTGGACCACACCATCTACCGCCACAAGTACATCGTTGACGGCATCATGGCGCTCAAGGATGCGGGCAACAAGGACGCTCACCTGACGCTCTACAGCCCGGAGGAGCTTGCCGCCTACGGCATTGCCACCGATCCGGACCTGAGCCTTAAAGAGC
>JAZQIH010000018.1:0-8224 GCA_045541015.1 Anaerovoracaceae bacterium | reverse complement strand
CTTCCTAAGACCGCTTGGCCTCCGACTTCCCACAAAGATGCAGTTGAAAAGCCCGAAGATAACGCAGGCCATGCCAAGAGCAAACGGGTTTGCGTTCATAAGAGAGTTGCTGCGGTATACAGCAGCCCCGGAGAAGACAGTCATGCGAAGTACAGTGGCTGCCGCCATAAGGGCAAAGGCGCACCCTTCAATAATACAGACGAATATATACTTACCTTTTACTACATCTCTTTTGGCAACAGGAAGAAGTACCGAGAAAACTATGTCATTAGCCTCCCTTGCCGTCTGAAAGCTCTGAAACAGCCCAAGACAAACAAAGAAAGCGCCGCAAAGGACCGGGTAGCCCGGCAACAGAAACATAAAGCCGAACAGTATAAACAAGTACGAAAGCACCGATGCGCTGAGGCGCATTTCTTTGCGAAGCACATTACGCATGCAAAACACCCCCTTCCAGGCGGAGCATAGTGTCTTCGAGGGTCTCCTGCGCCTTCGAAAACCTGCCGGCAAACTCTTCTATAGGCATTGCTGCCACTATCTTCCCCTTTGAAATATAGACGATATCATCCGCGCATTTTTCTATATCGCTGATGATGTGGGTGGAGAAAAATACTGTAACACCGCTGTTTTTAAGCTCGGTAAAAATATTCAGCAACTCGTTTCTTGAAAATGGATCAAGGCCGCTGGTTGGCTCATCCAGTATCACCACCTCTGCCCTGTGCGCCAGCGCAAGCATCAGGTTCACTTTCACCTTCATGCCTTCAGAAAGCTCCAGCGGCGTTTTCATCTCGTCAATGGCAAACAGCTCCAGATACTTCCTGTAAGCAGCATCATCCCAGCTGCTGTAGAACCTTTTTACTATATCAACTATATCCCGTATCTTTTTCCTGGGATACCAGCTTACAGTCCCTGTGGAATAGCCAATTCTGGACTTTATCTCAGCTTCGCTGCCCGCCAGGTCCTTCCCGAAATAGCGTACCGTTCCGCCGTCCGGGTGGATCATGTTGAGCATGGACTTGATAGTTGTAGTCTTTCCGGCCCCGTTTCTGCCTATGAATCCTGTTATCCTTCCGCTCTCAAGACAAAAAGAAACATCCTTCAGCTCAAATGAAGGATATTTCTTGATCAGATCTTTTACTTCCACAACGACCATAAACACCTCCAAAAATGTGATATTTATGATTATTGTAAAGCCTGGTTGCCCAGGTTTCTACCAACCGGACATAACAGGTTAGCCTGTTTTATGTTAAGTTTAGTTGCCTTTTATCCCAGCCAGAGCTAAAAGCTTCTTTTCCGACTGTATCTCGTGGGATATAAACTTGCCATCCCTGAAAATGGAGAAATTCGTTACAGGAGAAGGTGCATTCTGAGCCGCTTCTTTTGTATCGATATGTATCACCATCAGAGGAATGCCGTGCTCTTTGGCGCACTCCGTAAGTCTCGGGACCCAGTAATATGTGAATGGACACTGATCTGAATAGTATATTACAAATCCGCTGCCGCTTACCTTTGGGTGCTTTGCGCAGTCTTTGAAATGCGGGACCTTACCGCCCTTTTCAAATGGCAGATACCATAGCTGTATACCTGTATCAGATGTATCAGCAGCCTCAAAGCCCTTGTATCTTAAATACTTAGGATCAGCCAGAAAGCCTTTCTTTTTTTCTGAAGACAGGATCGTAAGACCTTTGTACCCTCTGGATGCTGCATCATTTCTGCATTCGTCAAGAAGATCGTTTGAGAATCCATGCCCTTTTAATGATCCTGACACCCATAAGCAGTTTATATGCATATATCCTTCTGCCTCGATAGGATTCCAGGCATTATCAGCAGGCATATATTCAATAAAACATTTACCGCGCTGCTCGCTTCTGTAGAAGACAAGTCCGTCCGAAAAGCGCTCTTTCATCCACTCCTTTTTCTGAAAGCTCTGGTTGTTTGACATGGCGCAGCAGATATGCTCGCTGTCTATATTCTCTTTCGTGATCCTCAAATATCCCATTTGATCCTCCTTGATGAAATCCAGGAATTTTCGCCTGGTTACATAATTATCTCTTCCGTATCGGGTGCCTGATCACTGTTTTCAGCTTCTGTGGCGACACCTTTCTGGCGTCGCTAAGATATATTTCGTGATGGAATCGCTGATCGGTAATATCCAGCGTATAGCCCTGCTCCACCATGAACTCATGCATAAGCGCTACCGTTGAAGGCTCATCATCATAAGAGCCAATGTGCATGCACTGAACGCACAGTCCCTCGTCATAGGTCAGAAATTCCACCTTTGAAAAGTCTGTCTTTTTCTTCTTAGTCGCCTCCTCAATGGCCCATTCAAAGTCTGCCTTTATTACGAAATCGGGCAGGCGGATGACGGAGATCCACTCGAAGTTCTCTTTGTGGGCATAGTCTATCCCTGCTACCCCTTCCTGCCACCAGAAGCCTTCCAGCGGAGGAACAACGTAATCGAAGTACCCTTCTATCTGGTGATCGCCCTTCTTGCTCATCTTGATCGTAAAGGCTATACCGTAGAGCAGCCCTATAGACTGCTTGTACTCGCCATCTTCCGCGTTCGGGTCCCCATGTCCGCGGACCGCAATATAATTCATGCACGGTACCGTAACAATGGACGGTTTATTCTTTGGCATGTAAAACTCTTTATACTCTTTTTTGAAATCAAAAGCCATTTACGTACTCCTTTCTCTGAGCCAGCTGTAGAGGAACTTATTGATCACCTCCCCAAAATGCGATCCGTCAGGGAGCCGACACGATGGTGCCGGCTCTCTGCCAATGCTTCGTTTAGAACAACTGCCCCGGAAGTTTCAGCTTCTCCTTGGGCTGGAATCCTTTGTCGAACTCTTCCACATCAGAATCATCCACGTAATACCCCTGCGGCGTCCGGTATACACCTGTAACGCCATCAAGGTATCCAGGGATCAGTTCCTTGCAGAGGAAGAAGGAGTCATCCGCGCCTTCCGGCAGGTCATGGTAACGGATACCAAACTCACTGGCATAGGTAAAGCCGCACTTGCCGTAGAAACCGATATTGCCCTCAAACAGTACCGCTCCGAAACCCATCTCCGAAGCTTTTTCCAGGGAGTGGTCAAGCAGCAGCTTCCCATATCCCTTACGCTTAAGCTCGGGTATGATACTGATCGGTCCCATTGTCAGGACGGGGATCACCCTGCCGTCATCTGCTTCGATGATCGTCTTCATGAACATATTCTGTCCGATCAGTCTGCCATCCTGCTCCATGACGAGATCAAGTTCCCTAATGAACGCAGGATCATCACGCAGGACATGGATCACATAGTGCTCGCTGCATCCCGGACGGTACACGTTCCAAAACGACTCTCTGACGAGGTTCTCGATTTCTCTGTGATCTTCGGTTTTTTCTAAACGAATGGTATAGTCATTTGTATTCATTGTTTTTCCTCCTGAAAATTGTTGACTGCAATTGCCTTTCAGCGGGAGGTTTGTTTTGATCGTCTGCAAACCTCCCGGTCAGCCGACAATCTCCGGTGTGTTGTACTTTTTCAAACAGCACTCTCCTTAAAAAATATTTATAATCAAGCCTGCAGGCTTAACTATCCGATCAGCTCATTCGTTGGAACTGATAATATCATTCAGACTGATATGCTCATTCCTGAATCTCGCATCCGCCTTCTCCACCGGCAGGTGGATCGCTTTCTTCAGGCAGTTGCCGCTGGCAGTAAAATACTGCATATCATGAAGCTTTTTCTCTGAAATATAGAATTGTGATGGTTGAAGATCTTTCAGTGTCAGCTCCTGTATGGCCATGGCAGATGCACTTATGTAAGGCTCATACACTGCATTTAATTCTTTTTCACAACGTTCCAGTATCCCGCCTAAAGCTTGTATCGTTTTATCTGAGGCTATATTGGAAGCCGCACAATCTATCATAACGCGATCCAATCCTACTTCCTATGTTATTTTCTATACTTGTGATAAATCTTCCCGTAAACGATCGGAAGAATCGGCACTCCGATGATACAGCCTGTAATCATAACTATTCCTCCAATTTTGCTATTTATAGCACCGAGAACCGTACTCACCCACATCATCACAGAAAAGCCAATCCACATGATGCCATTTGCTTTGTTATATGCTGCTATATCTGAGATTTCAGATTCTTTTACCGTACTTCCTGACCAGAACCACATCGGTTTTTTGCGTTTCCATGCATAGATGCCGATTCCTGTAAACAGCAGGCTGACAGGAATCATAATTATCAACCATATGATATTATCCATTTTGATCCCCCCGCCATGTCTCAAATTCTATTCTTTCAGATGTTCTACATCTTTCGGTTCATACGGCACTGAAATGAAGTCATTCTTTTGGTGGTACAAGCAGCATACAGTCTCCACATGCAGCGTTCCGGGGAACATGTCCACAGGGGTCGCTTCTATGAGCCGGAAACTGCATTCGGGATGGCCCTGCTCGTCCGCAGAAGCCGGGCTGCAGAGGATCTTAAGGTCTCTGGCCAGGGTTGCAGGATCGCAGGACACGTAGACCAGCCGCTCGGGAGCTATGCGCCGAATTGCCGAAAGCAGGCTCTTTGCGCAGCCTGCCCTTGGAGGATCCACGACCACAACATCCGCCTTTACGCCCTGCAGCTTTGTATCTATAACATCCTCTGCCTTGCCGCAGATGAACGTTGCATTGACGATCCCATTTATAACTGCGTTGCGGTTGGCATCTATGACTGCCGACTTTACGCTTTCAACACCTATCACTCTGCTGCATCTGGACGCCATGGAAAGGCCAATGCTGCCTGCGCCGCAGTAAAGGTCCAGAAGGCGCTCTTCTCCGGTGAGCGCAGCGTACTGCTGGGCTCTTGAATACAGCAGGCTGCAGCATTCAGGGTCTACCTGGTAGAAGCTTAAGGGGCTGACTTCAGTTTTGAGCGTGCCAAGGTCTGTTATTATCTCGTCGTGCAGAATGCGGCAGTCCGCGGTGGCGGTTCCATCGCTGTTTTCCGTAATATTCATTACGTTACCTTGCCTGTTTGTGCGGACAGTAAGCCTCTTGAAATACTTCTGGGTGGGCTTGAGCTCTGCGCGTTTTGCAAGAACGGCATCCTTTACCTTTTCATCCTGTATAAGGCAGTCGTCCACTTCAAGAAGATCGTGAGACCCTCTTTTAAGGTAGCCGACCCTGTTTCCCTGTATGGCAAACTCCGCTTTATTGCGGTAGCGCAGCGGCATCTTCAGCTTTCCGGTCTCGTCCGCCCTGGCAATGTGCAGGATGCCCCTCAAAACGTAGTCTGAGCCGGCCTTGAAGCCGCCTATGCGCTCCAGTGCGGACTCCACATGCTTTTGCTTTATCGCAAGCTGCGCCTCGTAGGACAGCCCCATCAGGGGGCAACCGCCGCACTCAGCCTGGTATTTGCAGGGAGCATCCACACGGTCCGCGGATGGATCGACTATTCCAAGCAGCTTTACATCCGCAGAACCGCGCTTTTTGCCGGCTTTTTCCGGGGCCACAAGCTCTATTTCCGCGGTGTCTCCCGGAAGCGTTCCGGGCACGAATACCACCCTGCCTTCTTCTGTGCGCCCTATTCCTTTTCCATCCGAACTGACGTCTGTTATTTTAACGAGCATTTTTCCGCCTCTTTTTTATCACGTCTTGTCTAAAATTGTTTTGTATGATAAAATATTTATTTGTAAAACGAAAGGGGTTTGTTAATGGAACTAAAAGATCAAAGGCTTTTAGCGCGTCTTGAAGTCCTTCTTCCAAAGTACGCGTGGGTGCCTGTTGCGGCTGTAATGGTCTACAACTGCCTTGTCTACTTTGTGACCGGCTGGCTGGTGGACCTGTCCAGGTGCCACACCATCTACACTCCGCTGGACCACCAGATCCCCTTCGTTCCGTTCTTCTCCCTGTTCTACATCCTTGCTTTTGCGCACTGGGCGGTTAGCTGGGTGCTTATAGGGAGAGAAAATAAACAGTTCTGCTATCGCTATGCAAATGCCAATATAATTGCTAAGACTATTTGTCTTGCAGTATTTATAGTATACCCCACCGTAATGCAAAGACCAAGTGTCGTTTCTAACGACATCTTCTCTTTCATCGTAAAAGTCATGTACTTTTTCGACGACAAAGCGGTAAACTGCCTGCCTTCCATACATGTTCTGGCAAGCTGGATGGCTATGAGAGCCGCTCTGCAGATGAAAAAGGTGCCTGAAGCGTACAAGATCGCAAGCATAGTCCTGTGCCTTGGCTGCATACTTGCTGTAGTATTCATAAAACAGCACTACGTACTGGACATCCCTGCTGGTATACTGGTAACTGAGATAAGCCTGTTTGCTACAAGAAAGGCTAAAAATGAACGATTCCTTTGGCTCCGCTAAGGATGCCAAAAGCAAGGTTATATGGGCTCTGCTGTCCTTTGTAATAGCGGGGCTTTCGATATTCGCCGTAACCAGGGCTGTGGACGGCTTCTCTTTTGACGTACTCAAAGAGCTGCTGCGCGGCGCCCATCCTCTGTGGCTTGGAGCTGCTGTATTGGCCATGCTCGGCTTCGTCTTTTTCGAGGGCATGGCTGTAAGGACTCTTGTGATGTCCTTCGGGCAGAAGCTCAGCGTCAGGGACAGCTTTGTCGTAAGCGCCGCGGACATATACTTTTCCGCAATAACACCTTCCGCCACCGGCGGCCAGCCCGCAAGCGCGTTCTTCATGATAAAATACGACGTCCCCACCAGCTGCGCCACTATAAGCCTGGTATTCAACCTGGCGCTTTATACCGCAGCTATTCTCATCATCGGAGTCGTTTCTCTGATCGCAGCTCCCAGCATCTACATGCTCTTCAGGCCGCTTTCCAGGATCATCATAGTTATAGGTGCGTTTATACTCATAGCTATGGGCGTGCTTTTCGTCCTCCTTACCGTAAAGCGCAGCTTTGTGGAAACATTCGGAAGGATAATAATCGGTATTGGCTGCAGGTTCCGCATCCTTAAAGACCGAATGGTCTGGAACAAAAAGCTGGAGAACTGGATAAACCAGTACATGCACTATGCCTCTAGCATAGGCGGACACCGCGCGGCTATAGCAAAAGCTCTTGTTTTCAACATTTTGCAGAGGCTCTGTCAGCTATCTGTCACAATGTTCGTATATATTGGAGTTAACATAGGCAAAGGCATACTGCCGGCGGCAAAAGTCATATACAACGGAGCCCGCCTTCTGGGGGCGCAGAGCCTTATAAGCATAGGCTCCACCTTCGTACCCATTCCCGGCGGCATGGGCTTTACGGATCTTATGATGCTGGATGGTTTTGCAAATCTGATGCCGGAAGCAGAAGCAGCCGGATTGGAACTGTTGTCAAGGTCGATATCCTTCTACGCCTGTGTTATAATGTGTTTTATAGTCATTATTGTGGCATTCTTTGCAAGGAGAAAAAAGAATGCGTAAAAGCAAACTTATAGGTGTATACGATTACACTGTTATACTTACATATCTGTCCCTTATCTCAGCAAGCTGCGGTATCATAATATCGCTGGAAGGCAAAGGTCATCCTTACATCGGCACCTTTTTCCTGCTGGCCTGCGGCCTGTTCGACGCTTTCGACGGCATGGTGGCTCGCACCAAAAAGGACAGGACGGAGCTGGAAAAGCGCTTCGGAGTGCAGATAGATTCACTTTCGGACCTTGTGGCGTTCGGCGTGCTTCCTATGTGCATAGGGTCAGCCATGATACGCACCTCTCCCACTGTACATGCTATGTTCTACCCGGATCATTTCACATCCGGCATGGTGGTGCACTGGATATGCAAGGCGCTTATGATCCTTTACGTCCTGGCTGCCATGATAAGGCTTGCTTATTTCAATGTTACAGAAGAGATGCGAATGGAGACCGAGGGCGGAAAGCGCAAGTTCTACGAAGGCCTGCCGGTAACAGCGGCGGCTATAATCTTCCCGTCCATTATGATGTTCCAGTATGTCCTTCCTATGGACATTACGCTTATATACTTCCCGGTAATACTGATAGTTGCTATACTTTTCGTAGCTCCGTTCAAGATCCCGAAGCCGGGAATGCGCGGCATCCTCATAATGGTCGGTATAGGCGCTCTGGAATTCGTCTTTATGCTTTTAGCTAAGCTTTTATTCATCAAGTGATATGGAAAAAGACAGTTTATCTACAAGGTTCTTATATCATACCTTGCCGGGAAGACTGGTCCTGAAGGTCATTACACGCCCCTGGCTCTCTAAGATCGC
>JAZQIH010000017.1:0-6909 GCA_045541015.1 Anaerovoracaceae bacterium | reverse complement strand
GGCCGAGTCCACAAGATATACATCCGGAAGGCCTGATGATCTCCAGCCGCTGTGATGCAGGTTCACATGCAGCACGTTTGCTTTAAATGGTACGTTTTGTGCAGCGCGCTGCGGATCAGTTGCCCATTTGTTTACATTATTTACTTCAAATACCGTATCATTATCAAATACCCGTTCAGTTTCGATAAAAATGTGCCAGCTGTCTTCCACTAATTCTGAGAGACACGAATCGTGATACTTGATGATATCGATCTTGCATTGCTTATCGTTTAAGGTAAGCTTGTCATTGCCCAGTTGTACGGATCCAATGATCGCCCCATCGTGCACAGGCATGATCACAAGTTGATGCTTAGTAAACCAGTCGTCAGTATACTGCAACTGCAGCGTATTAAGTTCAAGGCAGTAAGATCCATTAATATGGAAACTCTTCTCGTTTGCCTCGTAATATGATTTAAGTTCTTCAGCACTACTGACCAAACAGGCAGGTGTCTCGAGACCATAATCCTCACAAAAAATAGTACGATAATACCGCGCAACCGCTGGCGTCTCCTTAGTTTCCGGACCTTCCGCCCGGTTTTGCGCAGCGCAGGCATTCAGCAACACAGCCATGCTAAATGCCAATAACAAAATGAGTAGCTTTTTCACATCAACTGATCCCCTTCCCCTATAAAACTATAACAAATGCATCACCAAAGAGCGATCCCTAAATACTCTACACTGTTATAGCTTGGATAATTATTGAAAAAATGCCGTGTATCTAAAGTATTCTTATAATTTTTTACCAATCAGTTTCGGTGCACTGTATATTCTCGACCACCTTGGCCAATTCTTCAAAACTGATCGTTGCCTCAATTACATACACCAGGTTGCGTTCGTCATCTATAATAAGCAGGTCACCACCGGTTTGCTCATCCGGGAATGGACTGTAATAACTGTAATAGCCTCCGATATTGCCTGATTTAACTTCAATATCTTCTCCAAAATAATCGAAAACTATATTTTGCGTATTTTGCTTTTCATAATAACTATACACAATTCCATTACCATGATCATCGACGTATGTAATATGACAAGACAGGGATTCCAAACTAAACTCGACAGTTTCAAACCGATCCGGCAGCCAGGTCGGCTCGTACAGCGGCAGGCGGAAGCTGATCCCCTTAAAGCATTCTGCAAGAGCTGCCTTGTCCAGGTTGCTTTCCACGTAGAACACAAGTTCTCGCTGGGGATCGTACCAGAAAAGATCGGACGCGGAACCGCTTCGCCGATAGTATTTTTCTATTATGCCGTCCTTAAGCAAAAGCTCGGCAGACTCGGCCCTCTCCTTGATGCGCTGTATCTGGCGGTCCGTGGGCCTTCTGTATTCAAAACGTATATACGCTCCGGAAGCCTGGTCTTCGTAGACCTTTCTGGCGTAATAGCCCTTGTGGTATTCGCTTGTTCTCTCAAAGCCTTCGGGCAGGCTGCCGGGTTCGCAGATGATATAAGCGCGATCATCCTCCGCACCGTAGAACTGAAAGTCCGCTATGCCGTTATATATATTCAGAGTCCAGTTGATAAATGTAGCCCGCGCGTCCTGGCTGAAAGCCATCACCATACCGAAAGAAAGCAGCAGCACTGCAAACGAAGCTGCAAAGCCCTGCACAATGCTGCGGGTCTTTTTGCGTCTGGCAGCCCTTGCCAGTATTGCCTGCTTTTGCGCCCTGTATCTTTCGCTGAATTCGTGATCTTTGTCGAACACGGGCGCGGCTGCGCACCAGGCATCTCCGTACGCCAAAACGGCCCTTTTCAGATCCTGTTCGAAGCAATTTGATCCGGTCATGATTCTTCCTCTTTCAGCTGTTCTTTAAGCATCTGCCTTGCTCTTTCCAGGCGCTTTTGCGCTGCGGCGGCGGAAATACCCGCTATCTTTGCTATCTCTCTGGCCTTGTACCCGTAGTAATAGTGGAGCAGCACGGCCTCTTTGTACTCGGCCGGGAGCCTTAAGATTGCAGCCTGGATGTCGCGGTCTTCATCATGAGCCTCCGGTCCCGGCTCAAAGCCTGCGGCATCAGACAAAGCGTATTCGACAGGCTGCCCGTCCAGCGGGACCTCGGATTCCGAATGCCTGAGCATGTTCAGCGCTGCATTTTTTGCCGCCATCCCAAGGTAGGCCTTTACCCTGCCGTCCGAAGGATCCAGGATTACATTGTTTTTGAGTAACTTTAAAAAGACCTGATGCACTGCATCCTCGGCATCAGAGCTGTTATGCAGGACAGAGAAGGCTACCTGGTACATAAACGCTTCAAAGCGTTCGTACAGTTCGGCAAATACTTCTTTTTTCTGCGGGTCTTCGATTGTAAGGATAAACAGCGGCAGCAAAACGTGACATTCTCCTCACCTCTGATTATACCATATCTTTAAACCCCTTCTACTCTTAATACACTTCAGCGGGGCGGAACCCGACAGGAAAAATAAAATTTATCCGAGATTTTTTGCAAGTGTTTATACAGGGTGCCGCATATGCTATAATTACTTGGTAAATGGAGACTGACCGCTATGAAAAAGCAACTTATCTGCGCGCTGCTTATGGCAGCTTTATCCGCCGGATTGTACTTTGGAACAGAGTATATAAACGATTATTATATCGGGCTGCCGGTGGATGCTCAGTTTTACGATGAATACGTTCTTGTGCCCCGCCCGGATGCCGCAGAGGACGGTACGCCGGAGCTCTTTGCGCTACTTGGGACTGCAAGCGAAGGAGACTCAAGCTACCCTGTCTACGGTTTTGTGGGGAAGTCCGGAAAGATAGAGCTCTACACGGACCTGCGCAAGGACAGCTACGCGTATTCGCCAAGGCGGGATCTGGTGTTCCCCCAGGGGAGCGAGACCGGGTATGCATCGCTTGGAGAGGTGTCTTCCCTGGAGGATATTCCTGGCCTGGATGCTTTAAAGCAGGCCGCCTGCGCGGAAAAATACCTGCCGCTGGACTTTGAAAAAGTGCCCGGGACCCCGGAGCCTAAGGATATCTACGCATCCGATGCGGATGTAAACTACGAGGTGCTGCCAAACGCTGCTGCTCTGCAGGCGCCTCAGGAAGGTGCGGAGCAGGCTCAGGCCTCGGCGGAGCTTTTGGAGAGCGGAGCTGTGCGCCTTACCGAGGGAGAAAAGGTCAGCTACTGGCGCTACGCGTTTATCAGCGGGGCTACCCGCGGCGCCTTCTTCCCTGCGGACGAGGACGGAAACATAGTTCCGGGAGCGCTTCCGTCGGACAAGCTCTATATTCGCTGCACCCTTACCGGCACGGACACGGAGCTGGAGGTGGAGCCTCAGACAGAGGAAGCCAAGGCGGAAAAGGACGCCCTTATTGCAAAGCACAAGGAGGAGCGCGAGGAAGCAGAGCGCAAGGCCAGAGAAGAGGAAGAGCGCAGAGCCCGCGAGGAAGCTGAAAGGCAGGCCGCCCAGCAAGCAGCCGCTGCTGCAGCCGCACATGCTGCGGAGCAGAAGAGCGATGAAGAGATCGCCCAGCTTATTGCGGAGAACCGCGATGCCTGGACAGCGGAGCTTCAGGCTCAGAGGTTCTACCTGGACAAGAACCTGGAGCGCTACCTGGCCTACAACGCAACGCACAGGCAGCTGTCCTGGTACGCCATAGTCCAGGCGGTAAATTCTAATATAGACAGGCCCTTCTACACCGGCGTGCAGAGCACGGACATGAGCAAGGGGCACCTTATACTGGTCAACAAGTACTACGCCCTTAGCTCCGGATACACCCCTGCCCTGGAGACTCTGGGCGGGCCGTACGGCAGCGGACAGCTGGAGCCTACTGCGGCCTGGGCGTTCCGTGCCATGGTGGACGCGGCTTACCAGGACGGTATAAGCCTTCGCAGCGTTTCGCCGTTCAGATCCTACGCAACGCAGGATGCTCTGTATAACGGCTACGTTGCACGCAACGGATTCTCTGCGGCGGAGCGCTTCTCCGCGCGCCCGGGGCATTCGGAGCACCAGACTGGGCTTGCCGTGGACATCAACGTGGCTGCAAGCTCCGCCCACTTTGAGAACACTGCCGAATACGCGTGGCTTATTGCAAACTGCCACAGGTTCGGATTCATACTGCGCTACCCGCAGGGCAAGGAGTACATTACCGGCTACCTCTACGAGCCCTGGCACTACCGCTACGTTGGGGAGAGCGTTGCTACAGCTGTTATGGGCAGCGGGCTCACCTACGAGGAGTACTACGCATATTACATAGACCGCTGAGGATAGGCGCTGAAGCCGCTTTCGTGTTGAAAAACTTATTTACATTTTTGGTAAAATATGGCTTGCAAAATTTACCAATCGTGCTATAATGTACATGAAAAGTGACTTCAGACGTACTTTATTCCCCCTGGTACAACTTTCACAGAAGCACTTAAAAACAGCGTGCCTGTTGTGGTAGCACGCTGTTTTGTTATTTGCCGTTATTCGTTATTATTTGAAGCTTTTCGGGGCTATTTTTTATCCGGGTCTTCGTAGAGCTCTGCCAGGCGGTCCGCAGGATGGCTCATTTTGGCGCCCTCATTTGCAGGTCCGAACAGAGGCTCGCTGCCGCTGTATTTGGCCTCTATGCCGCCGTCCTGCATGGCAGAGCCTTCTGCAGCTACGTTCCTGAGGGACCTTCTTGTTGTTGCAAAGAGCACCAGCAGCAGAGCGGAAAGTCCGAACAGAACCACGGCCACCCCTATGAGCAGCAGCTGGGAATCGTTGCAGTCTATAACGTAGTAGTAGATATCGCGGTCTGCGGAGCTTACCTCCAGGTAGTCCAGGCTCTCCTGATAGAACTTCTTAACATCGTCCCCCATGCTTACCAGTTTGCCCTTAAGGTGCACCGGGTTTTCCGTAAGATAGGCGGCCTTTTCGTCCAGGTAGTCCCAGGTCTCATCGTAGACGCGTTCCAGCTCCGCTATGGCCTTCTTGCCGTTGGCGGTAAGGGCTATCATGGAATCATCGTCCAGCCAGATAAGGTAGTACTGATCCTTGCCTGTGGTTATGCCGTAGGTCTTGTGGGTCCTTTCGGCAAAATTGTCCAGGACTGCGTCCACGTCTATCTCTATGTAAGAGTCCAGGTTCTCCGCCAGGGTGCCCTGCTCCAGGAACTTGTTGATGTTGGACACCTTCTTGCCGAATATCATCTCGGACTCGGAAATGGTGAATACCGATGCAAAGAGGAAGAACACTATGCCAAGTATCAGCAGTATCCAGCCTCCGCTTTTCTTCTGTTTGTTCATTGATGACCTCCAAGATCGGGCCTTTGCTGCCCTGTTATCAGTTTAATGCTACCACATTTCTGCGGCAAATAAAAGCGGATATGCTGTTATACATATCCGCTTGTTGTAGTTTTATTAAAGACCGTCCCCTATGCGAATTTCAGCATAGAGAACCGTCCCCTATGCTAGAGGAGGCCGTTGCCGAAGAGCGGGGCGAATACTACTGCTACGATGGTCATCAGCTTGATGAGTATGTTGAGGGACGGGCCGGAGGTATCCTTGAACGGATCGCCTACGGTATCGCCTACAACTGCAGCGTGGTGGGTCTCAGAACCCTTGCCGCCGAAGGCGCCGCCTTCTACGTACTTCTTAGCGTTATCCCATGCGCCGCCTGCGTTGGACATCATGATAGCAAGGAGCACGCCGGAGAGCAGTGCGCCAGCCAGCATTCCGCCAAGAGCATTCTTGCCCATAACGAAGCCAACGAGCAGAGGAGCAACTACTGCCATAACAGCAGGAGCGATCATCTCGTGAAGAGCTGCCTTTGTGGAGATGTCTACGCAGCGTGCGTAGTCAGGCTTGGAGGTTCCGGCCATGATGCCCTTGTCCTCTCTGAACTGACGGCGTACTTCTTCGATCATCTGGTTAGCAGCCTTACCAACGGAGCTCATGGTGAAAGCAGAGAACATGAACGGGAGCATAGCTCCGATGAATGTACCTGCGATAACTGTGGGGCTCAGAAGGTCTATGTCAGCAAGCTTGGTAACTTCTGCGTAGGATACGAACAGAGCCAGAGCTGTAAGAGCAGCAGAACCGATTGCAAAGCCCTTGCCTATAGCAGCGGTGGTGTTTCCTACGGAGTCCAGTGTATCTGTGATGTTGCGAACGCGCTCCGGGAGCTCGGACATCTCTGCGATGCCGCCTGCGTTATCGGAAACAGGACCGTAAGCGTCTACAGCAATTGTCATGCCTGCGGTGGAGAGCATTCCTACTGCGGAAAGTGCGATTCCGTATACTCCGCCGAACTTGTAAGCAACGATGATGCCTACTGCGATGATGAGTATTGGGAATACGGTGGACATCATACCTACGGAAAGTCCGGAGATGATGGTGGTTGCAGGACCGGTCTGGGACTGCTCTGCGATCTTCTTTACAGACTTGTAATCAGCGGAGGTGTAGACCTCTGTGATCTTACCGATTGCAGTACCGACAACAAGGCCGGAGATCACGGACCATGCAAAGTTGAGTGTTCCGAAGAATGCGTTGGAAAGTACTACGGAAACGATAGCAGCAAGTATTGCAGCTACGTAGGTTCCCATGTCCAGAGCGTGAGCCGGGTTGGAACCTTCCTTGCAGTTAACGGAGAGTATACCGACTATGGAAGCAATGATGCCTACTGCGGAGATGATCAGCGGGAAGATAGCTCCGAGTACCTGATCGTAGCCTGCAGCAACAAAGCTTGTGCCAAGTGCCAGTGTAATAGCGGAGATTATGGATCCTACATAGGATTCGAAGAGGTCGGAACCCATGCCTGCGATATCGCCTACGTTGTCGCCAACGTTATCTGCGATAACTGCCGGGTTTCTGGGGTCGTCTTCGGGGATGCCTGCTTCTACCTTACCTACAAGGTCTGCGCCTACGTCTGCAGCCTTGGTGTAGATGCCGCCGCCTACACGGCCGAACA
>JAZQIH010000016.1:0-5406 GCA_045541015.1 Anaerovoracaceae bacterium | reverse complement strand
AGCATAGAGAACCGTCCCCTATGATAATTTTTTGGCACCAGAGAACCGTCCCCAAAGTGCCGAACCACGTCATTGCAATTTCAACAGTTTTTCGGCGATGTGGGCTGCGGCGCCGTCTTTGCCGGGGTGCAGGCAGTCCTTGCCGAAGAACAGGTAGCAGTCCTCGTAAAGGGCGCCTTCTGCGCCCTGCGCCGCGCTGTAGTCTATATAGCCCTGCGCGCAGCCCTTGCCGGACCCGGCGCTGTAGACCTTTACGCCGTAAGCGGTCCCGTCCTTTACGTAGTATTCGAATATATCACGCGGCTCCAGCATAGCTAAGACCGGTGCAAATCCCTCTATAAACGTCGGAACGTCCGACTCCCTTACTATGTAGATATCGTCCGCGCCCACGTTGGCCATGCCGAAGGTGGAGTACTCGAAGGTGTGGACCTTGGTCATCTTTATGCCCTCGGGAAGATCTTCGTTCAGGACGGTCTCAAGCTCGGCTTCCTTTACAGACGCGGTGTCCACCCAGATCGTGACCTTTTTAGCCGGAACGGTGTCCGTGGCCAGGTTGAACAGGAAAGACACCAGGACCGCAGACAGCAGCACCCAGATGACGTACATGTGCAGCTGGCGCAGCATGTTTCCAAGCACGTGCAGTACCTTGCCGCCGGCGCTCCTCTGCTTTGGCTTGGGCCTCATGTAAGGCATAATAAAGCTTGCCACGTAGATGTCCACGCACCCGGCTATGCCCGCCGCAACGCTTGCGATAACGCGGAAAAGGGTCTCATTCAGCGGTTTTACCAATATCAAAAGAATAACGCACAGCACAGCAGCGGCAGCCGAGACGGCTATAGCGGCAGTTTTAGCGCGTTTTCTTAATACTTTCTGTTCTGAAATTTCGTCCCTCGAGTAAAGTTCCATAGCTCTATTTTACCCGCAGGCGGATAATAAAACAATAGGCTTTTATTCTATGCACTTGCTGCAAGATCCGATGCAGGACAGTGCCTGTACCTGTTCTGTGCACAGCATATCGCCCCGCAGCATATGAGTTTCGGCTTGTGAGCGCTTGATTATATGGGCACTGTACAAGATTTCTGTCTGTTTTCGCATATGAACGCATTCCAGACAGAAGTTTTTGCTGCATTTTGATACAGCTACCAGTTTTTTTTCAGACGCAGCTCCAGCGGGGAACAGGGTTTTAATGCACGCCCTGGCAATTATTAACATAAATGTTACACAATTACACCAAATAAGGCCTGTTGAGGTAAAAAAGATCGATTAAAAGGGTTTGAAGCTAAAAGACTTCTGTCTAAAACAGCCAAAACAAGCGATTATGACAGAAACAAATGCAACCTCGCCCGTTTAATGGCGTTATATTTTGATCCGATCTGTCTATCCCAAGCGAATAATGCTTTCTGGCAGAAAAGCCGCCCCGGATAATGTCTTCTTTTCAGCCACACCCCTGCAAAACAACAGTGTTTTGCTTTCTGCTATTGCGGCGCTATGTCTATGACCACGTATTCGGACCTGCAGCCGGTCTTGAAGGGGATGGCCCAGCCGGAGAGCCCGGAGGTAACTATAAAGCGGGTGCGGTGCTCTGCTCCCGGCGCCGAAAGCGCAATCTGCACCTTGCTGCCGTAGATCATGTCATTGGCATGCATCAGCAGGCCTACCTGCCCCGCCGGGAAGATGTGCCCGCCGTGGGTGTGGCCGGACAGCACCATGTCCGCCAGAGAAGCGGTCTCGTTAAATGTGTCGTTTGGCTGGTGGTCCAGCATTATTATGAATTTGCTGTGGTCAAGCTCCTTTGTAAGAGCCAGCGCGTTATTTCTGCCGGGGAAGGACCTGTCCAGGCGCCCCACTACGGTAACGTTGCAGGGAAGCTCCACGGCAGCGTCCTCTAGGATGGTGACCCCGTTCTCCGTAAGCGCAGCCCTGAGCTCCGCCGAGGTAAAATCCCTGTAGCGGTAGTAGCCGTTATCGTGGTTGCCGTACACAAAGTACACGCCGTAGGTGGTCTTGAGCCCCCCAAGCGCCTTGCAGGCGGTCAGCATGTCCTCTTTGGTGCTGTCGTCGTCCACGAAATCCCCGACCATGAACACCATGTCGGGGGCTTCGGCCTGTATCCTCTGCATCTCTTTGGCGAACTTTTCTCCGTCCATGGTTATCCCAAGGTGAGAGTCCGCTATCAGCACGGCTCTGACCGGCTCTATAACAGCCTTGTCTGTCTGCTCCTTGTAGTAGGTGCGGCTTATGTGGTGGGCATTGTACCAGCCTACGGACATTACAACTATAGTAAGAGCGATTGCAACATAGCCCGCAATGTAGGGGCGCTGCCCTTCACCGCCGAGCTTTCTGACCAGCAGCCCTATCAGATCGCTAAGCAGCCAGATCACGAACAGGTGGAACAGAACTATCACCGGGGTGTAGACATTTATGGCTAAAAACGGCAGCACAAGCACCGCCGGCACCGCAAAAGCGGCCAGCCAGGAAAGAGCCTTGCTCTTTTCTGCAAGCTTTTTTACAGGCCCAAGTTTATGAGCTCTAATAACTGTATATACGACCATCAGCACTGCAAGCGCGGCTGCAGATGAGATCAGCGTTCTCCACATAATATTACGTTATACCCTTTTCTTCGCCTTTATTTCTTATCCCTGGCGTCTTTTGGCTTGAATTCCCTGCGCTCCGGAACTATTCCGTCCGGGGCTATCTTGAGCATCCTTTCGCACATGCGGCGGAAGCGCTCGTTGTAATTGAGCAGGATCTCGGTGGTCCAGACGTAGGGGTTGGGCAGGCCGTCCCCTATCTCCCGGCACATCTGCGCGCGCAGAATGCCGTTGTCGATCGGCGGGTGGTTGGATACAGACCCGTCCGCGCCCAGCTCCACGCAGACCTTGTTGTACTTGTCCAAAGACTCCAGGTACTGGAAGATGTTCACCCCGGGAAGCAGGCCAGTGCCGCCCCAAAGAGCCATCTTGTGCGGCCTGCCCTCGTCGTGCACAGGGATTATAAAGCTGAAGCAGCCCTGGGTGTGGCCCGGCGTTAAAATGCAGCGGAGCCTGGTGTCTCCAAGGACTACGTCGTCTCCGTCCTCTATGTAGACATCGGCGGTGGCATCCATGGGCGGGAAGTGCCCTATGGGATGGTTTATAGCAAGGTCTTCCTCCATCTTGCCCATGTAGAGCTTGGCGCCGGTGGCCTCCTTGAGGGCCTTCATGCAGCCGTAGTGGTCTCCGTGGCCGTGGGTCAGGAGAATGATCTTGACATCGTGGGGCTCGTAGCCGATGTCCGCGATGCCCTTGATTATTGCGTCAAAGAAGCGCTGCTCCGGCTCCATTGAGTCTATAAGGATGATGCCTTCAGTAGTCTCCAGCAGGAAGCACGCGTCGGCAGTCTCGGATATTATTGTAAGGTCGTCGAATATCTTGGTGGTCGGTATGAATGGATTGACGACTCCGAACTGAGGCTTCTGGTCGTTTGGTCTGCGCCAGCTTTTGATCTCGTATTTAGGCATTTTCTGCTCCTTTTCCAGGAATTATAGCATCTGTAGCTAATTTGATCTTTTTTATTATACCACATTAGCACCCCGCGGACTATGTAATACGGATGTAAAAATACGGCCCCATAGACGGGCCCGAAATATGATATAATAGGACAAAAGGAGGAGCGGTGCCGCCGGAAGTCCGGCGCCGCGTATTCTCATGAAAAAAGCGCTATCAATAATACTTGCAATAGCAATGGTCTTCGGCCTTGCGGCCTGCGGAGGCAAAAAGTCGGAGCCTGCCGGCCTGTACAAGCTGGATAAAAACGGCCAGGCCATAGTAAACGATGTGGACTTTTCCAACTACAAAGCCGCATCAGACGACAACCGCGTGTTCTACGAGATCTTCGTGGGCTCGTTCTCGGACTCCAACGGGGACGGCATAGGGGACCTGCGCGGCATCATAAACCGCCTGGACTACCTCAATGATGGGGACCCCAAGTCCGGCAAGAGCCTTGGCGTGGAAGGCATCTGGCTGACGCCTATATTCACCTCCCCCAGCTACCACAAGTACAACGCCAGCAACTACCTGGAGATAGACCCGCAGTTCGGCACCATGCAGGACCTGCAGGAGCTCATAAACGAATGCCACAAGCGCGGCATCAAGCTGATCCTGGACTTTGTTATGAACCACACTTCCCAGAGCTGCGAATGGTTCCAGAAGTTCGTGGAGGCGCATAAAAACAACGATACCGGCAGCGATTACTACAACTTCTACAGCTACTACCGCGCCGGTCAGGAGAAGCCCACCAACAACACCTACTATTCTATACCGGGCACGGATATCAGGGTGGAGGCCAATTTCGACCGCGACATGCCGGAGATCAACTACGGCAGCCCGTTTGCGCGCCAGACTGTCTTTAACGTTGCGAAGTACTACCTGGACATGGGCGTGGACGGATTCAGGTTCGACGCGGCCAAGTACGTGTACTTTGGTGACCACGTGCGCTCCGTCAACTTCTGGAGGGCCTTCCTCTACGAGCTTAAGATGGAAAAGCCGGATATCTACACAGTTGCGGAGGTCTGGGACAGCGACGGCATAACGGATTACTACTTCCCGGTGATAAACTGCTTCGATTTCACCACTTCGCAGACCAACGGCATGTACGCGGAGGTTGCCAAGGGCGGCAATGCGGGCAGGGTCGGATCCTACGTGGAGAGCTACCTTAAGCGCATAAAGGGCCTCAACGAGCAGGCGATGTTCATACCCTTTATAGCAAACCACGATACAGACCGCGCCGCGGGCTACCTTAACGAGGCCACCGGCAACATGCAGATAGCTGCAAATATGTATATTCTGGGGCCTGGATCGCCCTTCATCTACTACGGGGAAGAGATAGGCATGCGCGGCTCCAGGGGCTCGGCCAACACGGACGCCAACAGGCGCCTTGCCATGGTCTGGGGCGACGGAGACAAGGTTGCAGACCCCGAAGGCTCCACCTACAACCCTGACGCTCAGGTGCAGGAGGGCGCGGTGCAGCAGCTGGGTTCCGACAGCAGCCTGCTGACCTACTACAAGCGCCTGCTCATGATCAGGGCTGCAAACCCGGAGATAGCGCGCGGCGAATACAAGGGCGTCAGCGCCACAGACAAGATAGGCGGATTCATTTCCACCTGGGACGGCAGCAGCGTGCTGGTGCTCCACAACCCGTCCAACGCGGAGGGCCAGGTAGACCTGTCCGCGCTTAAAGGCGCAGAGAGTTTTAAAAAGCTGGCCGCCGTTATTGGCTTTGAGAGCGCCAAGCTGGAAGGAAGCATCCTTACCATAGGCGCCAAGACCAGCGTAGTACTCAGATAACTTTGGTGATAGGGGACGGTTCTCCTTTGGTGATAGGGGACGGTTCTCCCTCACCTTTTGGCAAAAACTGCCAAAAGGTGAG
>JAZQIH010000015.1:0-4799 GCA_045541015.1 Anaerovoracaceae bacterium | reverse complement strand
TGTATCATCATTCATGGGGTATCTAAAAGGGAAGAGTAGCTTGATGATCTTCCAAAAATATGGAAACGTGAAGTTTGCATACCGGAATCGGGAATTTTGGTGTAAAGGATATTATGTGGACACCGTAGGGAAAAATACAAGTGCAATAAAGGAATATATTGCAAATCAGTTAAAACAGGACAAAGAGTCGGATCAATTGAGTATCTATGATCCGCGCGACCCGTTTACGGGTAGCAAGTAAAGGTTGCAAGCTGGCAGGCGTTTAATTGCGCACTTGTGCGCAGCCAGTATTATTAGGGCTATGCCCGAAAAATAAATACCACCCGCTATGCGGGTGGATACTTATTTATGCATTTATCAGTTTAAATGATATGCCTGTTCAGTGCTCAGCCAGGTATTCGAAAGCCTGCCTGCTGACTACGGCTTCTTCGTCTGTTGGTATTACGAATACTTTTACATCCGAGTCGGCGGAGCTTATGACCTGCCTGTTTTCCTGGTTGGCGTTGTAGTCGAGTTTTATTCCAAGGTGCCTCAGCGCGCCGCAGACCATCTGCCTTAGCATAGAGGAGTTTTCTCCTATGCCGCCCGCAAAGGCTACAGCGTCCAGGCCTCCGAGCTCCACGTAGAAGGCGCCTATGGTCTTTATCAGGCCGTTTACGTATACCTTAATTGCCAGTCTGGCTCTTTCATTGCCCGCGTCCGCAGCTTCCTGGACCTGGCGAAGATCTCCGCTTACTCCGGAGATTCCTTTAAGGCCGCCGTTCTTGGAAAGCTGGGTGAATATCTCGTCCAGGCTGAGGCCTTTTTTCATGAGGTAGGGGATGGCGAAGCTGTCGAAATCTCCAGTCCTTTCTGCCTGGATGACTCCTGTCTGAAGCGACAGTCCGAAGCTTGTATCCACGCTCTTTCCGTCCTGCACCGCGCAGAGCGAAGAACTTCCGCCGAGGTGGCAGGATATCATCTTAAATTTCCTGCAGCCCAGCAGCTCCGCAGTCTTTTCCGAAACATAGCGGTGGGAAGCCCCGTGGTAGCCCATGCGCATCAGGCCGTATTTTTCGTACCATTCGTAGGGCGCGCCGTAGAGCCTGCGCTCAAGCGGTATAGTGGTGTGGAAGGCAGTCTCGAAAGATCCTATCAGCCTTGCCCCTGGCACCAGCTTCTTCATAAGGCGTATAACTTCCAGGTAGGGGATGTTGTGCGCAGGCGCCACGGGGAGCATCTCCTCCATGCCTGCAAGCACTTCGTCCGTAAGCTCGTGGACCCCGTAATAGCCTTTAGAGAGCACGGATTTGAAGCAGACGCATGATATATCCTCCAGCGCTTTTAAGACGCCCACAGAGGCGCTCAGAAGGCAGGAGAGGTATTTATCGATGCCTGCCGCGTAGTCAGGAATGCTCTGGCCTTCCAGCTTGATCTTTTCTTTTGTGAGGCAGTTCTCGTAGTGGAAGATAGCATCTGTAGTGCTTCTCACTCTTTCCACTTTTCCCGCGGAGAGCACAGTCTGCTGCGGCATCTCGTAGAGCTTGAACTTAAGTGAAGTGCTCCCTGCGTTGCATACAAGGTATTTCATAAAGTCCTCCGGGCATTGCCCAAAATCGTAAAATTGCGTATAAAAATCCCCCGGCAGATGATTGCCGGGGGGAAGAATGTACTTATGAGCCTATAGACCTGGCATATACGAACAGCACCAGCGCCAGAACCGCAAGCACTATACCTACGGTTATCTCCATGCTCTTCTGCCTTGTGCAGAGCCTTTCGTAAAGGGCCATATAGTTGGCTTCATTTGTTTCGTAGTCCGGCTGCTTTTGGAGATCCTTTTCAAGGCGCTTTTGGAAAGCGCGGTAGTCAAGGAAGCACATCGAAGGCAGCAGTATCGCAAATACCAGGTAGATCATGGTTCTATACCGGTCCGAGGATGAGGTTGGGCAGGAAGTTGATCAGCTGAGGTACATAGGTGAACAGGAAGAGGTCCACGATCAGTATGATTATGAACGGCCAGTTCTGCTTGATAACTCTGTCTACCTTTACCTCGCAGATGTTAGCTGCTACGAAGAGGTTCATTCCGATAGGCGGAGTGATCTGTCCTATGGACAGGTTGATGATCATTACCAGACCGAAGAAGGTCGGGTCTATTCCGTAAGCCTTGATGAGGGGTACCATAACCGGTGTGAGCAGGGTGATGGCTGCTACGTTGTCCAGCAGAGCGCCTGCTACAAGCAGTACCAGGTTGCAGAGCAGAAGTACTACTGCGGGGCTGTTGGTAACACCGGAGATCAGAGCTACGAGCTTGTTGGGGATCTGCTGAACTGTCAGCATCCAGCCGAATACGCTTGCTGCAGCGATAAGGAAGAGTATCATGGAAGCGCCGATACCGGTCTTCTTGCAAGCTTCGAGTATGCCCTTGATGGTGAGCTTCTTGAATACGAAGTATCCTACGATTATACCGTAGAGAACTGCAACGCCTGCAGCCTCGGTAACGGTGAACTTACCGGAGTAGATTCCGCCCAGGATGATGACCGGTGAGAGCAGAGCCAGGAAGGAGTAGATCAGCATCCTGCTCTTGCTCATGGTCTTGAACTCTTCGATCTCGAACTTGTTGAGTCCGTACTTGTGCTTCTTGGCGCGGAAGAACTCGATGACCATCAGGGATACGCCCATGATGATGCCGGGGATTATTCCGCCTGTGAACATCCTGATGACGGATACGTCAGCGATTATAGCGTACATGAGCATGGTGCCGGAGGGCGGGATGATGAGTCCCAGAAGTCCGGAGGAACCGATGACTGCTGCTGTGTAATCTCTGGGGTAGCCAGCTTCTTCCATAGGCTTGCACATGATGCCACCAATAGCGGAAGCTGTTGCTGTTGCGGAACCGGAGATGGCTCCGAAGAACATGCAGGCAAGGGTAGTTACCATGGAGAGGCCGCCCTTGAACTTTCCTACGAGCTTGTTGGCGAGGAATATGAGCTTGTCGGAGATACCGCCCATTGTCATTACTTCGCCGGCCAGTGTGAACATCGGGATAGCGAGCAGGGAGAACTTGTTAACGCCGTCCATGATCTTCTGAGTAACGATCAGGGTCTTGAAAACGCCGCCTGCTACTATTGTGAGGAAGGATGCAGCGCCCAGGGATACACCTATTGGAACTGCAAGGAGCAGAAGTATAGCTGCTGTTATAAGTAAGAATGCTGTCATGCTTTTGCTGCCTCCTCAGTTGTTTCTTCGGTGTCTTTGCCGAGGATGGTGGGGATCCTCTTGAGGATCAGGTTTACGAAGTTGAGAGCCATTACGCCGAATCCAATGGATACTACCATGTAGTGGATACCGAGGGATACCGGGTTGGCGCCTATGATGGTGTGCATGTACTCAAGGCCGAGGCCGAAAGCATCTTTGCAGATAATTACGAGGAATACGATTGCGATGAGGTCTGCAATGCAGAGGATAACGGCACCGACTCTCTTGGGGAAGAAGTCCACGAAGAATTCGAGCCTGATCTGCTTGCCGTTGTTGGTTGCGGAAGGTGCTCCGAGGAATACGCTCGCTACAAGGAGGAACGTAAGGAATTCCTGAGACCATGGGATTGGTATGAACGCTACGAATCTCTGTATGATCTGAAGCAGGAGCACTATAAGCATCAGCACTTCGGTAGCGGTAAGAAGGACTTCCATTACCTTGTTGATCGTAGTGATGATCTTGTTGTAGGTTTTCATTATTGATCTCCTGTTATTATAAAGGCGACAAGGCCGTGCCTTATCGCCTTTATTGGTGAGTGTTTATATTACTTGTTGCTGATCTTTTCGATGATGGAGAAGAGCTTCTGGAACTCAGCGCTCTTGCCTGCAGTGTACTTCTGGTTGACAGGGGTCATCTTGTTCTTGAGCTCGGTAACATCGATCTTAACGATCTTTCCGCCAGCCTTTTCGATGGTAGCGAGGTCGGAATCTTCGGAGGTCTTGCAGTATGCATAGTCGTCTGCGCAAGCCTTCTCGCCAGCTTCCTTGAGGATCTTCTGCTGGTCAGCAGTGAGCTTGTCCCATGTAGCCTTGCTCATGATGAGCGGTTCCCAGCTGTACATGTGGCGGGAAACTACAACGTAAGGAGCTACTTCGTAGAACTTGTAGCCAACGATGTTAGCAAGGGAGTTCTCCTGGCCGTCAACAGTACCGGTGGAGATACCGTTGTAGGTGTCGGACATGGAGAGGGATGTGGGGGCCATTCCCAGTGCGGAGAACAGGTCGATTACGAGCTGGTTGGAACCGCAGCGGAGCTTCTTGCCCTGGAAGTCAGCAGCGGACTTGATCTCGTTCTTCATTGTGAAGTAGCGGAAACCGTTAGCAGTCCAGCCGAGGATGATGAATCCGGAATCTTCAGCAGCCTTCTCGAGGATGGTGCGTGCTTCAGACTGAAGGAAAGCGTCGGTCTGGGTCCAGTCGCTGTAGAGGTATGCAAGAGAGCAAACGTTGAACAGATCGTTGTAGTTTGCGAGGTAAGCATCCGGGTCAAGTACGATGTCCTGAGTTCCGGACTTTACGTTCTCGAGCATTGCCTGGCCGGAGCCGAGCTGCTCAGCGGGGAATACGTTGACCTTGATGGCGCCGTTGGAGTTTGCTTCAACAGCCTTCTTGAAGGCCTCGGACAGAGTGTGATAGTGGTGCTCTGTGTTGTTGGTGTGGCCGAGTGTGAGCTCAAGAGCCTTTGTGCTCGAACCGTTGTTGCTGCTGCCGCCGCCGCAGGCTGCAAGGGAAACTACCATTGCGAGTGCCAGGACTAAAGCAAGAACTTTTTTCATAACTGTGTAC
>JAZQIH010000014.1:0-13420 GCA_045541015.1 Anaerovoracaceae bacterium | reverse complement strand
ATCTCCGCCGCCCACAACGTAGACCGGAAGGCCTTCAAAGAAGGCTGCATCGCAGGTTGCGCAGTAAGAAACTCCGGAGCCTGTGAACTGTTCCTCTCCAGGGCAGCCTATCTTAGCCGGTTCTGCGCCAGTTGCTATGATAACTGCTTTTGTATAGTAATCTTTAGCAAAGCCTGCAACCAGTTTTGGCTGTGAGTTGAAATCGAAGGCTATTACCTGGTCCCTTGCAAACTCTGTGCCGAAGCGCTCTGCCTGCTCCAGCATCCTCGCAACAAGGGTCTGGCCAGACTCCTCCGGAAGGCAGCCCGGGTAATTCTCTATATCCGAGGTGGTGACTATCTGGCCGCCCTCGGTGTTGGATTCTATGATGAGGCATGAAAGCTTTGCTCTGCCGGCATAGATGGCTGCTGAAAGCCCTGCCGGACCTCCGCCGATGATTATGATGTCGTATACTTTATCCATAACAGTCCTCTTAAGTTTTTCTATAATTATAACTCAACCGCACAAATAATACAAAATGATAATTGGGGACGGTCCCGAATTGTCATTTTAGGAATGATAATTCGGGACCCTCCCCAATTATCATTTTGGCATGCTTGTACATTTATATGAACAGTGATACAATAATTTCAAGGAGGACCGATATATGGTTACAGATAAAGCTAATATTCTGTGTATCCTTAAGATCCTTCAGGACTACACGGACGAGAATCATATACTCAATGCCCGCGAGATACAGGACAAGATGGAACAGCTGTACGGCAAAAAGACAGACCGGAGGACTATCTACAGCGCTGTGGAAGGACTGATAGGCCTCGGCTACGACATCAGCTCCTTCGAAGAAAACGGCAAAGGCTATTTCCTACGCGAACGGGACTTCGACATAGCAGATGTAAGGCTTCTGATAGATGCTGTAAGCGGTTTCGAGTTCATATCCAAAAAACAGACGGAAGAACTGGTCAAAAAACTTCAGGGCATGCTGCCTGTGCACGAACGCAAAAAGTACGGTCCGTCCAACATATTTCGCAGCGACAAGAAATCCCCTAACAGCCAGGTATTCCTTAACATAGAGCTTCTGGACCAGGCCATAAACGAGCGGAAGAAAGTCTCCTTCATATACACAGAATACAATTACGAAAAGAAGCTCCAGCCCAGGCGCAGCGAGCCTTACATAGCAAATCCTTACGCAATGATCGCGGAATCAGAGCACTACTACCTTGTCATGATCAAGGAAGGTCACACAGAGCCCAGCTTCTACCGCATAGACATGATGAAAGATCTGACCATCCTGGACGAGGACATAAGCATATCCAAGCAGGAGGCAGATCTGGACAGCGTCAAGAAAGTTGTCTACGCGCACGCAGGAAAACCGGAGCAAATAAGGCTCAAATGCGATAAAGAAGCGCTCCGCTACTGCCTGGAACGCTTTGGATTTGACATAATGATCATTCCGTCCGCAGACGGCAAAACCTTTGAGGCAGTCTTCAGTGCCCCGCCTCAGGGAATACTTTACTGGGCTCTGCAGCAGCTGCAGCACGTAGAAGTCCTGGCCCCCAAGAGTCTCAGGGACCAGGTCATAGAAGCCATCAAAGCAAACAAATACAATTAGAACTCGACTGTTCTGGGAGGCTCGGTGAAGGAGCTGAAGGTTGCCTTTGCGTTCTCAAAGCGCAGTGCCAGGCAGTTTCCGTCCTTTTCGTCGTACATGCGGCGCAGGTTGGGGTTCTTCTCCAGCAGAGCGTGCAGAACATCGTAATCGTCCTGCCAGATCAGCTCGCACTCTATACGCAGCCACTTGCCGTCTCCGAAGCAGCAGATCTCAGCCTTAGGATTAGCCTTTAGCTGCTGTGCAACGTTCTTTTTCTTACCGGTCTGGGTGTAGAGCTTGCCGTTATACTCCTCTGCAACGCCGAAAGGCCTTACACGGGGCTGATCGCCTTCTACGGTAGCCAGGTAGAAAGTGTGATACTTCTTAAGGAATTCTAATACTTCGTTCATTTGGAGTCCTCCTTCTCGATCATATAATACTTTATCTTGACACTGCTTGGCATTCTTTCAGCCAGGCAGAAAAATACGTGATTCTCCATCCATCTGAGGGAGTCGTCGTAAACCTCGATCTTTGGAACAGTTACAAAATAGTAAAGGTTCGGGTCCACGAATTCTCCGTTGAAAACGGTCTGAGCGTATTCCGGCGGAACGGTGCGCATGCCGTCGTTCTGGATATAGTAAGACCTGCCGTCGGAAAGCCTTACAGCGTACCTTGCGGAAAGATCGCACCTGCCGTTGGGCCTTATGATCTGCGAATCCACGCAGCCGCCCAGCATTTCGCCTTCTATAGGAGTTCCGTCTATATCCTGTCCTGTTACCTTGCCTGTGGGGCAGACTATAAGCTGGCGCCTTCCGTTTACGTTATCCTGCCCTACTACTATAGGCTTATCCGCGGTGCACTCCACCGTGAACATATGTCTCATATAATGCCTCCTGTAACTCTTTTAAAGCTGTTCGTTGCACCATTTCTGCCATGCGGAGATGGTCTGCGGTCCCTTGATACCGTCAGCTGTTACGCCAAGGAAGGCCTGCATTGCCTTAGTGGTGTTGGGGCCCCAGATGCCGTCTGCAACAGCGCCCACCTTTTCCTGTATAGCCTTGGTTGTAAGAGGTCCTATGATCCCGTCCTCTTCCAGGCCGAATATGTGCTGGGTAGTCTTTGTCGTAAGCTCTCCCCAGATGCCGTCAACCTCAAGAGTATACTTTGCCTTTTCAGCGGCCGCGGTTGCTCCGGCTGCTGCAACATTGGATGAAAACTGTGCGTTTGCAGCCTGCTCCTCCAGAGCCCTGAGCTCATCTACCGCTGCCTTCTGAGCTGCTTCAGCCTCCAGCTTTGCCTTTGCTGCAGCCATATTGGGATTCAGTTTTACTGCACCCTCTTCTGCTTTATCTTTTCCGAACAGATCCTTGATGATAGCCATATTTAACCTCTTTCTGCCTTGCGAAGGCCAATAAGCACCTATAAACTGATAATATTATAACACGCAGACGGCCTGCCCGTATTAAATAAAACTGACATCAGGGGAAAAAATTAGATACGCCGCATTTTCTGCAACAAAATACCGCACCCCTTTTTGGAGTGCGGTGAGGTTTTTAAGAAGGTATTAGCCCTGCATCTGCTTAGCAACTTCTTCTGCGAAGTTTTCCTGCTTCTTTTCAATGCCTTCGCCAACTTCGAACCTTACGATCTTCTTGATGGTAAGATCCTTGTCTACAGTCTTAAGATACTGAGCAACAGTCTGCTTTCCGTCATCAGCCTTTACGTAGGTCTGATCCAGCAGGCAGATCTCCTTGAGCTGCTTGTTGATACGACCGTCTACCAGGCCCTTGAAGACCTTGTTCTCTACGATCTCCATCTTAGCTGCGATAGCAAGTCCTGCAAGCTTTGTCTTTGCTTCCTCGGAAAGGAAGTTAGGCAGATAGTTGAAGTTGAATGCTTTGTCAGCTCTCTTCTCAGCAAGGATGCTTACGTCTTCAGCAGACCAAACGCCCTCTACCTTGTCCAGAAGTCCGTTGAGGATAGGTCTGGGCAGAGTGAACGGATCGTTCAGAGCGCTTTCCAGAGTGATCTTCCTGAGGTTTACGAGTTCCTCGTCGGAGATATCTTCTCTGCTTACATACTGCGGGTTCATAGCTGCTACCTGCATTGCGATGTTCTTGAGAGCTTCCCTGTTGGTCTCGTTGTCTGTGCCGTTAGCTGCAACGATAACGCCTATGCTGCCGCCGCCGTGCATATAAGTAGCAAGAACGTCTGCGGAGACCTTGTCTATCCTTCTGATAGACATGTTCTCACCGATCTTAGCTATCTTAGCTGTCAGGACTTCCTGAGCTGTAGAATCTTCGTAAGGCATAGCCTTGAAAGCTTCTATATCGTTGCTCTGAGCCTTGAGAGCCAGCTTAGCCATTCCTTCAACGAATTCGATGAACTCTTCGTTCTTAGCAACAAAGTCTGTTTCGGAATTGACTTCAACGATAGTTGCTGTCTTGCAATCATCGGAAAGAGCCATTCTTACAAGACCGTTTGCTGCGATCCTTCCGGCCTTCTTAGCAGCCTTGGAGAGTCCCTTTTCTCTGAGGACTTCAACTGCCTTGTTGATATCGCCGTCGGTCTCTACGAGAGCCTTCTTGCAGTCCATCATTCCTGCGCCTGTCATTTCGCGAAGTTCTTTAACGAGCGATGCTGTGATTGCTGCCATAGTATTTCTCCTTACTCTTCGTCCTTAGCTTCTTCTGCGTCCTCTGCAGGTGCTGCTTCCTGAGCGGGAGCTTCTGCGAAGGATTCACCCTGCTTGCCCTCGATAACAGCGTCTGCCATCTTTCCGGTGATGAGCTTGACTGCTCTGATAGCATCGTCGTTTGCGGGGATGACGTAGTCTACGTCGTCAGGATCGCAGTTGGTATCGCACATACCTACGATAGGAATTCCAAGTGTCCTTGCTTCTGCGATAGCGATCTTTTCCTTCTTGGGATCTACTACGAAGATAGCGCCGGGCATGCCGTGCATGTTCTTGATTCCGCCAAGGTACTTCTCGAGCTTTTCAGCTTCCTTGTTGAGCTTGATGACTTCCTTCTTGGTGAGAGCTTCGAAAGTTCCGTCCTCTGCCATCTTGTTGATCTCAGCAAGTCTTCTGATCCTGGAAGAGATGGTCTTGTAGTTGGTGAGCATTCCGCCGAGCCATCTCTCGTTTACGTAGTACATTCCGCAGCGCTCTGCCTCGTCCTTGACTGCAGCCTGTGCCTGCTTCTTGGTGCCTACGAAGAGAATGGACTTGCCTTCTGCTGCTACGCTCTTTACGAAGTCGTAAGCCTCGTCTACCTTATAGACTGTCTTGGACAGGTCTATGATGTAGATTCCGTTTCTCTCTGTGAAGATGTAAGGAGCCATCTTAGGGTTCCATCTTCTTGTCTGGTGACCGAAATGAACTCCGGCCTCCAGCAGCTGTTTCATTGAAATAACTGCCATTTAAATTTACCTCCCGGTTAAAACTACCACCCCTCTCTAAGCGCTTAAACCCGGTATTGGGCACCGAGCGCCGAAGTATTTTAGGGGTGTGCATAATAAAATCCGCTGCGCAAAATGCGCAACGGATGTATATTACCTTAATTTGCAAGGCTTTGCAAGCCTTTTTTGCTTATATATAAGGATTTTTGAAGGTTTTTGCCTTACATGTTGGGTCCGTAGACCTTGGCAACTTCGGTGCCGTCCAGAAGGCCGACGCCTGCGTCGCAAAGTGCCTGCATCTCGTTCTCTCCGGGGATGACTTCGATGGGTCCCATCCACTCTGCGTAGGGCCTGAAGAAGTCGATGAGGTACTTGGACCTTGCAATGGATCCGGTAAGGATGATGCTGTCTACCTTGCCGCCGACGTAGCATGCGAGCCTGGATACTGCGCGTGCAATGGAGAGTGCCATAGCGTTGTAGATGTCCTCGCACTCCTTATCGCCTGCGATGCCCCTCTTTTCGATCTCGTAAGCATCAGCGGTGCCGAACCAGTCTATCATTCCGCCCTTCTTGGAGAGGATCTCCTTCATATCCATAGGATCTATGTTGTCCTTCTTCATCCATGCAAGGAGAAGGTAGATAGGAACGAGTCCTGCGCGCTCCGGGGAGAACTGGCCTTCGTCGTCGGAAACTATGTCTACGATGCGGCCGTTGTGGTGCAGGGAAACTGTGGAGCCGCCGCCCAGGTGAGCAACGATAAGGTTCTTGGTGTTGTAATCCCAGCCCTTTTCTGCGCAGACCTTCTTAGCTGCAGCGCGCATGTTGAGGTTGTGGCCCTGGCCTCTCTTTTTGATGTGGCGGATACCGGTGATCCTTACAAGATCGTCCAGCTCGTCTACGGTAACAGGGTCGTAGATGTAAGCCTTAACGCCTGCCTTCTTTGCTATCTTATCTCCGATAGCGCATGCAAGGTTGGAAGCGTGGTTGTTTATAGGTCTGTGGAAGAGAGTATCGATAAGATAATCGTCTACTATGTAAGCGCCAGCGCTTACTCTGTGCATGTTGCCGTTCTCATCGAAGAATTCAGGAACGAGTCCGCCGCGGCACATAACTACGGAAAGCTCATCGTACTTTTCTCCGTGGTCCTCAAAGACTACCTTCTCTACCAGCTCTGTGCGCATATCCAGCTGATCGTAGATGGTTGCATACTGCTTGATGACCTCGCTGGGGTGCTTTATCTCTTCCTTCCATGCAAGATCATGGTCGTGGTAGAATGCGATCTTTGTGGATGTGGATCCGGGGTTGATAACAAGAATCTTGTACATTGGGGCTTAATCTCCTATTCCTCTCTGGTGTAACTGATAAAATCGTTTGCTATCTCAGAAGTGGCGATGCTGATGGGCTTATCAACGTCTGTGAGTGTGAGCCTTGGCTTGCCGTCGATAAGATCTCTCGCCCTCTTTGCTGCCATTATGGTAAGTGTGTATTTGCTGTCGACCTTGGTCTTGAGCAGATCTATTGATGGATACAAAAGCATTATGTTATACCTCCTCGTTCTCGTATCTTTGTATGATCTCACTTGCCCTGTCGTCCACACGAAGGTGCTCTGCGCGTATTATAGTGCGCGCGTCTTCCAGGGCTGTGCTAAGATCGTCGTTGATTATGAAATAGCTGTAGTCCTTGATCTTTTTGATCTCGTCCAGAGTTGTGCGGGTGCGCAGCTCTATCTGCTCCGGAGTTTCCGTGCCCCTTGCTATGAGCCTTTTCTTAAGCTCCGAAAGAGACGGCGGAAGAACGAATATCAGCACGCACTGCGGGTAATTCTTTTTTACCTGCATAGCGCCCTGCATTTCTATCTCCAGGATGACATCCTTGCCGGCCTCCAGCTTTTTAAGGACAGGCGCTTTAGGCGTTCCGTAGCGGTTGTTGTAGATCTCCGCCCATTCAAGAAGGCCGCCTTCGTCTATGGTCTTCTGGAACTCTTCGTGGCTTACAAAGTAGTAGCTGACGCCGTCTACTTCCTTGCCTCTTGGCGCGCGTGTAGTCATGGAAATGGAAAGCTCCAGATCTTCAGACTTTAAAAGCTCGCTGCATATCGTTCCTTTGCCGGCTCCGGAAGGACCGGAGATAACGAACAGACGCCCCTGTCTCATAAATACCTCTTCAATGCATCAATGATAATTCATGTTAGTATATAACAAAACATTAGTAAAAATCAAGACTTAACGATTGCTATATTCATAACGAATAAGCTTCTTCTTGACTTATCAATAAAACCGCCTGCATTGGCCGGTGCAAGCGGCTTTGTGACGGATCATTTATGGTTTTAAGCTTGTTGCGCGCAGCTGTATGTTATCAGAGGCAGCCTGCGTTTTCAACAAAAATGCATGTTTTAGGCCTAAAGTCTGTGCAAAATGCGGTTTTGCACACGCTTAAGACTTGTGCTCCGGGTCCTTTGGGTCTATCCACACAGTTCCGTTATCTGTGAATATTACCATGCCGGGGCGTGCTCCTGAAGGCTTTTTGACGTTCTTTGCCATTGCGTAGTCCACAGGCACGTTTTGAGAATCCCGTCCCTTGGAGAACCAGGCAGCAATTGCTGCAGCCTCGTACATGTCCTGCGGAGAAGGATCCACGCCGTTGCAGACCATGACTACATGGGAACCGTGGATGTCCTTGGTATGGAACCACCAGTCTGTCTTCTGCGCCATTTTAAGCGTTATTAGGTCGTTTTCAGTGTTATTCCTGCCCACAAGAACTGTAAGCCCGGAGCTGAGCGTGTACTTTCTTGGAGAAGGCTTGCTCTTTTTACGCCTCTGGGCAGTGTTCCTTGCCCTTACGTAGCCCTGCTCCATAAGCTCTTCCCGGAGCTGATCCAGCTCTTCGGCGCTTTGGGCCGCAAAAGCAAGGGCCTGCACAGAGCTCAGGTACTCTATATCTTTTTCGCACTCAGCAAGCTGGGCTAGCTTTTCCTTCTTGGATGACTTGAGCTTGGCGTACTTTTTGTAGTAGTTCTGAGCGTTCTTGGCAGCGGAGATCTTTTCATCCAGCTCTATGGTAAGCCTGGAGCCGTCGTAGTAGCTGATGACCTCTATCTTTTTATCTCCGGGCTTGGCAAGGTGCAGGTTTGTGTTAAGAAGCTCTCCCTTAAGCCTGTAGATGTCAGCCTCGTCCGCCTTTTTAATCTCTTCCAGAAGGCGCTGCTTTTTGAGCTGGGCCTTGCTTATAAGCGTTCCAATGTGCCTGCTCAGGTCGTCTGCTTTCTGAGCCAGCCTGTTTGTTGCAAACTTGTGGCTGTAGAACCAGTCCATGCCCTCGCAGGCGGAAGCGAATACGGTCTCCTTGTAGCTTCCGATATACTGAGGCATGCGGAAGATGTGGAAGTCCTTTG
This sequence comes from Anaerovoracaceae bacterium, assembly GCA_045541015.1. Classification (GTDB taxonomy): domain Bacteria; phylum Bacillota; class Clostridia; order Peptostreptococcales; family Anaerovoracaceae; genus RUG13409. Next base: position 5,039 of record JAZQIH010000014.1, on the reverse strand, counting down.
GGCTGCCGTCCTCTGCAGTGTAGACGTAGCAAGGCATGGGCTCCCCGTCCGTAAGCTGCGGAACTTTGCCTCCCTCTTCAATTGCCGCCCTGGTGCTTGGGCCGTAGCCGTCCTGGTTGGAAAGGTTCTGCACAGGCGGATACTCGTAAATAACTCCAGGCAGTATCTGCCTTACGCGGTTAACGTCTATGGAAATGCGCTTTATGGAGTCTATTATCTTTCCGCTCTGGGCGTCCAGGAGGATGAGATTGCTGTGTTTTCCCATGGTTTCTGCAATGAGCTTCTTGTTTACAGAATAGCCCATCTCGTTAACTGTTTCTATCTCCAGCTCTGTTATCCTTTCCCTGCCGTGCTGGGAGGCGTTTAAGATCTTTCCGCCCTGTATATGCTTTCTTAAAAGCATGCAAAATGCAGGAGCTGACTGAGGATTCTCGAACTCCTGCTCTGTAAACTGCACTCTTGCTCCCTGGGACGAAACGTCCAGGAGCAGCTTTTTTCTGCCGGAGAATGTTCTGATCTGCATTACTATGCGGTCCGGTTCCGGCTGAGATATTTTTTCTATTTTTGATCCGGCAAGCTGCTTCCCGCATTCCGCAAGGACAGCAGCTGCCATCAGTCCGTCATATGCCATTATTTATCGAATCTTGCTGAAACTTCTGCCATAAGGCTTGCTATTGGAAGCCCCTGGGTGCAAACGCTTTCGCAGGCGCCGCAGGAAAGGCAGTCTGATGCTTTTCCGTGGCTTTCCGTAAGCTTTGCGTAGGCTCCGGTGTAGGCCATGCGCTTGCCGAAGACCTCGCTCTTGTTGTACAGGGCAAAGTAATCCGGGATAGCTATACTCATTGGGCAGCCTTCCACGCAGTAGCCGCAGGCTGTGCACTTGATCTTTGTGCAGCTGTCCAACACGCTGTAAAGCGCGGCCATCTTCTGAAGCTGTTCCTGCGTAAGAGGCTCAAACTCCTTCATATAGCCCATGTTTTCGGTAAGCTGGTCCATGTTGCTCATGCCGGAGAGCACCACTTTAACGCCAGGCATGGATGCTGCAAACCTTATACCAGCTTCTGCAGGACTTGCACCGGGAACTATTTCGGCGATCGCTGCCTTTACCTCTTCCGGCGGGTTTGCCAGAGCGCCGCCCCTTAAAGGCTCCATTATGGATATCTCCGCGCCGTGGCTCCTTATGATGTCGTAAAGCTTTTTAGCCTGTACGCCTTCGGACAGCCAGTCGTAGTAGTTCAGCTGTATCTGCACAAGCTCCGGAACGTAGTTATCCAGGATATATGCCAGCTCGTCCGGCTTTCCGTGGAAGGAAAAACCGCTGTGCTTTATCTCCCCTGCTTCCTTCTTTTCCGCAAGGTAGTCCAGGACTCCGAACTCCTTTGCTTTATCAAAGCGTTCGCGGCTTATGGCATGCATAAAGTAGTAATCGAAATACTCTGTGCCAAGACGCTTTTTCTGCTCTTCGTATATGCGCTGCACATCAGCCTTCTCGTTCAGATAATCGATAGGAAGCTTATCGGTAATACTGAAAGATTCCCTTGAATGCCTTTTTACAAGTACCTCGCCAATAACAGACTCGCTCCTGGACTTATGATAAAAGTATGCAGTATCGAAATAAGTAAAGCCTTCATCCAGAAACCTGTCGAAAAGCTCCGTTGTCTTTTTGATATCTACGCTGGACGCATCTTCCGGATCAGTAAGAGGCAGTCGCATTGTGCCAAATCCCAGTTTTTTCATATTTTTCTCCTGCATGCCCGAAAATGTGTTAGAATATATTAATATAATAACACTAAAGGAAGGAAAACTCTATGATAAAATCCATGACCGGCTTCGGCAGAGGCGAATACGCAGACGAAAAACGCAGCATAGTCTGCGAGATAAAGTCCGTAAACCACCGCTTCTGCGAGATGACCGTCAAAATGCCAAGGCGCTACCAGTTTGCTGAAGAAAAGCTTAAAGCAAGAGTAAAAGCCGTAGCACCCAGAGGCAAAATAGATATATCCATAATGGTGGACGATCTGAGCATGGACTCATCCCAGATAAGGCTCAACGAGGATGCCGCAAAGGCTTACTTTGCAAGCCTTACAAAGCTCAAGGAAATGCTGCCGGATCTTAAAGGAGAAGTAGATCTCCAGCTCATCTCCGGCATGCCGGACGTCCTCAAGACCGTCCCCGCGGAAGAAGACGAGGAAGAGATACTCCGATGCCTTTACGCAGCCTGCGATAAAGCCCTGGAAAAATACGATGCCATGAAGGTCACCGAGGGCGAAAAGCTCGTGGAAGACATAGCCCACCGCGGAGAGATCATCAAGAAGACCGTAGAAGAGATAGAAATATACGCCCCCTCCGTTGCCCAGAACTACAAGGACAAGATGGTTGAACGCATCAAAGAGCTTCTTGGAGATAACGCAGTAGTTCCCGAAGACAGGATACTGCTTGAGGCAGCAGTCTTTGCAGATAAGTCCAACATCACTGAAGAGATCGTAAGGCTCAAGAGCCACTGCAGCCAGCTGTTTGGCATTTGCAAAGGCCCGGACGCCGCAGGCAAAAAGTTGGATTTCCTTGTCCAGGAGATGAACAGAGAATCCAACACCATAGGCTCCAAAGCCAACGATATCAATATAACCGATAAAGTCCTTATTCTTAAGGCTGAGATAGAAAAGATAAGAGAACAGGTCCAGAACCTGGAATAAAGGAGCACAACATGACAGCACAAGCATTGCAAAAAGCTATGATCGATGCCATGAAGGCCAGAGATCAGAAGCGCAAGGACGCCATCTCACTACTGGTGGCAGCAGTTAAGAAGAACGCTATAGACGCAGGCACCAGGGATGATATCCCCGAAGAGCTCGTGGACAGCACCATACTCAAAGAGCTCAAGGCAGCCAAGGAACAGCTTGAGACCTGCCCTGCCAGCCGCCAGGATCTTATAGAGCAGTACAGCTACCAGCTGTCTGTTATAGAGGAGTTCGCTCCAAAGCAGATGTCTGCTGAAGAGATAGAAAAAGTCCTTACAGAAAAGTTCGCAGAAGTTATAGCAACAAAGAACAGAGGTCTTATTATGAAGACCGTTATGGCTGAGCTCAAGGGCAAGGCAGACGGAAAGCTTATAAGCGAAACTGTTGCTAAACTTTGCAAATAAACACGCCACACTAATTTTTAAGAAAGGAATACAACTATGATTTGTCCGGTTTGCGGAAAAGAGATCGCAGATGACGCCAAGTTCTGTATGTACTGCGGCGCAAAGACCATCCCCGAAACTGCAGCTGAGCTTGCAGAAAAGGTAGTTGAAGACGCAGCAAACGCCGCACAAGGCGCAAAGGAAGCTTCAGCCATAGAAGCGGCTGCTGTTATCCAGGCTGCTGAAAACGATGCTGCTGCCAAGTTAGATGAAGCTGCTGCCAAGGTAGACGAGGCTTTAGCTAAAGTTGATGAAGCTGCCAAGGCTGCCGAAGAAGGCGCTGCTAAGATAGCAGATAAAGCTGAAGCTCTTGCTGCTGCATACGATGCAGATTTTGCAGACGATGCTGGCCTTACTGCAGGCTACGTTAAGGAAAAGACCCCGGAAGAACTTGCTGCTGAAGCTGCAGAAGATGCCGCTCAGGCTGCCGAGGAAAAGAAATATGCAGACAAGGCCCCCATCCTCTCTGCTGCTTACGAATCCGATTTTGCTGAAGACGCTGCTGTTGATGCAGGCGGTGCCGCTGCTGCAGCTATCGTAAACGAGGTTGCCGCTGCCGCCGATGCTGCAGAAGATGCAGCCGCTGATGCAGTTGCCGCAGATAACGCAGACGCTGCGGAAGAAGCTGCAGCCGCAGTTGCTGCTGCAGAAGCAGTACCTGAAGAACCAAAGAAAAAGAAGAAGATCCTGCCGATAATTCTTGCTTTAGTACTGGTTGCCGCAGCTGTCGGAGGATACTTTATCTATCAGGGACTCCCCTCAACAAAGAGCGGCAAGATAGTCAGCCAGGCACTTGCAAAGCTGGAAAACAAGGATTACAGCGGATGCTACAATGACCTGCGCAGCGCTTATGAGATAGCTCCTGACAACCAGAAAGTACTTGATGCACACGACAAATTCTATGCTGAATTCGCTCAGGTCCAGTTCGATAATAAAAAATACTCTGACGCTATTTCAGTCTACCTCAGCGCTGCTAAAGATATAGAACCTTCCAAGGATAAATATCTCGAAAAAGCCGCTGAATACTGCAAGAAGACCGCTGAAGTCTACATGAAAGACGGAACTGCCGCACAGATCGGCCAGCTGATAACAGTACTGAATCAGGCTACAAATGAATACTCTGTGCCAGGCCTCGGTCCAACAATAGCTGAACTTGAAAAAAGAGCTGCATATCTGGAAGAACAGGCAATGCTCGGCAGCTGGGGATTCCAGATACTTTCACAGTATGAAGAAGGAAAAACTGATCTCATCGTTTCCAACTACCTGCTGAACATGATATCTGCATCTGACTTTTACAAGAAGGTCCTGGCAGACAAGGGCAAGGTCGAGTCTAATTATCCTGTTATCGGAGAGATAGACGGCACCAGGAAGATAGCTATATACTACAAGAACAGAAACTATCAGGTATATGTAGGCGAAATGGATGCCAGCAACAAGAGGTCCGGAGAAGGTATATGGATAGCTTATCAGCAGGGAGCCTCCGGAACTTACAGGTCTTACGTAGTCAACAGTGAATGGAAAGACGATAAGCCTAACGGAAAGTTCACAAACCACATCTTTACTAAATTTGTTGATGGAAGTGAGGCTAAAGATCTGAGCGGAAACGTTACCAACGGTATGTATGATGGTGAGATAACCTACGATTACGGTGATGGCGACGTCTTCGTTACTACCTACGAAAATGGAGATCCTGTTGTTATCGAAACAAACAGCAAGGGACAGCAGATCTACGCTTACAATCAGGACAGATCCAAGATACTGCTCAACCTCAACAAGAATGACGGTATCTACGGAACATATTAGTCTTTAAGCACACAAAAAGGGTAGCAAATGGGGACAAGTCGGAGGCCAAGCGGTC
>JAZQIH010000013.1:0-3703 GCA_045541015.1 Anaerovoracaceae bacterium | reverse complement strand
ATGTTTGAGGGAGCAAAAGTAGATTGCTGGCTGATGGAATTAGCACTGTAGATTCCAGTTTGATGATACGGAGAGTAACACCGCTGTTACAGCGCATCCCTTTACTGTTACCGCCGGCCCGGTCTATGATGAGACTGTAAAGAAAATCGCAAAGAGCGGAACACAAAGGAGGTCATCATCATGACATTTGGAGAAAAGTTAAAGGAAGCCAGAAAAGAGGCAGGACTGTCTCAGGAGCAGTTTGCGGAAAAGCTGAGCGTATCGAGATCTGCGGTGGCAAAATGGGAGGCTGGAGGCGGCATGCCGGATATAAACAATCTGAAAGCGATGGCGCAGCTGCTTGACGTCAGCATCGATTACCTTTTGGACGAGGACGAAAAGCTCAGCTTCAACGAAACGAAGGAAGCTATAGACCTGGACCAGTTCGAGGTTACCGGCAACTGCAGGGATAAGAAGGATGCGGCCTGCTATTCCAAATACAGCGATGCGGACGCGATCTACCCGCTCATCCGTAGAAAAAGGATGAATAAGGCCGAGTGGCTCGTGGATCTGATTGCCGGCCCGGGTATCATACAGGGCGCGGACTACCTGAGCGACACATCGGCGCATTACCTGGTCGAAACCGGCGGAAAACAGCTGCTTGTGAACGTGTCCACGGATTTCATAACAAGCAGTGAGCTGGCAAACAAGGTGGATCCAAAGAAGTTCGACTTCGGCAACTACACATTCCGCAAAGCCCCGTACCAACTGATCTGATCAAAAACATAAAAAAAGGGGACGGAACCTTAGGAACCGTCCCCTATGTTATTTTGCTGTTATACGAGCTCCAGGAATACGCTCTCTGCTACGTCTCCCTGACGGGGGCCGAGCTTGAGTATTCTGGTGTAGCCGCCGTGGCGCTCTGCGTACTTCGGTGCGATCTCGTCGAAGAGCTTGGAAACTACATCCTCGTCCTTAACGTAAGCAAGGACCTGCCTTCTTGCGTGAAGATCTCCGCGCTTAGCAAGAGTAATCATCTTCTCAGCTTCTCTTCTGGCTTCCTTAGCCCTGCAATCAGTTGTCTGAATGCGGCCGTAGCGGAAGAGATCCGTTACGAGATTTCTCAGCATGGATCTTCTGTGAGCAGAATCTACGCCCAGTTTTCTGTATCCATTCATTTTCTCAAATCCTCCTTATTGGATCTATTCGTCGCTCGGCGCAAAGCCGAGACCCATCTCTGCTAACTTATTCTTTACCTCGTCCAGAGACTTTCTTCCGAGGTTCCTGATCTTGATCATCTCGTCCTCGGTCTTAAGTGTAAGCTCCTGGACGGTGTTGATTCCGGCTCTCTTGAGGCAGTTGAAGGAACGTACGGAGAGCTCGAGCTCTTCTATGCTCATCTCCAGTACCTTGTCCTTGGTGTCCTCTTCCTTGTCGGTCATGATCTCGATCTCCTCTGTGCTGTCTATCAGTCCGATGAACAGCTTGAGGTGCTCTTCCATGATCTTTGCGCCAAGGGAGACGCCTTCTTCAGGAGAGATGCTTCCGTCTGTCCAGATCTCGAGGATCAGGCGTTCGTAGTCAGTAACCTGGCCTACACGTGTGTTCTCAACTGTGAAGTTGACCTTGCGCACCGGTGTGTAGATGCTGTCTACAGGAATGACTGCGATAGGAGTGTTCTCGTCCTTGTTCTGCTCTGCAGGAACGTAGCCGCGGCCTGTGGCGATGTTGATCTCCATTACCAGGGTTGCGTTGTCTTCCAGAGTAGCTATGTGCAGATCAGGATTAATGATCTCAAGATCCTGGTCGGCTATGATATCCGCACCGGTCACTTCGCAGGGACCGGTAACGTTTATCATTGCACGCTTTCTGTCCTCTCCGTGGAGAGAGATAGCCAGCTTCTTGAGGTTAAGGATTATCTCAGTGACATCTTCCTTTACTCCGGGGATGGTGGAGAATTCGTGGAGGATGCCGTCTATTCTGACGGAGGTCACTGCAGCGCCCGGAAGGCTGGAGAGAAGTATACGCCTAAGGCTGTTGCCAAGGGTAACGCCGTAGCCTCTTTCGAGCGGTTCTACTACAAACTTGCCATAGCAAGGGTCGTCTTCAGAAAGATACCTTTCGATTACAGGTCTTTCAATTTCAATCACTCTGTTTACCTCCTAATTAACTGCTGAACTAACTATCAGTTGCTAATTACTTAGAGTAGAGCTCAACGATCAGGTGCTCAGCAACAGGTGTATCGATCATTGCTCTGGTCGGCAGAGAGAGAACCTTGCCGCAAAGCTTTTCTGTATCGATGCTCACCCATTCCGGAGTGCTGATGGTCATTTCCTTGATCTCCTTGAACTTCGGAGAATCGGTGCTCTTTGCCTTAACAGCGATAACGTCTCCGGCCTTTACTGCCTGGCTGGGGATGTCTACCTTCTTGCCGTTAAGGGTGAAGTGACCGTGCATAACGAGCTGTCTTGCTTCCTTCCTGGAGGACGCGAATCCCATACGGAATACGGTGTTGTCCATTCTGGTCTCGAGCATGATCAGGAGGTTGTCACCTGTGATGCCCTTCTTGGCAGCTGCCTTTTCGAAATAGTTTCTGAACTGAGTCTCCTGGAGACCGTAGAAGCGCTTAGCCTTCTGCTTCTCACGGAGCTGCAGTCCGTAGTTGGAAGCCTTCTTCCTGTTCTGTCCGTGCTGTCCGGGTGCGTAGGATCTTCTCTCCATTGCGCACTTGGAGCCGTAGCAACGCTCTCCCTTAAGGAAAAGCTTCTGTCCTTCTCTTCTGCAAAGTCTGCAGGAAGGTCCTGTATATCTTGCCATATCGTATTACCTCCCTATTAAACTCTTCTTCTCTTCGGCGGACGGCATCCATTGTGGGGGATGGGTGTAACATCCTTGATGGATGTAACGTTGAGTCCTGCTGTCTGAAGAGCTCTGATTGCAGATTCTCTGCCGGAACCGGGGCCCTTAACGAAAACTTCTACGTTCTTGAGGCCTGCTGCTACTGCCGGCTTAGCTGCTTCGTCTGCTACCATCTGAGCAGCAAACGGAGTGGACTTTCTGGAACCCTTGAATCCAAGGGAACCGGAGCTGCACCAGGATATAGCGTTGCCGCTCATATCGGTGATGGTTACTATTGTGTTATTGAAGGAAGCCTGGATATGAGCCTGACCGCTTTCAACATTTAAACGTTCTCTCTTCTTCTTGCGAACGTTGGTCTTTTTTGCCTGTGCCATATTAGATTGCCTCCTTCCTTACTTCTTCTTTCTGCCAACAGTCTTCTTGGGGCCCTTGCGGGTACGGCTGTTGTTCTTTGTGTTCTGTCCGCGAACGGGCAGGTTTCTTCTGTGACGAATACCTCTGTAGCATCCGATCTCCATGAGACGCTTGATGTTCAGGGATACTTCTCTTCTGAGATCACCTTCTACGACATATTCGGAATCGATGATCTTTCTGATCGCACCGACTTCTTCCTCGGAAAGATCCTTGACTCTGGTATCAGGGTTTACGCCTGCCTTCTCAAGAATGATCCTGGAAGTGGGAAGGCCTATACCGTAAATGTAAGTGAGTCCGATCTCTACTCTTTTTTCTCTTGGTAGGTCGACACCGGCTATACGAGCCATAAATTTACCTCCTGTTAAAAACCTAGGAGACTTATCCCTGAACCTGCTTGTGCTTGGGGTTCTCGCAGATGAAGTCGGAAGGCCAAGCGGTCTTAGGAAGACAA
>JAZQIH010000012.1:0-4447 GCA_045541015.1 Anaerovoracaceae bacterium | reverse complement strand
AGGCCTGTGCCCTTGTAGGTGGTCTTGTTGGATACGAGCTCCAGCGAGTTGAATGAGCCGATTTTCATTTCCATATAGTGTCCTCCTTTCGGAACATTTGGGAACGATCAGTTCAATAAAAAAAGAGCAAATAATTACTCTTTAATAATATCATTTTGTAGCATTTCAGACAACAAAAACAGAATCGATTACAGAATCAATTATGTAACTTTATAACTTTGGGGACGGTTCCGGAAGTTCCGCGCTAGGCAGTCTCTATTCGGAGCTTAAAGCATGGCTTGCCGTCTGCGGCGGTGCCCAGGATGAAGTGCTTGCCGGCGTCGGAAGAAAGGCTGATGGTGATGGTCTCCCCGAGCCGCACTTCCCTTGAAAATTCAGAGCAGATGAGCTTTGGAGACGGGGCTTTTGCGGCCGGCTGATCTGCTGCCGCTGCGGCTTTTACGGGCGGCTGATCTGCTGCCGCTGCGGCTTTTACGGGCGGTTGATCTGTGGCGGCTTTGCCTTCCAGATCGAATATCATGTCTTCGGCCAGGTCGAAGTAGCGGGTGTTGTTCATGTGGCCGTTCAGATCCACAAAGCTGTAGGGCACGGTGAAGCTGCGCTCGGCTGTGCAAAGCTGCTGCGCGGCGCTGTCTGCCTGCCCGGATGCTGCCTGGCTTACCGGACGCGGCGTGGAGGGCAGGGCTATCTCGGCTCCGGTGGCAACGCCTTCGATCTCTATCCCGTGCTTTTCCGGAAAAACTATCGCGCGGGTCTTTGCGTCTATCAAAGACCAGATGGAGCTCGCCTTAAGAAGCGGCTCGCCGCCCTCGGTCTCGAGCGAAAAATAGCGGGGGAAAAGCAGGTGCATGGTGCGGCCCGGCCAGGAACGTAGCACCACGTCCTCGTCGTAGACCGGCATGCGCTCTATCTCGGCGCGCTGCAGCGTAACAATCCAAAGGAGCCCACGGTCCAGGGTCTTTTCGCGCCCCATACCGAGCTCCTCCGTGTGCGCTATGGCCGCCTCCTGGAGCATGGAAAACAGGACAGAGGTCCTCAGCCTTCTGTCCTTGTCCACGTCCGAGCTTTTAAGGCGGAAACGCCTCTCGTAAACACTCATTGCTTCTGCCTTTCGTCTGCGCTGCCGCAGCTTCTGCCTTTCGCCTGCAGCGCCGCTATTGCTGCTGCTCTTTGGGGAGCCTGCTGTAGATGGCGCTCACCACATCGCCGAGCGTGGAGAGCTTCTTCCACTGGCGCTCCGGGATGCGCACGTCGAACATGGCCTCAAGCTTGCATATGATCAGCACGAAGCCCATGGAATCTATGCCGGTGTCCGTGTTGATGACGGTGCTTTCGGTCAGCTCCTGGCCGTCCATTTCCGGAAAGCAGTCGTATATGACTGTCCTTGTCTTTTCAAGTACGTCGTTTTTAGTCATTGCTTTATCTCCCAGCGTTTTATTTTTCCTGTTGCCGTGCGGGGCAGGGGCTCCGCCAGCTTTATGACGTCCGTGATCTGCTGACCTCTGGGGAGGGTCTGCATCAGTGGCTGTATCTTTGCCAGCACGTCTTTTGGCCCCAGCGGTCCGTAGTAGGCAAGCACGGGTCTTCCGGCAGGGCTCAGCACCGCTGCCAGCTCGAAGCCGGCCTTGTTTTCCGCCGCTCCGCCAACGCCGCCAGTTGCCGCTCCGCCACCCGCGCCTTCCAGCGCTTTGGCCAGCGCCGCCTCGTACTCCGGCAGGAATATCTTGCTGCCGTCCGAGAGCACCAGCATGTCCTTCTTGCGCCCCGTAATGTGCAGCCTGCCGTCCGCATCCAGGAAGCCCAGGTCTCCGCTTTTGAGCCACTCGCGCTCCTCCGAAGTCCCGTCCGGGGTAGCATCACTAATGTAGCAGAACGCCGCCTTTGTGCTCTCCGGGTCCTTCCAGTAGCCTTCCATGACGCAGGTCGGCGCGTAGATCAGCACCTCGCCGTCTTCCGCTATCAGGATCTTGTCGTCCGGGCAAATGTCCATGGCGAAAGGATCCCCGCCCGTACTGATGGCGACCCCTGAACTGGTCTCTGTAAGGCCGTAACCGAAACTCAGTTGCAATCCCAAAGCCCTTGTATTTTCAAGTAATTCCGGGCTACAGTCTCCCGCGCCCACAAGTACGGTCTTAAGCTCCGGGTTGGCGCTTTTGGCCTTGAGCATGTATGCCAGCTGGGCCGGCACCAAGGACACCGCGGTAGGCTTAAGCCTTGCGAAGTCCGTAAAAATGCCGCGCGTCCCGCTGCCCATGGCCACGCAGGCGCCGCAGGAAAGCCCCCACAAAAGCCCGCAAACAAATCCGAACACGTGGGCCAGCGGCAGAACGCAGAGCAGCACGTCCCCAGCTGCAAGCGGCAGCTTCTGCGCCCCGTTCCAGGCACTGCTGCAAAGGCTCCTTGCGGAAAGCATAACAGCTTTGGACCTGCTGGTGGTGCCGGATGTAAAGAACAGCATGCTGTCCACAGGCTCCGGTTTTTCATCCCGGTGCGCGCGCTTTACCTGCACGTAGAAATCCGGGTCCGAAGCCCAGACCAGGTCCGCCTCCGTAAGCCCGATAAGCTCCCTCAGAAGCTCCTCCGGCAGGCTCTCGTCCAGCATGACTATCCTAAGACCCGCCATGCTTGCCGCAAAGACCTCTATAACGCAGTCTATGCTGCACTCCGCCACCACAGCCACGCAGCTGCGGCCCTCGGCCCCAAGCAGGGCAGCCCTGTCCCGGACCTTTTCCAGCAGCTGAGCATAGCTGAAAACGTGGTGCCCGTCCTTCAGCGCAGGCGCGTCCGGCGCAGCCTTTGCGTAATATATAAGTAACTCTTCAAAGTTTGAAAAACGCATCTCCAAACCTCCATGATAAAAATATAACACAATATCAAGTGTAAAAAAAGGCGCAATTATCAATAACGTAATAATTTTTTAATCTTTTTAATCAATTCTATTGAAAAGCCCGTTTTATGGGTGTAAAATCAATTTGATTGTTAAATTATCAACGAACGCAGGAGGCAGCAAATGGATAAAAATGTTCGTATCTGTATAATCGGCGGAGGCCCTGCAGGACTTTCCGCAGGCATGTATCTGGAGAAGAAGGGTTACGAAAACTACACCATTCTCGAAAGACTGGACCGCGTCGGCGGCAAGTGCTGGAGCCCCACCTACAACGGCAGGCGCTACGAGATGGGAGCCATCATGGGCGTTCCTTCCTACTACGCAGTGCACGATGTAGAAGAGTTCTGCGGCATCACCCACGACGGCCCGAAGCTCAACCGTAACTACAAGAACGGCGCAGGAAAGGTAATCGAGCCCTTCGAGCCCAAGAAGAACATCTTCAAGATCCCAAGGCTCCTCAAGATGAAAAAGCAGATCAAGAAGTTCGGAGAGCTCCTTGAGACCAAATATAAAGGCTACGATATCAACGGCCACAGAGGCGTTGCAGAAGGCCGCTACGAAGGCTTTGCCGTTACCCCGGGCAGAGAGCCCGTAAGCGGCACCAACCCCAACCTTAAGGATCTGGCCCTGCCGTTCTCTGAATTCTGCAGACTCAACGGCGTAGAGCTCGTCCAGGACGTCTGGATCGGACCCTACACATCCTTCGGCTACGGCTATTTCGACGAGATCCCCGCAGGCTACGTCCTTAAGTATCTGGACTTCCAGACCACTATGAACTTCGTAAAGGTCAACCTCTGGACCTGGAAGAACGGAACCCAGTACATCTGGGAGCAGCTCAACGAGCACCTCAAGAACAAGGCACGCCTTAACAGCAATATCGAAAAGGTAGAGCGCAAGGACGGCAAGGTCTACGTAACAGTAAACGGCGCCGTAGAAGAGTATGACAAGATAATCGTTACCGCTCCGCTGTACATCCCCGGGACCCGTGCAGACGGCCAGAAGGGCATGGTAGAGTACTTTGACGCCCGCGAGGACGAAAAGGAACTCTTCTCCAAGATCGACTACGAGCGCTACGATGTACTTGCAGTAGAGACCAAGCCGGAAGACCATCCGGAGATCTCCTACTACGTATTCGACAACATGGTCAAGGAGCGCCTTGGCCACCTGATGGTCTACTACAGAAGATGGAAGGACACCAAGGATCAGGTCATTACTACCTACGCGCTGAGAAAGCACAGGGACATGAAGGAGATCCCGTACGACACCTGCAGGCAGATGGTACTGGACGACCTCAAGGTAATGCACAACCCCGCATCCAACGTTATAAACGAGTGGTCCGTCTACTACTTCCCACACGTCTTCAGCAAGGACTATGCTGACGGCTGGTACGACAAGGTAGAGGCAATGCAGGACAAGTACGACACCTTCTACGCAGGCGAAGTCATGGCCTTCGGCGACATGGACGAGACTGCAGAGTACTCCCGCGAGCTCGTAGAGCGCTTCTTCTAAATAAATAAACCAAGGGATGGTTCTGGCATCAGGGGGACGGTTCTTTCGATG
>JAZQIH010000011.1:0-11869 GCA_045541015.1 Anaerovoracaceae bacterium | reverse complement strand
TTGGCCCACAGAACGACATGGCTACGATCCGACTTATCTGGCTTATCGCCCTGTAGTAGAACAGGTACGATGCCGTAGCAAACAGCGCCGCTATCGCAATAGTCGGGATCAGCATCCCCGTGCCCTTAAACAGGCTCACAGTAAAGCCCCAGCCCTTCATGATAGGAAGGATAACGATTCCGTAAGTAAGCGCAGACGTGGTCTGCCTTATCTGCAGCGCCAGCTCATCCGTAACCGCCTCGTCCTGCACGCTCTTTGCAATAATAACAGCCTCAATGCCCCAGCCGAACGCGCACATAAGAGTTCCGGCAAAGCCCAGCCAGAAGTTCGTAATATTGATATCCGGGCTGTAAGACAGTCCGTAAACGCCCAGAAGGCTGAGGATCAGGAACACCCAGCGGTACCACTGCATCTTCTCCTTCAGGAAAATGTAAGCCAGCACCGCGCCGATAGCCGGGAAAATGGCAGACGCAACAGCGCCTATCGAAGCCCCCATATTAGCAACGGACAGCACGTAGCCAGTCATGCCAACCGGCCCGCCTATTATAGCAGCAAGGATAACGAACTTGCCGCTCCTGGTCTTAAGCGCCCTCACCAGCGCAGGGAGCTTTCCCCTTGCCCCGTTAAAAATGCAGGCCCATATAGCTGAAAACGCATCGTGCAGAAAAGTGCTCACAAAAGGCGCCAGCATCACCGCCTGCTCTGTAGAAACAAACGGCGTCATGGCAAGCGCAATGCCAAGAATAATAGTCTCAACTGCCCATGTAATACCGGCAATTATTCCAGCAACCATACCGTTTCCTCCCTAGCCAAGGCTCTTATAGGCCTCGATGTTCTTCTTCAGCCTTGCGTAGCGGGCATCCGCGTAGTCCTGCATAAACTGACCGTCGAACGGCACCCTTGTAAGGCCCCAGAGCGTCCAGAGGAAATCCACGTACATCTTTGCAGCAATAAAACGCTTTTTCTCCTCTACACCGGCCTCTTTTCCCTCGTAGCCGTAGTAGGTCTTGAGCAGCAGATCGTCCTCGGCAGCGCCGTAATCCGCCTCTATGGAAAGGCAGGAAAGGTCCCACATAGCCTCGTTCATGCCGCTGTATTCCCAGTCTATAAGGTAGAGCTTACCGTTTCCGTCCAGCACCCAGTTGCCCATCAGGGAATCATTGTGGCAAGGCACACGGGGAGCCTCGCCGTCCCTGTCCACCTCGGCCTTTATATCCATAACGGTCTGCTTTACTTCGTCGTAATCATCGTAGAAAGCCACTCCGCCGTCGCGTATGATCTTTTCGTACAGCGCCGCCATCTCGAAGACCTCAAAACGCACGCCGGTATCCACTCCCGAATAGTGAAGCCTGTGGAACAGCTCCGCCGCCTGCTTTAAGTTCTCCGGGCGCCTCATTACAGCCTCGTTCATCTCCTGAGGCTCGTGAATGAACTCCATCACCTTCTTGCCGTCGTCCCCAAAGTAATACAGCTTGGAGTCTATATGAAGATCGCAGGCCAGCTGCGTGCTCTTGCGCTCGTCCAGGCGGTTGATCATTTCCTCCGTGCCATCTCCCGGCACGCGCACAAGGAGCTCCTCCCCGCCGTCCAGGGTGACTTTATATGAGTGATTTGTCATTCCGCCAAGGCGCTTGATGTCCGCGATGACCGCTCCCGGGCGCGTCATAGCCACCAGCTCTTCTATCTGCGGGATATCTGCTTGCTCAATTTTTCTTACCAATTCTGCCATTTTTAAAAACTTCTCCTCAAATAATTGGTCATTTTTATGTATTATACTTCTAAATATGAGCAGGGTCAAGGAGAACAACTCATTTTTGATACAATAATAAAACCCCGCTCGGAAGCCTTCCAAGCGGGGTATTTTCACAATATGCTTATTTAATTTTTGCACGCTGCAGATCTTTAGCACATGACCATTCCTGCAACAAGGAATGCTATTGCTGTTATGATCACGGACACTACTCTGTAAGGCAGGAGGCCTTTAGACAGGTCTATTGCGGAGATGCCGGCAGCTTCGGACGGCATGATTATGTTGTCGGATACCGGGGATGTAAGATCGCCGAAGTGGGATCCGGAAACGCAGGCGCCAACTACGAGAGGAATGGGAGCTCCTGTAGCAAGTGCAAGAGGAACAGCCATCGGGAATACGATAACTGCAGCTGCGGACAGGGATCCTGTTCCGTAGGAAATAACGCAGCAGACAAGGAATGCTACCATAGCAACCATAGGGGCTGCGAAGTTGCTTCCGATAGCGCCAACAACGAACTTGTTGAAGCCAAGGGCGGAAACTACATCACCGAAAGCATATGCGAAGATCAGCACGCAGAGTATACCGGCCTGATCGCGGACGCCGCTTACTATAACGCCGGACAGCTCTTTGAAAGTAACTCTCTTCTTGATCAGCGCGTAGATTATAGCTACCAGAGCGCCAACAAGGAATGCCGGGTTAACAACTATGGAACCCTTGATCAGGGACAGAATTACGATACCGCAGACCATGCCGATGATCGGAGCAAACAGAGCCCATACATCAGTAGCGATCTCCGGACCGCCAAACATATTGATATCAAGCGCATCTGCCTCTTTTCCGCTGATCTCTTCGCCTTCTACGGAAAGCTCGCCGGCCTTTACCCTCTTGGTAAGCTTCTTGATGAAACCTACATCAGGAATGATGCCGTACGCGTAAAGCACTGCAAAGATAAGCGATACTATAGCGTAGAACATGAACGGTATGGAGGAAATGTAGATGGACATACCATCAAGCTGCTGATCGCTGACCGCAGAAACTATAAGACCCGAGAAGAACAGGATATACATGGTTATCGGGGTCATAGTGGATATGGGGCTGCAGACAGAGGAGATGATCATAGGAACCTTCATTATAGGGGTCTTGGACTCCTTTGCCGGAACCTTCATGATCCTGGGCAGGGTAAGGTTAGCCAGATATCCGCTGATGAACAGGACCGCGGAATACCAGAAAGTAGATGTCATCATCTTGCGCTCGCTGTTGAGCCTCTTCTGGCAGAAAGCAGCAAAGCCCTTGAATCCGCCGGCCCTCTTTATGAACGCCAGCATGATACCAAGCATGATCATACCGACAACTACGCTGGTGTTGCCCTTGATACCGTTTACCATGTAGGTATCGATGATAGGTGGGATAAAGTTGAATCCGTTAGCAAGCAGAGATCCCACGCAGATGGCCGCGAAAAGTGATACTATAACGTTCTTTGTCGCAAAGCACAGAACGATAGCAATGATCGGCGGCAGAAGTGATAATGCAGAATTCATTGTAATCCTCCTGAAATGATATATAAACAATTACTATAGGATCGGGTTTTCATCGAGCCATTCCTGAGTCTTGCCAAGGAGACCTTTTATGATCTCCTCGTTGTGCTCTCCCCAGGCAGGAGCTCTGTGGAACGATGTGGGGTATTCCATCGTGGACATTCTTCCAACTATGTTGCAGATGCGGAAGGTGTCCGGATACTTGCCGAGCGGTTCAAGATCCACCGGCACGAAATACCCGCGTGCTTTCATGTGTTCGTCTACGTTCAGAACATCCCAGTTGGTCTGGACCGGAGCGGCTGAAACGCCGGCAGCCTGCAGGCATTCGCCAACATCGAACTTGTCCATCTGTATGGTCCAGGCCTCTATGTGCTCATCAAGCTCCTTCAGGTTCTCCAGCCTGGCTGCCAGAGTGGCAAACTTGGGATCTGCCGACCATTCCTTCTTGGGATCGATGATAGCGCAGAGCTTCTTCCAGTCTTCCTCGGACTTTACTGCTATAGCACACCATTCGTCGTCACCTTTACAGCGGTAAGTGTTGTGCGGAGCGCAGTTTCCGCCCCAGTCGCGGTTGCCTATGCAGCCAATCTGCTTGTCGTTTACGTGGCAGTGCAGAATAGCCGGTCCGATATGGACCTCCGCGCCCTCGCCCTGGCTTACGTCTATGAACTGGCCCTTGCCGGTCTTTCTGCGGTACTCCAGAGCTGCCATCATGTAGTTTGCAAGAGCAAGGCATCCGGTGTAATCCGCAAGCTCTGTAGGCATTTCGGGATCCTGAGCGCCCTCGTAGCCGTTAAGGCCCATCATACCTGCTATAGACATAAGGGACGGAGCGTAGGTTATAAAGTTGCTGTAGGGACCGTAATCGCCAAGACCTGCAGCATTGAGAACAATAATGTCCTCTTTGATCTTCTTCATGCTCTCGTAGTCAATTCCAAGCTTGTGGAAGGCCTTGGGGCCGTAGTTGGCAACAACTATATCCGAGATCTTTACCACTTCCGCAAGGACCTCGCGGCCGCCGGGAGTCTTAAGATTCAGGGCGATATCCAGCTTTCCGCGGTTGAAGTCCTGGAAAGCCCAGCCGCCTTCTTTGTAGAAATCGTCGTTGTTCTTGCGCTGCCAGCCGGTGCGCAGAACGTCCAGTGTTTTGTTGTTCTCTATTCTTATGACACGCGCGCCAAGATCGTTGAACATTCTTGTGGCGCCGGGACCAGCCATGACCCAGGTAAGGTCGCAGATGGTTATGTCTTCAAGAGGTTTTCTTCTCATTTCAACAACTCTCCTTTCTTACCTAGACTATGCCGCGCTGCGCAAGGAAGCCTATCTCGTCTGCGCTGAAGCCCAGAGAAGCCAGGATCTCCTTTGTATTTGCGCCAAGAGTCGGGGAAGGTACATCCAGGATCTGGTCCGACTCGCTCATCTTTGCTGCGGCTCCCGGATACAGAAGCTTTCCTGCTGCCGGGTGGTCAACTTCCACAAAGAACTCCCTTTCCTTAAGATGCGGGTTGTCGGGGAGAGTGTGGCAAGCCTCTACAGCAGCCATGGGGAACCCCCTCTTCTGCGCCTCTTCCATAAAGGTAAGCTTGGTGTACTTTTCTCCCATCTTGTTGAACGCAGCCATAAGCGGCTGATTGATAGGAGTCTGTATCTCTGTAATGTAGTTCTGGTAGAAAGGATCTTCAAACTGGCTGATATCAATGCCTTCTTCGCTCATCCACTGCATCATGGCATCCCACTTGGTTGCTATAGAAGCAAATACCAGGCCGCCGTCGCTGGTGCGTATAAACGGCAGAGCGTAATCCGGGCCGCCTACCCTTACCTGCCTTGCATCGTTAAGCTGAGCATCTCCAAGGCACTGATCCTTCCACTCTGCGTAAGCTTCCTGCTGGGACACGTCTATATAGCAGCCCTCGCCGGTAAACAGCCTGTCGTGGTAAGCCGCCTGTATCTCAAACAGAGCAAACAGGGAAGCCGCAGAAGACATCATCCCATATCCAAGGTGGAGCGGAGCCTGGTTTATCCTGCCGCGGTCGCTCATGGGGCCGCCCATAGCATCGGTAATAAGGTCCGAATCTGCCTTCCAGTGCGCGTGCGGTCCAAACTGTCCGAACGGCGTAATTGAAGCCATTATGAGCTTCGGATTCACTTCCTTCAGCTGATCCCAGCCAAGTCCCAATCCTGCAAGGTATCCTGGCCTGAACGTTTCGATAAGGACATCAGCATCTGCAACCAGTTTCTTAAAGATATCTTTGCCTTCTTCGCTCTCAATGTCCAGGGTAAGGCTCTTTTTTCCTGCGTTCTGATAGATAAAGGTGACGCTCTTTTCCTTGTCTGCCTTTCCTCCTACGAATGGTCCCTGGAGCCTGTCTTCGCCGCCGCCGGGCTTTTCGATCTTTATGACTTCAGCGCCCCAGCTTGCCAGCATCCTGGATGCATAAGCGCCGTTTTCGTCACAAAGATCAAGGACTTTAAGTCCGTCATAGATAGTCTTCATAGATATGCATCCTCCTTTTAAGCGTGCTTTTCGGCAGAATCCTTAGTAAGCAGTCTTACCGTAGCATGTGACGGAACAAGGACCACACCATTCTGGTTCTCGCTCCACATGTCGATATCTACAAGGTGCTCGCCATTCTCTATATACTTGCGGACAACGTTGCCCTTAATGGTTACAACATCGCCCTCGAAGCAAGCCCTTCTCATCTGGTGGGAAAGCTTCTTTACGAAAGCTGCATCGCCAGCCCAGTCTGTAACTATCTGGCTGGTCCAGGCTTCTCCGAATCCGCCGAATACTGTAGCAAGAGGATATCCCATAACATGGCTCATCCTGTCGGAAATGTGGAACACTACAGGATAGACATATTCGTTGGTCTCGGGGTCGTAGCAGTTCTTTCTGGGCTCTACCAGGGACCACTTTGTTGCGCCGCAGCCAAAACGATATCCGCTGGCAGCAAAGAAACCTGCGCCGTCTACTACGTCCAGGGGACCCTTCATCAGGAAAGGAAGTTCCTCGCCTTCTACTACGTCCTCCCAGTAGCGGACATTTGCGCCTCTTCTGTACTTGCCGTCCATTACATCGTGGTAGTGGGCGTGGAGCTTTTCAAGGAACTCATCGCTGTAGTAAGGCCTCTTGACTTCGCCGAACACCTTGGACTGTCCGGCCTCGCGCTTTTTAGCCTCGTCCGGATCCGGGTAGGTACAGGTAATTACAGTGTTGGCGGTTACTGTAACTATCTCCTTTTCGTTCTGGTCCAGGAAGTGCCTGCGGCCTGTCTCTATAAGCATGCGGTAAGGCTTGTTCTTTACCTGCTTTTCCACCACGCCAAGGAACTCGTCCTTAATGTGCAGGCGCGCGCCAGCCCTTAAAACATCGTGATACTCGTAAACAGTTCCGCCGTACATGTGGTTCATTCCAACGATTATTCCGTTGCGCTCTGTCGGAAGGAAAGCGCCCTCTGCAATGTAGTTCATATAACGTCCGGGAGACGCTATAGATCCACCCCAGCAGCTGTTCTCTGCGTATTCGCGGTCGTTGTACAGAGGATCCGGGTTGCCTATGTTCCAGTTCCAGCAGCGGATGGACTCAAAGGTTACATCGCTGTTGTTCTGCGGCCAGCTTCCCTGGATCTCGGGCGAAGCCACTACATCGCCGATCATGGTATTCATATCCGCAATGTAGTCATCAACTTGTTTGTTCCACTCTTCACGTGTTAAGTTGAATTCCTCTTTTACATACTTGAATTCGTCGCTCATATTTCCCTCCTTTTCTTTGTTTATATGTATATGCCTTTATTTATCGCAAAGCTCTGCCTCGGACGGAGCATAGGGCTCCAGCCAGGCGTGGAAGTGCCTCATAGGAAGCGTCCTTCCGAATGTTATCCTAAGGTTAGGAATGGTGTCCCTGTCCTTGTGGAGCTGGGCAGCTGCAGCAATTATGTAGTCCATGTGCTGCTTGGAGTACTGGCTGCGGTTTATAGCAAGGCGCACTACATTGCACACCTCCGCCTGCTGCTCGGGGGTCTTAAGATCGTACTCCATGGAGAAATCTCCAAGCTCGGAGCAGCGGATGCCGTACCTGTGGATCATCTCCAGGGACAGCGCCTGGCCTGCAAAGCTCTCGTGGCCTCTCTTGTAGTCGAAGAACTTGTCTACATCGATATAGACACCGTGGCCGCCTGCCGGAAGAACGACAGGAACGCCTGCATCGTGCAGACCCTGCGCAAGGTATTCGCACTGAGATACTCTCTCGTGCTGATACTCAAAGCGCTGCTCTTCGTAGAGGCCCTGAGCCAGAGCCATAATATCGTGGCCGGACATTGCTCCGTAGGAATCGTTGCCGTAAGCAGAGATCTGCCTTACCTTAAAGAGGTGGCCAATGTCTGTCTTTACGCTGCCGTCCTCGTTGAATTCGGAGAACTTCTTCCAGAAGTAGCCCTTATCGCGGAACGCAAGCAGCCCGCCCATGTTAGCATGGCCGTTCTTCTTAAGAGACGCGCAGACGACATCGAAGTAAGAGAACATCTCCTTGGATATCTCTGCTATGGACTTATCGCGGTAGCCGTCCTCGTTCATCTTTATGAAGTAGCAGTTCTCTGCCCAGCGGGCGCCGTCCATAACGTAGGGGATCTCGTACTTGTGGGCAAACTCTGCAACCGCACGGATGTTAGCCATGGAAACAGGCTGTCCGCATACGGAGTTGTTGGTAACTGTGGTGTAGATCATGGGCACGTTTTCTATGCCTACTGCATCTACCAGAGCCTTAAGCTTGTCCAGGTCCATATTGCCCTTGAACGGATTCCTTTCGTAGCGGCCGCCTTCCGGGACCTCAAACAGTATCTCCTTGTGGAAGAGGTTCCTTGGAACAGAACCCATCTGCTTGATGTTGCCTTCTGTTGTATCGAAGTGAGCGTTGGAAGGAATGGTAAAGACCTTGCCCGGCCAGCGCTTTGCCAGAAGCGGCTTTATAACATCAAACAGAAGAGCCTCTGCACAGCGGCCCTGCGGAAGTATAAAGGTGTTGGGGCGCTCCAGCTGGAAGGCACCGCCGTTAAAGAAGCCGCCCTCGCAGTCCACAAGGTAGACTTCTTTCATCATCTTTTCTATATCGTTTCTGTCTGTACCGTCTTTAAGGTAGTTGATAAGGCGCTTCTGGTCGTCTCCGCGCTCAAAGGCATCGCGGAAGGCGTCCAGGAGTATGTAGTAGCCCTTGTTTCTTCCGTAGGATTCATCTCCAAGGAACATTGCAGCCCACTGGGTGTCTGTCATGGCTGTAGTACCGGAATCGGAAAGGCAGTCTATGTAGAGCATTCCTGCCGGGAATGCAAATTCGTTGTAGTGGGTGGCCTCCAGGGCACGCTGGCGCTGCTCTGCCGTTACTGTAGGCAGCTGGCGCGTTACAAAGGTACAGGATTTAGGTGCTTCTACGGGAAGCGGATATTCTTTACTCATGATACGTTACTCCTTACACACTAATGAACTACTATTCTCTTTCAATTACGGCAACGGCCTCTATCTCGCAAAGGGCTCCCTTGGGGATAGTCTTTACCGCCACGCAGCTTCTTGCAGGGCAGCTTTTAAAGTAAGCCTCGTAAACTTTGTTGAATTCGGCAAAGTCCGCCATGTCTGCAAGGAAGCAAGTTGTTTTAACCACATCGTCCAGTGTAGCACCGGCTGCAGCTAAAACTGCTTTAACATTAAGGATGGACCTTTCCGCCTGATCCGCTATATTATCCGACGGAAACTTGCCGGTAGCAGGGTCTGCAGGGATCTGTCCGGACGTAAATACAATATTTCCGGCTACCATTCCCTGGGAATAAGGACCAATGGCTGCAGGTGCATCTTCTGTGAAAATTTTTTTAGTCAATTTACGTGTTCCTCCTTTCTTGACTATATGATAATGTAATTTATTTCATTTGTAAATATGAAATTTGATGCTATTATTATTTTTATCATTTAATTAATGAAAATTATTTTACTAACGATTTTCGCCCGCCGAATTATTTAATAAAATTAATTTTATTTTTTGTCTTGTTAAGTTCAGCGAATCTGTTATAATAATGCCAATAGAAGAGTACGGATAAAATCACCCCATAAACAGGAGATGTATCATGGCAAAACGTTCAAAAGAAGATGTAACATTCACCGCTTTGGATCATGCTATTCTGGACACCTACATAGCAACTGTAGATGCGCTGTCCAACTATTTCGGCCCGGCTTACGAAATAGTGCTGCACAGCCTGGAAGACAAGACCAGATCCGTAATAGCAATAAAAAACGCCCATACAGGGCGCAGCATAGGAAGCCCCATAACAGACTACGCGCTGAATATACTAAGCGAGATCGAAAGCGGCAGAGAGCCTAAGGAATACCTTACCTACTTTAACATTGGGGACGACGGCTCCCCAATCAAGTCCATAACCGTTCCCATACGCGGCGAAGGCGGCAAAGTTATAGGAATGATGTGTTTCAACCTGTATCTTAACGCACCGTTCATAGATATGATCAACACCTTCTCCTCCTCCGGCACTGCAGACACCAAGGAGCACTACGCAAGCAACACAGACGATCTTCTGTACCACATCCTGGACGACGCAAAAGCCGCAGCAGAAAAAGGTCCGGAGCTCCTGCCCAGCCAGAAGAACAAGACCATTATCTACACCATGGCCGAAAAAGGCGCCTTTAACATTAAGAACTCCGTGCAGCTGACCGCAGAAAAGCTTGGCATCTCCAAGAACACCGTGTACCTGCACCTGAGGCATTACCAGGAAGAGAATCAGTAAAACAAACCCCGCACGGGAACCTTCCGGGCGGGGTTTTCATTTATTTTGCATTACTACTTCTCAAGAAGGTCTTCCATCGTGCATCCAAGAGATCTGGAGATGCGATAGAGCGTTTCCGCGCTGGCCTTGTTGATGTCTTTGTTCCGCTGCTCGTACATTTGTATCGATCTGATCGATACCCCGGCACGTCTTGCCAATTCTGACTGAGAACATCCATAGGCTGCCCGGACGCGTTTAAGATTGGTTTCTTTAAAGTGCTCCTTTATTCTATATTCAGCTATTTCAACGAATTTAGAGATATCTGCCTCGTGGAGAGTGATATACATTCTTTTCAGGTTTGCAAAAGAAATCGCCGCAAAGATCTCACTGTAGCTTCTGGCAGAAAACCACTGATAATAGCAAACTGCCCATCCTATCCAGTATTCAGCAGAGCGTTCATAACTCACCTGTGGCTCTATTTCGAGCAATTTGCCTGTCGTTTCAAACACAACATCAGCTGCGATATCTATTCCGCTTTTCCCGGCCAGATACGATGGCTCGCCGTTTTCCAACCGTTTGCTGACAGAGCTTACAATAAACAGTTTAACAAAATCGTCACCTGGTATTTTGCAAGCATTTACAGCATAGTCAAAGGCATCGCCAAGCGCGGACTGCGCTTTACTCAGATATATTTCTTGGTATGCGCGCATCATCGTTTGTAATACCTCCTCTCATAATATCCTGTATAAACAATCCATCATTTTCTTCATCCAGAATATCCAGGTACATCCGGCTTGCAGCATCATCCCTTGCCTTGCGAAGGACATAGTAGGTTTCTTTTTCTGCCGCTTCAAAACCCTGAAAGCGGATCTTCGAAAACGCGAACTGCGATTTAGGGACGATCTCCTCGCCAAGCTTTCCAAGACGCATAGCCCTAGACAGCTGCTCGACCGTGATAGCATTATTCAAAAATGCTTCTGCGTAATCAAAATATGAATCATCTGCCCTGTAGCCAATGACTAAATCATAAGCATTGACATTGATCCCGAAGTTTTCGATAAGGTATTGTTTAGCCCTCCTTGCAACCGGAGTCTTAATGCTGAAAAGCCGGTGCTCCACCAGAACCGCCATCCAGTTAAGTATGGTATAGTCTGAGCTATTCAAATTCAAGCAATTCAGATACGCCGTATCCAGCGTATAGCGATTGGAAAAGCCATCCTGCAGTGATGATACTGCCCACTCCTTAGCAAGATCATTGCTTTCGGTGCAATAAAACCCAAGCCCGAAATCGTTGTTCTTTTTTCCTGCTCCGAAAGCCGGGGCCTCCACTATCTGACGTGATCCATGATACAGGGTCATAAGCTTTTTCATTGAGCTCACCTCCACGGCAAGAATTATATCACCACAGTGATATAGAGTCAAGCATCGTTAGGGAGATATTATCACTACAGTGATAGGAAATTGCAGTTTGCATTATACAAGGGACAAGGATGCAATCTTTGCACTCACAATGCATTGTTATAATGCAATGTCATCTTGCATCCTTGCTACATAACAATGCAACGCTAAAATCCGCATACTTTGATGTAACAATCAGCATATTCATGTCGTTAATTATCACCTACTCAATTATCTAGATCCCGCTTGGATCTCCACCTGCCAGTTTTTGAGACATACAATACTCAACATAGCAATTTCCTGCTCTTTACATTATTTGTTTTATGATCTTTGCTGTTATTGTCATAGTTCGCATCATCAAGCTTCTCTATATAATCGGAAAACTTAACTAAATCACCCATTTCTGTAAACAGTGCTTTTACAGAATTGAT
>JAZQIH010000010.1:0-4712 GCA_045541015.1 Anaerovoracaceae bacterium | reverse complement strand
GTCGTTTCCAAGACCACCAATGACACAGGTCTTTCTCTGGGTATCCCTTGCACAGTCTGGACCCCGGAAAAGGCTTGGCTCGAAAAGTAGGTTTTGGGTCAACTCCTTTCAACTTAAGGCCCTGGGAAACGTTTTCCCAGGGCCGTTATCAAAGAGGTCGATATGAGCAAGTATATAATCAAACGAATACTGACCATCATTATCGTCATGCTGCTGGTAGGATTTCTGGCCTGCTGGCTGGTGCATTTCATCCCCGGCGATATAGCCATCCAGATGCTTGGCGAGGATGCCACCGAAGAGCAGCTCGAGGCATTAAGAGAAGAGCTGCACCTGAACAGCCCTATAATAGTCCAGTATTTTTACTGGCTTAAAGGTGTGTTTACAGGAAACTTCGGATGGTCCATGCAGTACCAGATGGAGTGCGGCGAGATCATCTTGTCAAGGCTGGCCCTTACTATGCAGCTCGGCGCTGTTTCGCTGGTTCTGAGCCTGGTGCTTGGCATAGTGCTCGGCACTATATGCGCGGTAAAACTTAACAGCTGGATAGATCAGGTGATAACGGTCCTTGCGAATATAGGGGTGGCGGCGCCTTCGTTTTGGATAGCGCTGCTTGCTGTCTATTTCCTTGCTTTTAAGAACGATTTCTTTGAGATATCAGGGTATATACCAATGTCCGCGGGACTGCTTGCGCATCTGCGCAGCGTGGTCCTGCCTATAGCTATACTTACCATGAAACCGCTTGCGAGCATAGTCCGCCAGACACGCTCTGCGGTGTTGGAGGCCATAAGCCAGGACTATGTACGCACAGCTAAGGCAAAAGGCCTTTCGCAGAAGATAGTGCTCTACAGGCATGTTCTTAAGAACGCCATGACACCTGTTATAACCCAGATCGGTCTTCAGGTAAGAAACGTCATAGGCGGTGCCGTCCTTGTTGAGACGGTATTCAACCTTCCCGGAATGGGACGCCTTATCATAGGCAGCGTGCTGAGCAAAGACATCTACCTTGTTCAGGCATCGATAGTGCTGATAGCGTTCATCGTTTCAGTATC
Organism: Anaerovoracaceae bacterium; assembly: GCA_045541015.1. Lineage (GTDB taxonomy): Bacteria > Bacillota > Clostridia > Peptostreptococcales > Anaerovoracaceae > RUG13409. The sequence goes on along the minus strand of JAZQIH010000010.1, from coordinate 3,663 downwards.
AAGTCTTGTGGTGGATATCCTCTACGGATACTTCAACCCAAGAGTTAAGCTCGGAAAGTAAGGAGGCGGAACAATGAACAGCAAACAGTCCTGCTTCAAAGAGAGCGCCGGAAAAATCGTAAAAGTTCTTTTCAGAAGAAAAGTTGTTATAGTAGCGGCAGTCGTTATGGTGGCCTTCATTCTGATGGCTGTATTCGCTCCGCTGATAGCTCCGTACGATCCATACGAGCAGAATCTTATAAACAGGAATCAGGATCCAAGCAGTGAACATATACTGGGCACGGATGCTCTGGGCAGAGACCTTCTCAGCCGCATAATCTACGGTACCAGGGTATCTCTGATGGTCGGCCTTTTCGCCACGATCTTTGCCAGTATAATCGGAACCGCGATTGGCCTTACTGTAGGTTATATAGGCGGAGTCTTAGACTCAGTAGTAATGCGTATAGTTGACGCGATACTGTCCATCCCGCCCCTTGTTCAGGCGATGGTCGTAGGTACCATACTCGGAAGCGGCCTCGTAAACGTAAGCATAACTATCGGTTTCTCGATGATCCCGACTTATGTAAGGATAGCCCGCGGACAGGTACTTTCGATAAAGCTTCAGGAATATGTAAACGCAAGCATAGCTGTAGGAACCAGGACGCCCCGGCTTCTGGTAAAGCATATACTTCCGAACTGCATATCTCCGATAATCGTACTTATGACTCAAAATCTTGGATCTGCCATGCTTACAGAGGCTAATCTGAGCTTCATTGGTCTAGGCATAGCTCCGCCTACAGCCAGCTGGGGCGCTATGGTCAGCCAGGGACAGGCTCAGCTCATAAACCACCCGCTGATAAGCATAGCTCCTGGTCTTTGTATAATGCTGATAGTTCTTGCTTTCAATATCTTCGGCGACGGCGTAAGAGACGCCCTTGACCCGAGGCTTCGCAATAAATAAGGAGACTAGTCATGGCAAACGCAGAAACTGTAAATAAAAACAATGAGGGTTACGCGCTTGTGGTAGACGGTCTCCGTACCTGCTTCCATACGCTGGACGGCAAGGTCGTAGCGGTAGACAATGTCAGCTATAAAGTGCGCCCCGGTGAAATAATAGGTATCGTAGGCGAATCCGGGTGCGGAAAGTCCGTATCCCAGTATTCGGTAATGCAGCTTATCGAAAAGCCGGCAGGGCATATAGAGGGCGGTCATGTTATATACGATGGCAAGGACCTGCTTTCATATAAGCCGGACGGCCCGGAGATGCGCAGCATAAGGGGCAACGGAATAAGCATAATATTCCAGGAGCCTATGACAGCGCTCAATCCGGTGCTTACTGTCGGAAGGCAGCTTACCGAGACTATAGAGCTGCATCTTGGCCTTAATAAGGCAGATGCTAAAGCCAGGGCTATAGAGCTCCTTAAGATGGTCGGTATTCCTGACCCTCAGTCGCGCATCAATTATTATCCTTACCAGTTCTCAGGCGGTATGTGCCAGAGGATAATGATCGCTATGGCTATAGCCTGCGATCCTAAGGTACTGATAGCTGATGAGGCTACTACGGCATTGGATGTTACCACTCAGGAGCAGATACTGGATCTGATCCAGGACATAGCTAAAAAGACAGGTACTGCCGTAATAATGATCACGCACGACCTTGGCGTTGTTGCCAGGTACGCAGAGCGCATCTATGTAATGTATGCCGGCAGGGTCATAGAATCCGGAAGCACAGAGGATATATTTTACCGTGCGCTTCATCCTTACACAAAGGGGCTGTTAAGGGCGGTCCCAAGGATGGACAGCAATAAAGAAAACAAGCTGATATCCATAGACGGAGTTCCTCCGAGACTGATCAATAAACCGGAAGGTTGCGATTTCTGCCCCAGGTGCATGTATGCAAACGAAGAGTGCAAAGGCAAGCCTTTCCCGGAGACTGTAGAGGCTGCTGAAGGACATATCGTAGCCTGCCACCGTTTCAGGCAGCTTGAAGGCCGCGATGATATCAAGGCAGATCCTATCCTGCCGTCTCGCATAGATTACACTGCAGAACCTATACTTAAGGTCGAAGACCTTGTTATGAAGTTCCCAGCTCAGACAGGTCTGTTTGAAAAGAAAAGGGATCTTACTGTTCTCGACGGAGTAACCTTCAATATATGGGAAGGTGAAACTGTGGGCCTGGTTGGTGAGTCCGGCTGCGGTAAGAGCACTGTGTCTAACTGTATCATGAGGTTCTACGAACCTTCCGGCGGTAAGATAACATTTATGGGCAAGGATATAACGCATATGTCCAAGCGCGAGCTCCATAGCCTTAGAAAGGATATTCAGATCATTTCCCAGAATCCGTATGCGGCGCTGGATCCAAGGCACACTATACGTGATGCCATATCTGAGCCGTTGGTCGTTAATAAGGTGTATAGTTCGCGCAAGGAAGTGGATGACAGGGTGGAGGAGCTTATGAACCTTGTCGGACTGGATCCGTATATGGCAGACCGTATGCCGCACGAATTCTCCGGAGGCCAGAGGCAGAGGATATGCATAGCAAGAGCTCTTGCGCTGAATCCTAAGCTTCTTATCTGCGATGAGCCTGTTTCGGCTCTGGATGTATCCATACAGGCACAGATACTGAATCTGTTTATGGATCTTAAGGCCAAGCTGGGACTTTCGTATCTGTTCGTGGCGCATGGACTGTCTGTTGTCCGCCATATAAGCGACAGGATAGCTGTAATGTATATGGGCCAGATAGTGGAGACTGCCGGATGGAAGGAGATCTACGAGAATCCTAAGCATCCTTACACGCAGGCGCTGCTTTCTGCTGTGCCTATTCCAGATCCTCTGGTGGATAAGGGCCGCGAGCGTATTAGCCTGTCCGGAGAGGTTGGAAGCATAGCTAACCGCATAGATGGTTGTAATTTCTGCAATCGCTGCCGTTATGCCACTGAAGAGTGCAAAACTACACGCCCTGTGCTTAGAGAAGTGGGTGAGAACCATCTCTGCGCTTGCCCAAAGGTAAAATAATGTATCATATAGTTTCACAGACATTAGATAGCAATACTTACATGCCGCTGCCCACTACAGAGTGCAGCGGTATTTGTAATGGAGATAAAAGGACCTGGCGGGAGTATGTCCCATCCTCTTATGACGGCTCAGCAGCAGTACCGCTTCTTATTAGCCTTCACGGTGGAAACAGCGGACGCGGCAGGAAGCTGCACAACGGCCATTACCGCAATGCATTTACGCAAGTGGCTGAGCATTACGGTTTTATAGTCGTTTACGCACAGTCGCTTACGGAAGAGATCACTTGGAACGCCTGGGAGCTGTACGGTGAGGACTACGGAGTCCATTATGCCAACGACTTGGATTACCTGGACTGGCTGATAGACACTGTGCAGGATAAATATAATATCGACAGCAGCCGCATATATCTTTATGGGCATTCATTTGGAGATATAATGGCAAGTGAATATGCCTTAAAGCGCGGCGGGCGCCTTGCTGCTGCGGCACTGTTTTGCGGTCCTAACTCTGCAAGTGCTTACTTTGAAAAAGGCGGGAACTGCAAGTTCGGACCATCCGGCGCGCTTCCTGTTGTGCGGTGCCACTGCTGCGAAGACTTGGGCACACCCATGGGCAAGTGGATGCACGTTACGGAAGGAAAGGATGCCGGCGGCAGAATTAATCCTGTAAAAG
>JAZQIH010000009.1:0-4193 GCA_045541015.1 Anaerovoracaceae bacterium | reverse complement strand
ATAATTAATTTAGCGGCATATCAGAGGATATAGATGTTAACAGGAGTACAGCAGATAATGCTGGGCAGCGTGTGCGGAAGCGAGTCTTCCGCACGCTCTGCACTGGCAAGGATAAAAGCAGCAGGCTACGACGGCATAGAGCTGAACCGTTTTATGGTGCATCCCACGAGCTTTATGGTAAGGATGCTCACCAAGGCGGCCGGCATGCCCACGGGAAACGGCGGAAAGCTGCCCTGGCCGCAGCTTATAAAGGACAGCGGGCTTTCGGTGATAAGCCTTCATACGGATCTTAACGGGCTTGAAAAAGAGCTGGGGGCTCAGGCTGCGGAGGCTAAGGCTTTCGGCACGGACAAACTTGTCATAACCGGCATGTACCGCTTTGATTATTCGGATGCGGCGGAGGTGAAAAAGCTTGCAGCAAGGCTGAATGAGGCCGGTAAGGCTCTGGCAGGCGAGGGCGTTAGCCTCCTTTACCACAATCACAATGTGGAGCTGCTTAAGACCTCCGGCAGAGCACGTGCGTATGATATAATACTTGGGGAAACGGATCCGGAATTTGTGGGATTTGAGTTCGACAGCTACTGGTTCACGGACGGCGGCGCTGATGCAGCGGCCTGGATGAGGAAGCTTGGAAGCCGCCTTAAGCTCTGGCACGTTACGGACAGGGGAACAAGGCAGAGCGGACCGGCTATGACGCCTATACTCAAGGCGGACAGCATGGAGCTGGGAACCGGCAATATGGACTTGGAAGGGCTTCTTGCGATTGCCAGGGAGTGCGGCGCGGAGGGCGTCGTGCTGGAGAGCCACAAGAACTGGATCGGCAAAGACCCCCTCAAAAGCCTCGAGCTTTCAGCAAAATGGCTCCAGGCTCACCTTTGATCTAAGCTAAATATTTCTAAGCGGCATAACCATTGGGCCTTTCGCGGCTTGAGTTCCTCGTTAGCGCCGCTTTAGACCGCTCTGCCGGCGCTATCTTGGCACGCTCACGAACGCGCCCTTGTCTACAGTCGACAGCGGGCTTAACGTCGTTCGCTGCGGCGGACCGTCCCGCCGCACCTGCGATAACGCTTGGCAATCGCGGAAATCGGCTGCTACTGCGCAAAGCCGCTGAAGGCTCAATGGCTATGCCGCTTGGCAGACATTCAGTTTTTATCTCCGCTGCGGTGTGTCCTGCTGAATGCGCAGGGACACTCAGGGAACCCGGTCCTTAGCGATCGGCAAGCCAAAGGCGCAGACGGAGCTTAGGACCGCTGGGAGGGTCCCCTGGTAGCGAGAGCGTGTCCAGGTGTGTTCAGCAGGACACACCGAGGCAGAAATAAAAAGAGAGAGACGATATGACTAACGACAAGACAGCTGCGCTGCAGGCTTTCCGCGGCGCAAGGTGGATAGATCCGGAATGCGTATTCGATGAGAACAAAAGACAGCCGGCAAGCGTGCTGAGAAGAAGCTTCACCCTGGATAAGGGCGATGCCGTCTTTTCTGCGCAGGAGCCAGCCTTGCTTTATATAACATGCCACGGCCTTTACGAGGCAAAGATCAACGGAAAGCGGGCAGGGGACTTCGTCCTGGCCCCCGGTGCCGGAGACTACCGCAAAAGGCTCAAGTATCAGGTCTACGACATCACAGACCTGCTTGCAGCCGGCCAGAACGAGATAGTCGTCACCCTCGGGGACGGATGGTACCGCGGAAATGTTGGCATAGACGGGATAAACAACTACTACGGCAAGGACCTGGCGCTGCTCTGCCGCATAGCCTGCGGGGAGCGGACCCTGCTCATAAGCGATGAGAACTGGCAGGCAAGCCAGAGCGGGCCCGTGCGCCAAAACGACATGCAAAAAGGCGAGGAATACGACGCCCGCATGGAGGAGATAACTGACTGGCACGCGGTGGCGCTCAGAAACTGGCCCATGGACGTGCTGGAATGCCCTGAAGACTGCGTGCCCGTGCTGGAGCAGGAGCGCTTTGCCGGGAAGATCATCAGGACCCCGGACGGCAGCACCGTCATAGACTTCGGGCAGAACCTGGCCGGATACACGGAGCTTAAGGTAACGGCCCGCGAAGGCCAGAAGATAACGCTCTGGCACGGCGAGACCCTGGACGAAAACGGCAACTTTACCCAGAGCAACTTCGATCCCGGAGACCGCAACAAGAACGGCGGCATACCCCAGCGCATAGACTGCATCTGCAAGGAAGGGCTCAACAGCTACAAGCCTCACTTCTGCATTTTCGGCTTCCGATACGCAAAGGTGGAGACCGACATAGATCTTGAAAACTCAAGCTTTACAGCCATTGCAGTGTATTCGCAGATGCCTCAGATGGCCACCTTCGAATGCGGCAACGCGGACGTAAACAGGCTCTTTGAGAACGCCCTCTGGAGCATGCGTTCCAACTTCTGCGATATTCCCACCGACTGCCCAACAAGGGAGAGGGCAGGCTGGACAGGGGATGCAGCGGCCTTTTCTCCTACAGGGCTGATGCTTGCGGACTGCGCGCCGGTGCTTAAGAACTGGCTTGCGGAATTGCGCCTTACCCAGCACGAGGACGGCATGGTGGAGAACATCGCTCCTGTAAACAACAACGGAGGCTTCATTTCCAACATGTTGCAGGGCTCGGCCGGATGGGGCGATGCCTGCATCCTGGTGCCATGGGCGATTTACGAGGCCACAGGGGACAGCTCCGTGCTCTCGGACAACTACGAAATGATGACCCGCTGGCTTGCTTTCTGCGAAAAGCGCGCGGATAAGACCCGCCTCAAAAACCGCAAAAATCCTTACAGGAAGTTCCTTGTGGACCACGGTTTCCACTTCGGAGAGTGGTGCGAGCCGGACGTGGACAACATGGAGACCATGAAAAAGACCATGACCAGCGGCGCTCCGGAGGTTGCAACAGCCTATTACTACAGGTCCGCGGACATTCTGGCTAAGATAGCCGGCGTGCTTGGAAAAGAAACTGACGCCGCAAAGTTCGGCAAGATAGCAGAAGGCGCAAGGAACGCCTACAGGTTTGCCTGCACGGATAACGGAAAGATAGATTCCAAGCGCCAGGCGGAATACGTGAGGCCTATAGCCTTCGGCCTGCTGGACGAGGCTGAAAAACAGGCCGCGGCGGACGCTCTGGATGCGCTGGTCAAGGCCAACGATTACCACCTGAACACAGGCTTCCTGTCCACGCCTTTCCTGCTTAAAGTCCTGTGCGAGTACGGCCACGCGGACACGGCCTACAGCCTGCTCTTGCAGGAGGACTGCCCTGGCTGGCTCTACGAGGTAAAAAAGGGCGCCACAAGCATATGGGAGACCTGGGACGGCGTCCGCGAAGACGGCACAGTCCACGATTCGCTCAACCACTACGCCTACGGAGCAGTTGCGGGCTGGCTGATAAGCGGGGCCTGCGGCGTAAACGCAGGACCGGATGGCATTACGATAAGGCCTTACCCGGACAAGCGCCTCGGCTGGGCCAAAGCTTCCCTGGACAGCCGCTACGGCCACATAGAGTGCTCATGGCGCTACCAGGAAGATAAACTGATAATGGCTTACGCTCTGCCGGAAGGCGCAAGGGCAAAGATAATCATGCCGGACGGGCAGGTCACAGAAGTTAATGGAGGAGATCTCTGATATGAGTTTTGCTAAAGGATTTATGACAGGCGCGGCAACAGCTGCTCACCAGGTAGAAGGAAACAACACCCACAGCGATTACTGGCTGCAGGAGCAGATGCCCCACAGCAGCTTTACGGAACCATCCGGGATAGCCTGCGACCACTACAACAGGTACGAAGAAGACATCAAAATGCTTGCCGCAGCAGGCCTTGATGCCTACAGGTTCTCCATAGAGTGGGCCCGCATAGAGCCGGAAGAAGGCCATTTTGACGTAGCTGAGCTGGATCATTACCGCAAGGTCATACGCTGCTGCAGGGAAAACGGCGTGGAGCCGGTGGTCACCCTTATGCACTTTACCAGCCCTGCCTGGCTGATAAGAAAAGGCGGCTGGGAGGCAGAGAGCACAATTGGATATTTTGAGCGCTACGCAGCGTACATTGCGGAAAACCTGGGCGCAGATCTCAAATACATATGCACCATAAACGAGGCAAACATGGGCCTGCAGCTTGCTGCTATTGCAAAGCGCTACACGCTGATGGCTCAGCAGGCCGCCAAAGCCGCTCAAAACGGCGCTGCAAAGAGAAGTCGGAGGCCAAGCGG
>JAZQIH010000008.1:0-6570 GCA_045541015.1 Anaerovoracaceae bacterium | reverse complement strand
AAGGAAGAGCTCTCTGAGCTCAACGACAAGCTGGCCGCCTGCGAACAGGAGCTTAAGATACTGCTCCTGCCCAAGGACCCCAACGACGAAAAGAACGTTTACCTGGAGCTTAGGGCTGGCACCGGCGGAGAGGAAGCTGCGCTGTTTGCAGGGGACCTTCTGCGCATGTACATACGCTACGCAGAGCGCCACGGCTGGAAAACAGAGCTTACGGATATAAACGATACAGGCATAGGCGGCGTAAAGGAAGGCGTTGTAAGGATCATAGGAAAGGGCGCGTATTCCAGGCTCAAGTACGAGTCCGGCGTGCACCGCGTGCAGCGCGTTCCGGAGACCGAAAGTTCCGGCCGCATCCACACATCTGCCGCTACCGTTGCTATAATGCCGGAAGTTGAAGACGTGGAAGTAGACCTCCGCTGGGACGATATACGCGTGGATACCTACAGAGCATCCGGCCACGGCGGTCAGTACATAAACATGACAGACTCTGCTGTCCGTCTTACCCACATTCCTACAGGCGTTGTTGTACAGTGCCAGGACGAAAAGTCACAGCTCAAGAACAAGGAAAAGGCCTTCAACGAGCTGAAATCAAGGCTCTACGCCTTCTTCCAGCAGCAGCAGCACGACGAACAGTCGGAGCTTCGTAAGGGCCAGGTAGGAAGCGGAGATCGTTCCGAGCGCATACGTACCTACAACTTTCCGCAGGGAAGAGTAACGGACCACCGCATAGGCCTTACAATATACAAACTGGACGCCTTCATGGACGGGGATATGGACGAGATCATAGACGCCCTCATCACCTCCGAGCAGGCAGAAAAAATGAAAAACTATTGATAATTGGGGACGGTCCCGAATTGTCATTTTGGCAAAACATGGAAACACTCCTTCTTTCAACAGAAGAAAAGGATATACAAACAGCTGCGCAGATAATTAAAAACGGCGGGCTGGTAGCCTTCCCGACTGAAACTGTCTACGGCCTTGGAGCGGATGCCTTCGATCCCCAGGCTGCTAAGAAGTCCTACGCAGCCAAGGGCAGGCCTTCGGACAACCCGCTTATAGTACACATAGCAAAGACGGAAGAGCTTTACCGCCTGGCAGCGGAAGTTCCCGCGGAGGCTTTAAAGCTTGCTGAAGCCTTCTGGCCGGGGCCTCTTACCATGGTGCTTCCTAAAAGGCCGGAGGTGCCGAAGGATACCACAGGCGGACTGGACACAGTAGCGGTGCGCATGCCAAGAAGCGCCGCAACATTAAGGCTCATAGAGCTTTCCGGCACAGCCGTAAGCGGCCCCAGCGCCAACATTTCAGGGCGCCCAAGCCCCACCAGCTGGCTCCACGTAAAAAACGATCTGGACGGCAAAATAGATGCCATCATCTGCGGAGATCCTTCGGAAGTCGGCATAGAATCAACGGTCCTGGACCTTACGGATCCCGAAGACCCAGTTATCCTAAGGCCCGGCTATGTAACTCCGGAAATGATCTCGGCAGCCTGCGGAAGGGAAGTCTCCTACGATCCGGCCCTGTTCGCTAAGCCCTCGGAGGACCCAAACTACAGGCCTAAAGCCCCCGGTCAGAAGTACAAGCACTACGCCCCAAAGGCCCAGATGCTGCTGTTCGAAGGCCCGGAAAAGGCCGTTCTTGCAGAGATAAAGGCCCGCCTGGCTGCTGCAAAGGCAGAAGGCAAAAAGGCAGGCGTAATAGACCGCCCGGATCCGCGGACTTTCTTCGCAAAGCTTCGTGAATTCGATGCCCAGGGCTGCGATATCATCCTTGCCGCTGCCCCGGACGATTCTGCGGAGTTCACAGGATCTCTCAAATTTTCGCTCATGAACCGCATGCTCAAGGCAGCGGGGTATAATATAATAAGAGTCACAGGGAGGAAGAGTATGAAGATCGCTATTGCAAGCGACCACGGTGGGTTCGCCCTCAAGGAAAAGGTCGCGGAGCATCTTCGCGGCAAAGGTTACGAGGTAGAAGATCTCGGCACCTACAACGAAGAATCAGTGGACTATCCTGTCTACGGAAAGAAATGCGCGGAATACGTTGCGGCAGGCAAGGCCGATAAAGGCATACTTTGCTGCGGCACCGGCATAGGCATAGGAATTGCCGCAAACAAGGTGCACGGCATACGCTGCGCGCTGCTGGTAACACCCTTTATGGCAGAAATGGCTGCAAAGCACAACCACGCAAACATGGTCTCTTTGGGAGGCCGCGTGCTGGAGCCGGAGCAGGCATGCGAACTAGTTGACATTTGGCTGCAGACCGAAGAGGAACACGGCCGTCATGATAGAAGAGTAGCGTTATTAGACGAAATGTAGCCCAAGGAGGATAACATGGGAAAAGTTTATGTATTTGATCATCCACTCATCCAGCACAAGACAGCTCTGCTTCGCGGAAAGAACACATCCACAAAGGATTTCCGCCAGCTGGTAACAGAGATCGCAACACTCATGACCTATGAGGCCACCAGGGATCTGCCTTTAAAGGACGTAGAGGTAGAGACTCCTATGGAAAAGTGCACCCTCAAGATGCTGGACGGAGAAGATGTTGCTATAGTTCCTATACTCAGAGCCGGACTCGGCTTCGTAGACGGAATGCTCTCCCTCATCCCTAACGCAAAGGTCGGATTCATAGGCCTTTACAGGGATCCGGAAACACATCTTCCAATCGAGTACTACTGCAAGCTGCCCGAAGACATCAGCAAGAGGCAGGTATTCGTAGTAGACCCGATGCTGGCTACAGGCGGATCTGCAGCTGCAGCTATCGATTTCGTAAAGCAAAAGGGCGGCAAGAAGATCAAGTTCATGTGCCTCATAGCTGCTCCGGAAGGCATTGAGGTGCTCCAGAAGGCTCACCCGGATGTAGATATCTACATTGCAGCCAAGGACAGGCAGCTGAACGACCACGCTTACATACTCCCGGGTCTGGGCGATGCAGGCGACCGTATCTACGGAACAAAGTAGTTTAAAGCTTTTGGCGCCGGAGCTTTTCCGGCGCTATTTTTGAATATGCAGTACCTGATATCGTTCCTGGAAGGAATAATAACTTTTATATCGCCTTGCCTTCTGCCCATGCTGCCTATCTACGTTTCGTACTTTGCGGGCGGCTCGGAGAAGGGCTCTGCGCGCACGCTTAAATGCGCGCTTGGCTTTGTGTGCGGTTTTACGGCGGTATTCCTTGCCATGGGCGTGCTTGCGGGCACTGTGGGGCGCTTTCTGGTATCCGGAAGGACCTGGCTGAACATAGTCTGCGGCGTGATCGTAATAGTTTTCGGCCTGGACTACATGGGCGTGCTGAAGCTCAACATTTTCAAAGGCCAGAGCCGCAGAGCGGATGTTTCGGACCTTGGATTTTTCTCTTCCATGGTCTTTGGCATGGTGTTTTCCATAGGCTGGACGCCCTGCGTTGGGGCCTTCCTGGGCTCTGCGCTGCTGCTTGCATCCCAGCAGGAGACCATGCTCAAGGGCGCGGCTCTGCTGCTTTGCTATTCCGCGGGGCTTGGCATCCCGTTTGTAATAAGCTCGCTGCTGATAGACAGGCTGAAGGGCGTCTTTGATGCTATAAAAAAGCACTACAAGGCCATAAATACGGTCTGCGGAATTTTTCTTGTGATAGTAGGCGTCCTGATGGCAAGCGGTCTTTTGGGCAGATTCTTAAACACGCTTTTGTGAGGTCTTTATGGGTAAGAGGAAACTTCTGATAATACTTGCAGCCCTGGTGATAGTCCTGGGCGGCGCGTACATACTGTACAGCAAGCTCTCAAAGGACTACGCCCCGGAGCAGATAGACGGAGGCAATACCGTTCCTTCCGAAAGCAGCTCTTCCGAAGGAGAAGCTCAGGGCTATTCAGCTGCCCCGGATTTTACTGTTTATGACGCATCCGGCAAGGCTGTAAAGCTCTCGGATCTTAAGGGAAAGCCTGTCATCTTCAACTTCTGGGCAAGCTGGTGCGGCCCCTGCAAGTCAGAAATGCCGGAATTCGAAGCTGCATACAAGCAGTACGGGGACCAGATACAGTTCATGATGATAAACCTTACCTACGGAAGCGAAACAAGATCCGCTGCGGACAGCTTCATCAGCTCGTCTGGCTATACCTTCCCCGTGTATTACGATACAGACGGCGGAGCCTCCGGCACCTACGGAGTGTCAGCCATTCCAACAACGTATTTCGTGAACGCCAAAGGGGAGCTCATAGCCAGGGGCGTAGGCGCTCTGGACGGAGCATCGCTTAAGCAGGGCATAGAGATGATTATTCCTTGACAAGTGCTCAAACTGTAGTAAAATGAATGCATAGAGTATTTTTCGGCTCTGTTTTGGCAGGGCCGTTTTTTATAAAAGGAGCAATATTATGTTTAAGATCCCAGACAATGTTTCGCAGTTCGACAACGTCTATGACGTCCTTAAGGAGCGTGGTTTCATAGAGCAGACCACAGATGATGAAGGCATCAGAGAGCTCTTGGGCCGCGAAAAGGTCAAGTTCTATATAGGTTTTGATGCCACAGCAGACTGCCTGCATGTAGGCCACTTTATGCAGGTCATAATCATGATGTACATGCAGAAGTACGGCCACACCCCGGTAGTACTCATCGGCGGCGGCACCACCATGCTCGGAGATCCCTCCGGCAGAACAGACGCGCGCCCCATGATGACAGTAGAGCAGATAGACGAGAACGGCAAAAAGTTCAAAAAGCTCTTCGACCGCTTCCTGGAGTTCGATGAGGACTGGAAGCACATCCAGGGCGAGGGCGTTCTGGGCAAGGGCGGAGAGAATAAGACTCCGCAGCCCGGCAAGGCTATCTGCGTAAACAACGCGGACTGGCTGCGCAACCTCAACTACCTTGAATTCATAAGGGATATAGGCAGCAAGTTCTCCGTAAACGAGATGCTTCGCGCAGAGTGCTTCAAGCAGCGCATGGAGAAGGGCCTTTCCTTCCTGGAATTCAACTACATGCTGCTGCAGGGCTACGATTTCTACGTTCAGGCCCGCGATTACGACTGCAAGATAGAGTTCGGCGGAAACGACCAGTGGTCCAACATCCTGGCCGGCAGAGACCTTGCCAGAAGGATACTTGGCAAGGACGATTACTACGGCATGACCTTTGCTCTTCTTACCAAGTCCGACGGCACCAAGATGGGCAAGAGCCAGAAGGGTGCTCTGTGGCTGGATGCAGCAAAGTGCAGCCCCTACGATTTCTACCAGTACTGGAGGAACGTGGACGATGCAGACGTGGAAAAGTGCCTGCGCATGCTCACCTTCCTGCCCATGGAAGAGGTAAAGAGGCTCGGCGCTCTTAAGGATCAGGAGATAAACCACGCCAAGGAAGTCCTGGCATTTGAAGTTACCAAGCTTGTCCACGGAGAGGAGGAGGCAGCCAAGGCTCAGGAAGCTGCAAGGGCAGCGTTCGGCGGCGGCGCAGGCTCCGCGGACATCCCCACCAGGCAGGTAGCTATACCGGCTGAGGGCATAGGCGTCGTAGCTCTTATAAAGCAGGCAGGTCTTGTTCCGTCCAACGGTGAAGGCTTCCGCACCATAGAGCAGGGCGGCCTTACCATGAACGGCGAAAAGGTAACAGACCCCAAGATGACTATCACCCCGGATATGGTAGGGGACGGCATAGTGTTCAAGAAGGGCAAGAAGACCTTCCTTAAAGTTACTCTCTAGTTTTACACGGCCCGGAACTTTTCCGGGCCTTTTTTGGAGGCTGCCATGAACAACACAGACAAGCGCTGGCACCGCAAGTGGGATCTGGACATGACTGCAGACGAGGTGCAGGCGGTAGTAGATGCCGCAGACCTCAGCACGGCCAACTACAACACCACCATGCGCGGTCCCTATACTCCGGAGGATTCGGACGCCCTTACAGGCTGCGTGATCACATTCAAGGACGAGGAACACATACTGGAATGGACCTTCCTGGAAAAGAACAAGGTCCACCTTATAGAGGACGGCATGGCATATGACCCTGCCTACTGCCAGGTGCTCACAATGGACGGTATAATCTTCCTTGTGCACCACCTTATACCGGAGGCTATACCTCTGCGCTGCGTGGATCTTGTCGTGGATATGTCCACGGGCAACGCAACGGCTGTTCTGGCTAAGCTCGGCACCAAGTGGTCCGCAAGGGATGTGGACAGGGATTTCCTGTTCGGCCGCATCGAAGGGGAGTTCCCAATGCAGGCTCCGCTGCACGGCTTCACATCGGACATGGTAGGCAAGGCCATAGTCTGGACCTACAGGGACGGCGAATACGCTGTGCGCCACGTCTACACATCCAACCTTTACTACACCTACACCATGCAGGTGCCGCAGGGCGCCTGGGTGGCAAGCAACCCGGCAGATTACGTAAAGATAAACGACCACACCTATATATTCAGCTTCGTGGAGGAGCGCCAGCCCGGAGTCCAGGCCCTGTTCGTAATGGATCTGGACAAGATGCACGACATGGGCTCCATGTTCGGTATAACGGACCGCCCGGAAGGCCACGCGCTCTCCAACAGCTGCGTAGGCGCTATAGGCACTGAAATGCCAATGTACCAGGTGTTCGAATAGGCATCAGGGGGACGGTTCTTCCG
>JAZQIH010000007.1:0-15178 GCA_045541015.1 Anaerovoracaceae bacterium | reverse complement strand
GTCTACCAGGAGCAGGTAATGGATATAGTGCGAGCCCTGGGCGGCTACTCCTACGGACGCGCAGACCTTGTGCGCCGTGCCATGTCCAAGAAGAAGGCAGACGTTATGGCCAAGGAGAGGGAGTACTTCGTAAACGGCAAGCTCAAAGAGGACGGCTCAATAGACGTTCCCGGCTGCATCAGAAACGGCATCCCCGAAGACGCGGCCAACCAGATATTCGATGAAATGACAAGCTTCGCGGCTTACGCTTTCAACAAGTCCCACGCCGCTGCCTACGCTGTAGTTGCTTACCAGACCGCGTGGCTGAAGTACTACTACCCGGCTCAGTTCATGGCCAGCCTTATGACCTACCCCGCAAACGCGGACGCGGTGGCGGGCTTAATACGCAACGCCAGAGAGATGGGTATAGAGGTACTGCCTCCGGACGTCAACCGCAGCCAGAAGCACTTCGATACAGACGAGGGCCGCATACGCTACGGCCTGCTCGGAATCAAGCACGTGGGCGAAGGCATGGTGGACGAGATCATGCGCGCAAGGCAGGTTAAGATGCCTTCGGACATTTTCGAGTTCGTGGACGGCCTGGACGTTCACCAGATAAACAGGACAGCTATGGAATCCCTGGTAAAGGCCGGCGCCCTGGACTGCTTCCCGGGCAACAAGGCCCAGAAGCTTGCAGCCGTGGGAGACCTCATAGACAGCGCCCAGAGCGCAGCCAAGAACACCATAGAGGGGCAGATAAGCCTCTTTGCCATGGCTGACCCGAGCCAGAGCATAGAGATAAAGCGCACCATGCCTCCTGCAAGCGAGTTCCGCAAGGAAGACCTTATGAAGATGGAAAAGGATATGCTTGGCATCTACCTTACAGCGCATCCTCTTAAGGAAGTGGAAGACGTAGTCAAGAAGGTAACGACCGTAGACACGGAAATACTTGCAAATCCCGAAAAATGTGTTAATATCAAGAACAACAGCAGCGCAACCATGGCGGGCCTCATAACAGGGGTCAAGAAGATGATCACCAAAAAAGGCGGGCAGATGGCCTACCTTACCATAGAGGACCTTTACGGTCAGATAGAGGTGGTGGTCTTCCCCAAGTGTTTCGACAATTACCGCCAGAACATGGAAGTGGACAATGTCGTAGTCATCAAGGGCAAGCTGGATCTCAAAGAGGAAGGCAATCCCAAGCTGATGGCGGACAGCGTAGTGCTGCTCTCGGATCTGGATACAAAGATCAAGATGCTCAAGATAGTCATTCCGGAGAATTATTCGGAGGCGGACGGTCTCGGCACCTTCAGAAAGATAGCCAAGAGGCACCTCGGAGACATGCCGGTTGCCCTTCTGGTAAAGAGCACGGGTCACAAGTACAGGCTGGACTACGATCTTTGGGTGGATCCGGACGAAGAATTTATGACAGAGTTAAAAGAAGCATTCGGAGAAGACTGCTTAAGATAGCACAGAGAGGAAGAACATGAGAGTAGGAATACTTACAAGCGGCGGAGATTCCCCGGGAATGAACGCCTGCATAAGGGCAGTGGTCAGAGGCTGCCTGTATTACGGAATGGAAGTTTACGGCATACATCAGGGCTACGAAGGCCTTATAAACGACGAGTTCGAGCCGATGAAAACTTCGTCTGTGGCTGATATCATCCACCGCGGCGGCACTATACTGCAGACCGCAAGAAGCGCGGATTTCATGACAGACGAGGGCATAATGAAGGGCTACGAGAACCTTCGCATGCATGGCATAGAGGCGCTCGTTGTTATAGGCGGAGACGGCACGCTTACAGGCGGAGAAAGGCTCCACAGCATGACCAGAATGCCTGTGTTCGGCCTGCCCGGAACCATAGACAACGACCTTGCCTACACTGATTTTACAATAGGTTTCGACACTGCGGTAAATACCGTTCTGTCCGCCATCGGCAACATCAGGGATACCTCCAGCTCCCACGGCAGGACCACTATCATAGAGGTAATGGGACGCCACTGCGGAGATATAGCTCTGCACGCAGGCCTTGCCGGCGGCGCTGAAACTATACTCATTCCGGAAAGAGGATTTGAGGTCGAAGACATCGCAAAGAAGCTCCTTGCAGGAAAGCAGAGGGGCAAGCTGCACTCCATAATCATCAAGGCTGAGGGCGTTGAGCTGGATTCCAACGAGCTGGCCAAGCAGCTGGCTGAGATCATTGACTGCGAAACTAAGGTCGTGGTCCTCGGCTATATCCAGAGAGGCGGAAGTCCCACCGCGCGCGACCGCATACTCGCAAGCCGCACAGGCGTGCGCTGCGTAGAGCTGATCCGCGAGGGCGTGAGCAATGCAGCCATTGGCATCAAGGGCGATACTATCGTGGACTACCCGCTGGCTGTTGCGCTTGCCATGGAAAAGAACACCCACCTGGACTACCAGCGCATCTGCGATATTCTGCTGTAATACGCATTTTACGAAACGTTCCGCAAGGGACGTGTTTTTATTGTTCGCATAAGCTTGAACATTGATTTTCATTACCCGCACATCGGTCCGCTTTTGCTGAACGTTTCTCTTTTTGCGGGCCCGCTTTTCCTGTATAATCGTAGTGTCAGAAATAGCTGATAGTTTTTGTGTGAGGATCGGAGGGATCCAATGAAAAAAGTAGGAATAATAATGGGGAGCGACAGCGATCTTCCCATCGCGCAGAAGGCAGTGGACATGCTCAAGAGCCTCGGAGTTCCCTATGAGGTCCATATCTACTCCGCGCACAGGACTCCCGAAGAAGCAAGAGCATTCGCGCTCTGCGCAAGGGAGAACGGCTTTGGCGCTCTTATAGCCATGGCCGGCATGGCAGCCCATCTGGCGGGAGCCATCGCAGCAAACACCACTCTTCCTGTTATAGGCATCCCCTGCAAGTCCGGAGCGCTTAATGGCATAGACGCTCTTCTTGCAACAGTTCAGATGCCCACAGGAATTCCCGTTGCAACAGTAGCAATAGACGGCGGCGGCAACGCGGCCCTTCTTGCGGCTCAGATCATAGCCGTGGAGGACGCGGAGCTTGCGGCAAAGCTGGACGCAAAGCGCAAGGCAGATTCCGCCAAAGTTATAGAAAAGGATGCCAAGCTGGAACTCTAGCCTGCTGGCAGGATCTGCCAAAAGGTGAAAGAGAACCGTCCCCTTTAACAGTTTAAAAAACCATTCACAATAAAACAAAGGAGAACAAAAATGGAAAACAAGCTCGTTTACACTGGAAAGACAAAGAACGTATTTGAGATGCCCAACGGACATTACCTTCTGAAGTTCAAGGACGACTGCACCGGCAAGGACGGCGTATTCGATCCGGGCATGAACGAAGTCGGCCTCACCATCGAGGGCGTAGGCGATGTAAATCTCCGCATGACAGACTATTTCTTCAAGCTTATCAACGAGGCCGGCATCAGGACCCACTTCGTAAAGGCTAACTTCGAAGACACCACCATGGAAGTTCTTCCTGCAAAGGTGTTCGGCAAGGGTCTGGAAGTCATCTGCCGCCACAAGGCAGTGGGAAGCTTCTACCGCCGCTACGGTGAATACTGCACCCTCGGCCAGGACCTGCCCGCATACGTAGAAATGACCTTCAAGAACGACGAAAAGGGCGATCCCCTCGTAACCAAGGACTGCCTGGAAGTTCTCGGAATCATGACCCCGGCTCAGTACGACACCATCAAGGAAATGACCCAGAAGATCACCCAGATCGTTGCTGACGAGATGGCAAAGAGAGACATGGTCCTCTACGACATCAAGTTCGAGTACGGCTACGATGCAGACGGCAACGTTATGCTCATAGACGAGATCGCTTCCGGCAACATGCGTGTTTACAAGAACGGCGAGTACGTTGATCCTCTGACCCTTTCCGAGCTGTTCTTCGCATAATGGGCGGCTTTTTCGGGGCGGTGAGCACCGGCAGAGACGTGGTGCTCGATGTCTTCTTCGGAACTGACTACCACAGCCACCTTGGTACAAACAGCGCAGGACTCTACTTCTGGGACAAGGAGAAGGGCTTCTCCAAGGAGCTCCACAACATCTCCAACACTCCTTTTCGGACCAAGTTCGAAAAGGACCTCTACAAGTTCTCCGGAAGCTGCGGTATAGGCTGCGTAAGCGATACCGATCCTCAGCCGCTGCTTGTAAGATCCCAGCTTGGGCTCTACGCCATAAGCACCATAGGGATAATCAACAACACGGACGAGCTGATAGAAGACATATTCAAAAAAGATCACAATCAGTTCATGGCCATGAGCTCCGGTAAGGTAAATGCCTCGGAGCTTGTTGCCGCGCTCATAAACCAGGAAGAGGACTTCGTAAAGGGCATACGCAAGGTCCAGAAGTCCGTGGACGGCTCCATGAGCGTAATAATAATGACAGACAAGGGCGAGATAATAGCAGCCCGCGATGCCAAGGGGCGCACTCCGGTGCATGTAGGCAAGGCAGACGACGGCTACTGCATCTCCTTTGAGTCCTTTGCTTACACCAAGCTGGGTTACCAGAGCTACATGGAGCTTGGCCCCGGAGAGATAGTAAAGCTCACCGGGTCTTCCTGCGAGCAGCTGGCCAAGCCCGGCAAGGACATGAAGATCTGCGCCTTCCTGTGGAGCTACTACGGCTACCCCAACTCGGACTACGAGGGCGTAAACGTAGAAGTTATGCGCTACCACAACGGAGAGATCATGGCCCAGAAGGAAATGGACCGAGGAACTCTTCCCGACGTGGACTACGTGGCTGGCGTGCCTGATTCCGGCATCCCCCACGCGATAGGCTACTCCACCAGGAGCCGCAAGACCTTCGCAAGGCCTTTCGTAAAGTATACACCTACCTGGCCGCGCTCCTTCATGCCCGGAGACCAGTCCGTAAGGAACATGGTAGCCAAGATGAAGCAGCTGCCTGTAGATAAGCTCATACGCGGCAAGAAGCTGCTGTTCGTGGACGATTCCATAGTCCGCGGCACCCAGCTGAGGGAGACTGTAGACTTCCTCTACGAGTCCGGCGCCAAGGAAGTGCACATGCGCTCCGCCTGCCCGCCCATCATGTACTCCTGCAAGTACCTCAACTTCAGCAGAGGCAACTCCGACATGGACCTGCTTGCAAGGCGCATGATACAAGAGCTCGAAGGCAATGAAGGCCAGAAACATATAGAAGAGTACGCGGATCCGTCCACCAGGCGCGGTCAGTGCCTGCTTTCCGCAATCTGCGAAAAGATGGGCTTCGATTCCCTGGGCTACCAGGACCTGGACGGACTTCTGGAGGCCATAGGCCTTGACAGAGACAAAGTTTGCACTTATTGCTGGACAGGAAAGGAGTAACAATGCAGACCTCTCATTCCGAATCTTACGCTGCAGCCGGTGTTGATATTGAAGCCGGTTACAAGGGCGTCAAGCTCATGAAGCCCTATGTGGAGCGCACCAATATACCCGGTGTGGTCTCCGGTATAGGCGGCTTCGGCGGCCTCTTTGCCCCGGACATAAAGGGCATGGAGGAGCCTATACTGGTATCCGGTACGGACGGCGTAGGCACCAAGCAGCGCGTGGCTCAGCTCATGGACAAGCACGACACCGTAGGCATAGACTGCGTTGCCATGTGCGTAAACGACATAGTCTGCTGCGGCGCCAAGCCTATATTCTTCCTGGACTACATTGCTATAGGTAAGAACGTTCCGGAAAAGGTAGCGGAGCTTGTTAAGGGCGTTGCAGAAGGCTGCGTTCAGGCCGGCTGCGCTCTTATAGGCGGCGAGACCGCAGAGCACCCGGGCGTTATGCCTCCGGACGACTACGATCTTGCAGGCTTTGCCGTAGGCATCGTGGACAAGAAGGACCTTATAGACAATAAGCGCATGGCGGAAGGGGACGTTGTGATAGCGCTTCCTTCCAGCGGCATCCACTCCAACGGATACTCCCTGGTGCGCAAGGTGTTCGGCATAGAGAACGCAGACCTTGAGGCCAAGCCGGCCATACTCGGCGGTCAGACCCTGGGCGAGGCTCTGCTCACACCGACCAAGATCTACGTAAAGCCGGTGCTGGCTCTGCTCAAAGAGGCAGACGTCAAGGGCATCAGCCACATTACAGGCGGCGGCTTCTACGAGAACATTCCAAGAGCCATCCCTGACGGCCTTTGCGCTAAGATAGACAAGGCTTCCGTTAAGGTTCCGGCTATCTTCAAGCTGCTGCAGGAGAGCGGAAGAGTTCCCGAGCGCGATATGTTCAACACCTACAACATGGGCGTTGGCATGAGCGTCATCGTTGCCAGGGAAGACGCTCAGAAGGCTCTGGACGTTCTTAAGGCCAACGGCGAGGACGCCTACATAATAGGCGAGATCATCCGCGGCGAAGAAAAGATAATCATAGCCTAAAGCGCAACAAAGGTGGTATAATAATGAGTTGCAGAAAAGCTCGCATTGCGGTGCTGGTATCCGGCGGCGGAACTAACCTTCAGGCACTCATAGACGCCCAGAAGTCCGGCATCATAAGAAGCGGAGAGATAGTCCTTGTGGTGTCCAACAAGGCCGGCGCCTACGCGCTTACAAGGGCGGAAAACGCAGGCATCAAGGGCGTAACTCTTACCAGAAAAGAGTGCGGCGGACAGGCCGGCTTTGAGGAAAAGCTCACGGCGCTTCTGGACGCGGAGAAGATAGACCTGATAATACTTGCAGGCTTCCTCTCCATACTCAGCGCGGACTTCACAAGGCATTTTGCTGACCGCATAATAAACGTGCATCCTTCGCTTATACCAAGCTTCTGCGGCCAGGGCTTCTATGGCCTTACTGTCCACGAAAAGGCTCTGGAGTACGGCGTAAAGGTAACAGGCGCCACGGTGCATTTCGTAAATGAGATCCCGGACGGCGGCAAGATTATCCTTCAGAAAGCCGTGGATATCCAGGACGGAGACACTCCGGAAGTGCTGCAAAGGCGCGTAATGGAGCAGGCGGAATGGATAATACTGCCGCGCGCTGCGGAGCTGGTCTGCGCAGCCATGGTCAAGGAAAAAGCATAGCATACAGCAACATAGAAGATCATCAGGAGGCACATCATGACAGATCTTGTTAGATATCTTAAGGAAACAAGCTATCCCGGACGCGGCATAGTAATAGGCAAGGACGTTGCTTACTACTGGATCATGGGCCGCTCCGAGAACAGCCGCAACCGCATTTTCGCCCTCACCGAGGACGGCATAGAGACCCGCGCTTTCGACGAGAGCAAGGTTGCAGACCCCAGCCTCATCATCTACCATCCGGTAAGAAAGACGGAGCTCGGCCTCATCGTTACCAACGGAGACCAGACCGATACCATCGCGCAGGCCGGCTGCTTTAAGAAGGCCCTCATGACCCGCGAGTACGAGCCGGACAGCCCCAACTTCACCCCGCGCATCTCCGCAGTAATTTATCCGGACGGAAGCTTCGATATCTCCATACTAAAGCACCTGAACGGAACCTGCCTGCGCGAATTCTTCTGCTACGAAAAGGCAGAGGAGGGCAAGGGCTACTTCATCAGCACCTACCAGGGCGACGGCAGCCCGCTGCCCAGCTTTGCAGGAGAGCCCATGGAAGTTACTCTTCCCACCCCGGACGAGCTCTGGGCAGCTCTCAACAAGGACAACAAAGTTTCGCTCTACACCAATGTTAAGGGCGAAGTAAAGCTCTACAACAAGCACCTTGGGGACTAGGAGGAAGACATGAAAGAATTTCAGCTCAAATACGGATGCAATCCGAACCAGAAGCCTGCAAGAGTGTTCATGAAGAACGGCTCCGAGCTTCCTTTCAAGGTGCTCAACGGCAGGCCCGGCTACATAAACTTTATGGACGCGCTCAACTCCTGGCAGCTCGTTAAGGAGCTCAAGGAGGCAACTGGCCTTCCCAGCGCAGCAAGCTTCAAGCACGTTTCTCCGGCAGGCGCAGCAGTTGCAAAGCCGCTCACCGATGTAGACCGCAAGATCTACTTCGTGGAGCAGGAGAGCGTTTCTCCCATAGCCAGCGCCTACATCAGGGCTCGCGGAGCTGACAGGCTCTGCTCCTACGGCGACTGGGCAGCCCTCTCCGACATCTGCGACGCAGATACTGCCACTTACCTTAAGGCAGAGGTATCTGATGGTATAATCGCCCCGGGCTACACAGACGAGGCCCTGGAGATACTCAGGACCAAGAAGAAGGGCAACTACAACGTAATAGAGATAGATCCGGACTACGTCTGCGATCCTCAGGAAGTTAAGGATGTGTTCGGCATCAGCTTCGAGCAGGGACACAACAACTTCAAGATAAACGAAGAGCTCCTTACCAACATCGTAACAAAGAACAAGGAGCTCCCGGAGGCTGCCAAAATAGACATGATAGTCTCCCTCATAACGCTCAAGTACACCCAGAGCAACTCCGTCTGCTACGTTAAGGACGGAATGGCTATAGGCGTGGGTGCAGGCCAGCAGAGCCGCATCCATTGCACAAGGCTGGCCGGCAGCAAGGCGGACAACTGGTACCTGAGGCAGAGCCCCAAGGTCCTGAACCTGCCATGGAAGGCAGACGTTCGCAGGCCGGACAGAGATAATGCAATAGATGTTTATACCTCCGACGAGTACGAAGATGTGCTGCGCGACGGAGAGTGGCAGAAAGTATTCACGGAAAAGCCGGAAGTATTCACTGCTGAAGAAAAGAAGGCATGGATAAAGACTCAAAAAGGCGTCACCGTAGGATCAGACGCGTTCTTCCCGTTCGGGGACAACGTGGAAAGAGCAAGGAAGTCGGGAGCAGCTTACATAGCAGAACCCGGCGGCTCCATAAGAGACGACAACGTTATAGAAACAGCGGACAAGTATGGAATAGTAATGGCATTCACGGGAATGCGCCTGTTCCACCACTGATGCCGCAAGACGAAGTCGGGACCGCAGCTCAGATCCCTGGCGCGGAAACAACTGAAAATAGCAAAAAGAAAAGACCGTGGCTGGCAGTGCTGGCCGCGGTGCTTGTGCTTGCGGCGGCAGTCGGTGTTGCCTTCTGGCAGCACTATATAATCTATTTTAAGGACCGCTTCTACCTGGCTAATGCAGAGGAGATAACGCTGCAGCTGGAAGCAGAAGAGGTGGAAAAGCTGGACTGGTTCAAGGGCCTTAAGAAGGCGGACCTCAGGGGGAGCAGCTGCTACAAGGAGATATTCGCCTGGGCTCAGGCTCACCCGGATGTAGAGGTGGCCTACGATGTTCCGCTCCCGGCGGGTGGCAGCTTCGATACCCAGACAGGCATCGCGGAGCTTGAAGGCATAAGCTTCGAGGACGCAAAGCATGCGGCAGAGGAGGACCTTCCTTACCTGCAGGGCCTTACAGCGGTGCGCCTCGGCCTGGATTACTGGACCCCGGAGCAGATAACTGCCTTTGCCGAGAGCTACCCCCAGTACAAGGTGCTGGGCAGCCTTATAGTAACAGGCATGGACGTCCAGACCTACAAGGCAGTGCGCAGCGCCTGCCCGGACGTGGCTTACCGCGGCAACTTAAGCATTGGCGAAGACCAGATAACGCTGCATTCGGCTTCGGCATCCCTGCCTTCGGCGGACGCGGAGGCCATTGCGGAGCTGGAAAGCTGCCTGGACTTCCTTCCGGATCTTAAGAGCGTGGACTTCGGCTCCCAGGAGGGCTACAGCAAGCTTGCCGCAGTGGACAGCTTTGCAAAGAACAACCCGGAGCTGGAGGTGTCTTACTCATTTACGGCCTTCGGCAAGCGCGTGGGCTACCACGATACCAAGCTGGACCTCAACCACATAACCATGTACGACCAGGGCGAAGAAGTCCGCTCCATTATAGCTCACATGCCGGATCTTACCTTCCTGGACATGGACTTCTGTAATGTGGACAACGAGCACATGGCAGCTATAAGGGACGACTATCCTAACGTCAAGGTGGTCTGGAGGATATGGTTCGGCCGCGTCTATTCGGTAAGAACGGACGTGGAGAAGATACTTGCCAGCGCGCCTCTTACCAACGGAGGCTCCCTGGTTCCCGAGACCGCGGCATCCCTCAAGTACTGCACAGACCTTAAATACCTGGACCTCGGCCACAACGATGATCTTGCGGATATATCGTTCTGCGCCTACATGCCAAAGCTGGAGGTCCTGATAATAATGGGTGACAATATCCACGATATCTCGCCCCTGGCAAACTGCCCGCATCTGGAGTTCCTGGAGGTGTTCAACAACTACATAACATCGCTGGAGCCGCTGCGCAACTGCAGGGAGCTTAAACACCTCAACATCTGCAGCAACCAGAGAGTGCACGATCTCAGCCCGCTCTACGAGCACACCCAGCTGGAAAGGCTCTGGACCGGTATATATTCAGGCATCCCAAGGGATCAGATAGAGTACTTCAAGACCCTGGTGCCCACCTGCGAAGTCTGCACCATAGCGGCGGACCCCCACGATTACTGGAGGGGAACCCACCCCAGGTACCTGCTTTTAAGGGAGCAGCTTGGCTACGACACCCAGGATTACCAGTACTACTGGAGAGATCCGCTTTATTACCCGCACGATTAGAATAAAAGATCATATATACGACATCACAGCTTGCAGAAGAAAGGACTAATATCATGAAGATCCTCGTAGTCGGAAGCGGCGGCAGAGAGCACGCCATAATCAAGAAGATCAAGGAAAACAAGGACGTAGAGAAGATCTACGCGCTGCCAGGAAACGCCGGAATGGCGGACGACGCCGAGCTTGTAGATATCAAGGCTTCGGAGCTGGATAAGATAGTGAGCTTTGCGGTAGAGAAGGCTGTGGACTACGCTGTCGTGGCGCCGGACAACCCCCTGGTGGACGGCTGCGTGGACAAGCTGGAGGCTGCAGGAGTGCCGTGCTTCGGGCCCAGGGCCAACGCTGCTATCATAGAAGGCAGCAAGGTCTTCTCCAAGGACCTGATGAAGAAATACGGCATACCCACAGCTGCCTACGAAGTCTTTGACGACGCTGCAAAAGCTCTGGAATACGTTAAGACCTGCCCGATCCCGACTGTAGTCAAGGCCGACGGCCTGGCTCTTGGCAAGGGCGTAGTTATAGCCGAGACCCGCAAGATGGCAGAAGAAGCCATAGTCTCCATAATGGAGGATAAGAAGTTCGGGGCCAGCGGCAACCAGATAGTTATAGAGGAGTTCCTGGAAGGACCGGAAGTATCTGTGCTCAGCTTTACGGACGGCAAGGTGGTAGTTCCAATGGTGTCCTCTATGGACCACAAGCGCGCCCTGGACGGAGACAAGGGCCTCAACACCGGCGGCATGGGCACCATAGCCCCCAACCCTTACTACACCAAGGAGATAGCGGACCGCTGCATGAAGGAGATCTTCCTGCCCACCATAGAGGCCATGAACAAGGAAGGCCGCACCTTTAAGGGCTGCCTGTACTTCGGCCTTATGATATGCAAGGACGGCCCCAAGGTAATAGAGTACAACTGCCGCTTCGGCGATCCCGAGACCCAGGTCGTGCTGCCGCTGCTCAAGAGCGACCTGCTCACCATTATGCAGGCAACCACCAACGGCACCCTGGCAGAGACTCCCGTGGAGTGGTACGACGGCTCCGCCTGCTGCGTAGTTGTGGCTTCCGAGGGCTACCCCGGATCCTACGAGAAGGGCAAGGAGCTTGTTATAGAAGACGATGTTAAGGACAAGGTCTACGTTGCCGGCGCCGCATTCAAGGACGGCAAGCTGGTGACCAACGGCGGACGCGTGCTTGGATGCACAGCCATCGCGGAAGACCTGCCCTCCGCCATCAAGGCAGCTTACAAGGTAGTGGAGAAGGTCCACTTCAGCAATGCCTACTGCCGCAAGGACATAGGCGCCAAGGCGCTCAAAGCGCTGTAATGTGAAAAAAGAACCGTCCCTTTTTCACACCGATTTTTAAGGAGCAAATATGGTTTACAGAGTATACGCAGAAAAGAAGAAGGAATTCGCTCACGAGGCTAAGGCGCTTTTAACAGAGGCCAACAAGCTGCTTGGCATAAAGGCGCTCAAGGACGTCCGCATCCTCAACCGCTACGACGCGGAAAACATTCGCCCGGAGCTGTTTGAATACGCTAAGACTACGGTCTTTTCCGAGCCGCAGGTAGATATCTGCACCGCAGCCCCGGAGCTTGACGGCGCCAGGGTATTTGCCGTGGAGTTCCTGCCCGGCCAGTTCGACCAGCGCGCGGATTCCGCTGCGCAGTGCATCCAGCTGATCTCCCAGGAGGAGAGGCCGCTGATCCGCTCTGCAAAGGTCTACGCGCTCTACGGAGATATCTCCGAGGCAGAGCTTGCGGAGATAAAGAAATACGTGATCAACCCCGTTGAGGCCCGCGAGGCATCCCTGGAGATCCCCCAGACCCTGGCCATGGCATACAATGTGCCGGACAAGGTAGCGGTGCTCACAGCCTTCAACGATCTTACAGAGGACGGCCTGGCGGAGTTCATCAGGACCAACGGCCTTGCCATGGACCTTGCGGACATCAAGTTCTGCCAGAGCTACTTCCGCTCCGAAGGCCGCTGCCCGACCATAACCGAGATCAAGGTGATCGACACCTACTGGTCCGACCACTGCAGGCACACCACCTTCGGTACCATAATAGACAGCGTCAAGTTCGAGGACGAGCTCACCGCAAAGACCTACCAGGACTACCTGGAGGTAAGAAAGGAGCTGGGCCGCACCAAGCCTGTCTGCCTTATGGACCTTGGCACCATAGGCGCCAGATATCTTAAGGCCAAGGGCATACTGGACAAGCTGGACGAATCCGAAGAGATCAACGCATGCACCGTTAAGCTGGACGTTGATGTGGACGGCAGGACCGAGCCCTGGCTGCTGCTCTTTAAGAACGAAACACACAACCATCCTACCGAGATAGAGCCCTTCGGCGGCGCCGCAACATGCATAGGCGGAGCCATAAGGGATCCTCTTTCCGGAAGGTCTTATGTATACGCGGCTATGAGGATCACCGGCGCGGCAGACCCCACCGTTCCCATCAGCCAGACCATACCCGGCAAGCTTCCGCAGAGAAAGCTTGTTACCACAGCTGCCGCGGGGTATTCCTCCTACGGCAACCAGATAGGCCTTGCAACAGGCATAGTAGACGAGCTCTACCACCCGGGCTACGCTGCCAAGCACATGGAGATAGGCGCTGTTATAGCGGCTGCTCCTGCATGCAACGTGCGCAGGGAAGTTCCGGCTCCCACAGACGCAGTCATCTTCCTTGGCGGAAGCACCGGCCGCGACGGCATAGGCGGAGCAACAGGATCCTCCAAGGCTCACGATGTCCACTCCGTTGAAAACTGCGGCGCGGAGGTCCAGAAGGGTAACGCCCCGGAGGAAAGAAAGCTCCAGAGGCTGTTCAGAGATCCGGCTGCTGCACGGATGATCAAGCGCTGCAACGACTTCGGCGCAGGCGGCGTTTCCGTTGCCATAGGAGAGCTTGCGGACGGCCTTTGCGTGGACCTCAACGCGGTCCCCAAGAAGTACGAAGGCCTCGACGGCACAGAGCTGGCCATCAGCGAGAGCCAGGAGAGAATGGCCGTAGTCGTTGCCAAAGAGGACGTTGATGCCTTCATAAAGATAGCCGCAAGGGAGAACCTGCAGGCTGTACAGGTGGCAACTGTTACAAAGGAGCCCAGGCTGGTTCTCAAGTGGAACGGCCAGGCAATTGTTGATATAAGCAGGGAGTTCCTGAACTCCAACGGCGCAGAAAAGCACATAGACGTGGTCGTAAGCGCTGCAGCTCCGGCGGAGCGCACTGTAGAGGGCAGGGATTTTGCTGAAAAGCTGATGAACGTTGCCACAGACCTCAACTGCTGCAGCAAGCGCGGACTTTCCGAGCGTTTCGACTCTACCATAGGCGCGGGCACCGTGCTGATGCCTTTCGGCGGCAAGGAGCAGCTGACACCTATCCAGGCTATGGTCCACAAGATCTCCGTGGAGAAGGGCCATACAGACACAGTTTCCCTGATGTCCTGGGGCTACAACCCCTACCTGACAGAGTCTTCGCCTTACCACGGTGCATACCTTGCAGTGGTTGAATCCATATGCAAGCTGGTGGCAAGCGGAGCTGACTATAAAGACGTTTACCTTACATTCCAGGAGTACTTCCAGAAGCTCGGCACAGACAGCCGCAAGTGGGGACAGCCCATGGCTGCTCTGCTTGGCGCGTTCAGGGCTCAGAAGGAGCTTGGCGCAGCTGCTATAGGCGGCAAGGACTCCATGTCCGGATCCTTCGAGGACATCCACGTTCCGCCAACTTTGGTATCGTTTGCGGTTACCGCCCAGAAGAACTCCGATATAGTTTCTCCTGAATTCAAGAAGGCAGGGGACATAGTCGTAAGACTGGCCCCGCAGATAGGTCCGGACGGACTGCCCACCGCAGAGAGCCTGCTCAGGAACTTCAAGACAGTGGCGCTCTACCTGCACAGCGGCAAGGCTGTGGCCTGCTACACACCGGGCTTTGGCGGCATTGCAGAGGCTGTCATCAAGATGGCTGCAGGCAACGGGCTTGGATTCAAGTTCGCGGACGATGTTACTTCCGCGGGCGTGTTCGGCTACGACTACGGCAGCTTCATTATGGAGCTGGATACCGCGTGCGAGGAAGGCTGCTCCGCAGGTTCCTCCATCCCGGCGGGTTCCGAGATCCTTGGCTTTGTAACTGAAGACGGCAAGATCAGCCTCGGAGAGGAAGAGGTGCTTCTGACCGCTGTTCTTGGCGCTTGGGAAGGCAAGCTGGAGAGCGTTTACAGCTGCAACATAAGCCAGGAGATAGGCGAGGTCCACAACGTTACTTACAAGGCGGAAAGCTGGCCTGCACCTGCAATAAAGGTTGCCAGGCCCAAGCTGCTGATACCGGTATTCCCGGGCACCAACTGCGAATACGACAGCGCCAAGGCTGCTGCTGACGCAGGTCTGGACCCGCAGATCATGGTTCTGCGCAATCTGTCCGCGGACGCCGTACAAAAGAGTGTGGACGATTTTGCCGCAGCTCTGGCTCAGTCCCAGATCGTGTTCATACCCGGCGGCTTCTCCGGCGGAGACGAGCCGGAAGGCAGCGCCAAGTTCATAACCGCTTTCTTCAGGAACGCGGCTGTCAAGGAGCAGACCATGGCTCTGCTCGAAAAGCGCGACGGCCTGATGCTGGGCATTTGCAACGGTTTCCAGGCGCTGGTGAAGCTCGGCCTGGTGCCCTACGGCAAGATCGTGGACACGGACGCAGACA
>JAZQIH010000006.1:0-26582 GCA_045541015.1 Anaerovoracaceae bacterium | reverse complement strand
CTACGAGCACCGGCTCGAAGGCCTGAATACCAAGCCTGTGGAGTGTCGGAGCACGGTTGAGGAGCACGGGGTGATCCTTGATGATATCGTCCAGTACATCCCAGACTTCCGGGCGTACCTTCTCTACCATCCTCTTTGCACTCTTGATGTTGTGTGCTGTGCCGTCCTGAACGAGCTTCTTCATGATGAAGGGCTTGAAGAGCTCCAGGGCCATCTTCTTAGGAAGACCGCACTGGTAGAACTTGAGTTCAGGTCCGACTACTATTACGGAACGGCCGGAATAGTCTACGCGCTTACCAAGAAGGTTCTGTCTGAATCTTCCCTGCTTACCCTTGAGCATGTCGGAAAGAGACTTGAGAGGTCTTCCGCCGGGGCCTGTTACGGACCTTCCGCGTCTGCCGTTGTCTATGAGGGCATCCACGGATTCCTGCAGCATGCGCTTTTCGTTGCGTACGATTATATCCGGAGCTCCAAGCTCAAGAAGCCTCTTGAGTCTGTTGTTCCTGTTGATGACCCTTCTGTAGAGGTCGTTGAGGTCGGAAGCTGCGAACCTTCCGCCGTCCAGCTGTACCATAGGACGAAGATCCGGCGGTATTACTGGAACGACTTCGAGTATCATCCATTCGGGGCGGTTTCCGGAAGCTCTGAGAGCTTCTATTACCTCTAATCTGCGGACTACATCGGACTTCTTGTGGCCCTGGGTATCTCTGAGCTTCTCGCGGAGCTCATCTCCGAGCTTGTCCAGGTCTATTGCGCACAGGAGCTCTCTGATAGCTTCTGCGCCCATGCCAGCCTTGAAGCGGCTGCCGAATTCGTCCTTGGCTTCTCTGTATTCCTGTTCGGAGAGCACGTCCATGTACTTGAGCGTGGTGTCTCCCGGATCAGTTACTACGTAGGATGCGAAGTACAGAACCTTTTCCAGAGCCTTGGGGCTCATGTTGAGCACTCTGCCTATGCGGCTTGGAATGCCCTTGAAGTACCAGATGTGGGAGACCGGGGAAGCCAGCTTTATGTGGCCCATGCGCTCTCTTCTTACCTTGGCCTTGGTTACTTCTACTCCGCAGCGGTCGCAGACGATACCCTTGTAGCGTATCCTCTTGTACTTTCCGCAGTGGCACTCCCAGTCCTTGGTCGGTCCGAATATTCTTTCGCAGAACAGTCCGTCCCTTTCCGGCTTGAGTGTACGGTAGTTGATAGTCTCCGGCTTGGTTACCTCGCCGTGTGACCAGCTCAGTATCTTCTCTGTGGAAGCAAGGCTGATCTGCAGGGATTCAAAATTACCTAATTCCATTGACTATACCTCCTCTCCCGGAAAATCTTCTTCTTCGTCCTCTTCCTGTCCGTAGAGCGGATCAGTGTAGGAGTCCATCTCCTCGCCGTTTTCGTCCAGGGCGGTGAATCCCATGCCCGGAGCGAAGTATTCGTTCTGATCGCCGCGGCGGTCGTCGAACTCTATGGCGTTGAAGTTGGTGTTGGCCTCAAGGTCTGCATCCTCCTTGAGCTCGATCTCCTGATCGTTCTCATCCAGGACTCTTACATCCAGGGCCAGGGACTGCATTTCCTTGATAAGTACCTTGAAGGACTCTGGGATACCCGGTTCGGGTATGTTCTCGTCCTTGACTATTGCCTCGTAGGTCTTTACTCTGCCGACAACGTCGTCCGACTTGACGGTGAGTATCTCCTGGAGGGTGTATGCGGCGCCGTAAGCTTCCAGCGCCCAGACTTCCATCTCTCCGAAGCGCTGTCCGCCGAACTGGGCCTTGCCGCCGAGAGGCTGCTGGGTGACCAGTGAGTACGGGCCTGTGCTTCTTGCGTGGATCTTGTCGTCTACCAGGTGGTGCAGCTTGAGCATGTACATGACACCGACTGTTACAGGGTTGTCGAAGAAATCGCCTGTACGGCCGTCGCGCAGCAGCATCTTACCTGTTCTGGAGTATCCGCATTCTTCCAGAAGGTCTGTGATATCGGACTCCTTTGCACCATCGAATACCGGGGTGGATACGTACCAGCCCTTCTTCCTTGCTGCGAGTCCGAGGTGGACCTCCAGTACCTGTCCGATGTTCATACGGGAAGGTACGCCCAGCGGGTTGAGCATTACCTGCAGCGGAGTACCGTCTTCCATGAACGGCATATCCTCTATAGGCAGAACTCTGGAGATAACACCCTTGTTTCCGTGGCGTCCGGCCATCTTATCGCCTACCTGGATCTTTCTCTTGGTAGCGATGTAGCAGCGGACTATCTTGTTGACTCCCGGCGGGAGCTCGTCCCCGTTCTCTCTGGAGAAGACTCTTACGTCTACTACGATACCGGTCTCTCCGTGAGGCACGCGCAGAGATGTATCTCTTACTTCCCTTGCCTTCTCACCGAAGATGGCGCGCAGCAGCCTCTCTTCCGGAGTGAGCTCGGTCTCTCCCTTAGGAGTTACCTTACCGACGAGTATATCGGAGGAATCGACTTCTGCGCCTATGCGCACGATGCCTTCCTCGTCCAGATCCTTGAGGGAATCCTCGGAAACGTTCGGGATCTCCCTGGTGATCTCTTCGGGTCCAAGCTTGGTATCCCTTGCTTCGGACTCGTATTCTTCTATATGGATAGATGTAAGAACATCGTCCATAAGGAGCTTTTCGTTGAGTATTACAGCGTCCTCGTAGTTGTAACCTTCCCAGGTCATGAAACCGATGAGGAGGTTCTTACCAAGAGCGATCTCGCCCTGGTCTGTGGAAGGACCGTCTGCAATGACTTCGCCAGCTTCGATGCGCTCTCCGTGGCTTACGATAGGCTTCTGGTTGATGCAGGTGCCCTGGTTGGAGCGCTTGTACTTGAGGAGCTTGTATTCGTCTGTGGAGCCGTCGTCTGTGCGGATGACTATCCTTACAGCGTCTACGAACTCTACAACGCCCCCGCGCCTTGCAACTACAACAACTCCGGAGTCGTGAGCAGCATCGTACTCTACGCCTGTAGCTACGATAGGAGCATCGGTAACAAGAAGAGGCACTGCCTGGCGCTGCATGTTGGAGCCCATCAGAGCTCGGTTAGCGTCGTCGTTCTCCAGGAAGGGGATCATAGCAGTTGCTATGGAAACTACCTGCTTAGGAGAAACGTCCATGTAGTCTACTACTTCTCTGGGGAAGAGGTCGATCTCGCCGAGGTCTCCACGGGCAAGTACCTTCTGGTTGATGAAGTGGCCTTCTTCGTCCAGAGGCTCGTTTGCCTGAGCTATGATGACCGGTTCTTCCTCGTCTGCAGCAAGGTATTCTATATCCCTTGTTACAACGCCGCGCTCTTTGTCTACCTTGCGGTAAGGAGTCTCGATGAAACCGTACTCGTTGATGACGCCGTAGGTGGTGAGAGAACCGATAAGTCCGATGTTAGGACCTTCCGGTGTTTCTATCGGGCACATACGACCGTAGTGGGAGTGGTGTACATCGCGGACTTCGAATCCTGCACGCTCTCTGGAAAGACCGCCGGGGCCCAGTGCGGAGAGCCTTCTCTTGTGAGTGAGCTCGGACAGCGGGTTGGTCTGGTCCATGAACTGAGACAGCTGGGAAGATCCGAAGAACTCCTTGATTGCAGCGGTAACAGGACGGATGTTGATCAGGTTCTGAGGTGTGGTGGCCTCTATGTCCTGAATAGTCATCCTTTCCTTTACTACTCTTTCCATCCTGGCAAGGCCTATGCGGAACTGGTTCTGGAGCAGTTCTCCTACAGTTCTGAGCCTTCTGTTGCCAAGGTGGTCTATATCATCTATATTTCCGATACCATCTTCCAGACCCAGCAGGTAGCTGATGGAAGCGATGATATCGTCGAATATGATGTGCTTGGGGGAGAGCTCGTTCTTGTGAGCATACAGGTAAGCTGCAAGCTTCTTGTTGTAGTCTTCCTTTGCCTGAGCGCTCTGCTTTGCGGGCTTGGGGTTAGCTTCCTCGAAAGCCTCAAGAAGAGCAGTAAGTGCAGGATAGAAGACCTGCCTGGGCAGCCTGTACTGATCCGGGTCCAGACCTACATAGTTGGTAAGGGTAACGAAGTTGTTGCCGATGACCTTGACTTCCTTATCCTCTGTGTTCTTGCTCTTTACCCAGATGTACTCAAGACCAGCATCCTGGATAGCCTGGATGTGTTCTCTCTTGAGCTTGACGCCTGCTTCTACGAGTATCTCTCCGGTAGCAGGATCTACTGCATCCTGGGACAGAACGCAGCCTATGCACCTTTCTACCAGACCGAGCTTCTTGTTGTATTTGTAACGGCCGACCTTCGCCAGATCGTAGCGCTTTGCATCGAAAAACAGAGCTTCGATGAGATCGTAAGCACTCTCGAATGTGGGAGGCTCGCCCGGCCGCAGCTTTCTGTAGATCTCGCGAAGACCCTCGTCGAAGTTGCGGGTGGTATCCTTTTCAAGGGAAAGGCCCAGGCGCTTGTCGGAGCCGAAGACCTGCAGGATCTCGTCTGTTGTTCCTTCGTAGAAGGTGGACGCGGTCTTGGTCTTGAACTCGCCGTAGCGGCGGACTCTCTTGCGGATATCTTCCTCGCTCATTGCGGGGTTCTTGCGCTTTTCTATATTTACCTTTTCGTCTACGCTGCGGTAGGACAGAGCACGCAGAAGTGCGGTTATCGGGAGCTTTCTTGTGCGGTCTACACGCACGGAAAGAGCCTGGTTAGCGTCTGTTTCGTACTCCAGCCATGCACCCCTGTTCGGGATGATCGTTGTAGCGAAAAGTTTGTTATTTGACTTGTCGACGGACATGTCGTAGTAGGGTCCGGGGGAACGGACCAGCTGTGTTACGACGACACGCTCTGCGCCGTTGTAAATGAAGGTTCCCTTTTCAGTCATTACGGGGAAATCACCCATAAAGACTTCCTGTTCCTTGACCTCTCCGGTCTCCTGATTTATCAGCCTGACCTTTACGCGGAGAGCAGAAGCATAGGTAGCATCCCTTTCCTTGCACTCTTCCTGATCGTATTTGGTCTCGCTGGACATTGAATGGTCTACAAACTCCAGTGCGAGATTGTCAGCGTAGTCCCTGATAGGGCTGATGTCCTCGAAGACCTCGGAAAGACCTTCCTTTATGAACCAGTCATAGGAATCCTTCTGGATAGCTATGAGGTTGGGCATCGGCTGAACAGCCTCTATTTTGGAGAAGCTTTGACGCTCCTTCTTGCCTATTTTAACGGCATGGGGCATTTTATTCCCTCCTTAGTAATCTTATGTCAAACACCGGTGTCAGCAGAAAACGGCAAAAGGGCTGCCCTTTGGAGGGAGCCCTGATGCCACTTGAAATTCTGTCTGACTACTTGAGGTCGACCTTAGCGCCAACTTCCTCGAGCTTAGCCTTGATCTCATCAGCTTCAGCCTTGGTTGCGCCTTCCTTGACAGCCTTAGGAGCGTTGTCAACGAGCTCCTTAGCTTCCTTGAGTCCGAGGCCGGTGAGCTCACGAACTACCTTGATGACCTTGATCTTCTCTGCACCGATCTCAGCGAGGATAACATCGAAGCTGTCCTTTTCCTCTGCTGCTTCTGCCGGGCCTGCTGCTGCTACTGCTACGGGAGCTGCTGCGGAAACGCCGAACTCCTCTTCGCATGCCTTTACGAGCTCGTTGAGCTCGAGAACTGTCATGTTCTTTATTGCTTCTATGATCTGTTCCTTATTCATTTTGTCCTCCATATTTGACAAAGAAACTGTTTTGATGATTTAGATTGATTATGCTTCTGCCTTTGCCTCAGCAATTGCAGCAAGTGTACGTACGAACTTGCCAACGGGGCTCTGGATGCTGCCCATGAACTTGGCGATGAGCTCGTCTCTGGAAGGAATGCTTGCTACTGCCTTGATTCCTTCTGCATCGTACAGGACGCCTTCTACGACGCCTGCCTTGAAGGCCATCTTGTTGTAGTCCTTTATAGCCTTAGCAAGGACCTTTGCCGGTGCTACGGCGTCTGTCTTGCTGATAGCCAGAGCGGACGGGCCTGCGAGGACGCTCTTGAGTCCTTCGAATTCTGTACCTTCTATAGCCTTGGCGATCAGTGTGTTCTTGTATACCGAGTAGTCGACGCCGGCTTCTCTGAGCGCCTTTCTCATTGCTGTGCTCTCTTCTACAGTTGTTCCCATGTAGTCGATGATCACGGCGGACTGAGCGCCTTCGAGCTTGCCCTTTATCTCGTCGATAACGGCTGCTTTGATCTTCAGATTCTCTACTGACATTTACTCTCCTTTCCGGCTTTCTGTAAACGAAAGCCTTTTCGATGTCGCAGACTGAAAAGGCTCTGATTTATGAATCGTAACCTCGGCGAGGTATTAAGCGCTTTTTGTAGCTAAGCGCACTCGCTGTCTACAGCTATTCTATTCTGTTTTAGCTTACGATTCGGCCTTGTCTTAACTGCTTAGCCCAGCTTTGTGGGGTTGATCTTGACTCCGGGGCCCATAGTGGATGCTACGGTTGCGGACTTGATGTACTGACCCTTTGCTGCTGCGGGCTTAGCCTTGATGATAGCTTCCACGAGTGCCTGATAGTTCTCTGCGAGCTTAGCGGCACCGAAGGAAACCTTGCCGATCGGTGTGTGGACAATGTTCTGCTTGTCCAGACGGTACTCTACCTTACCTGCCTTGATCTCGTGCAGTGCCTTGGTAAGATCCATGGTTACTGTACCGGACTTGGGGTTTGGCATGAGTCCCTTAGGTCCGAGGATACGACCGAGGCGGCCTACGACACCCATCATATCCGGGGTAGCCACTACTACGTCGTAATCGAACCAGTTTTCGTGCTGGATCTTCTGCGCAAGCTCTTCTGCTCCTACGAAATCAGCTCCTGCTGCTTCAGCTTCGTGAGCCTTTTCGCCCTTTGCGAACACGAGGACCCTCTTGGTCTTACCTGTTCCGTTGGGGAGCACTACTGCGCCTCTGATCTGCTGGTCTGCATGTCTTCCGTCGAGGCCCATCTTGAAGTGAGCTTCTACGGTCTCGTCGAACTTGGCGGTTCCTGTCTTAACGACAAGGTCCATAGCCTCGTTGACATCGTACAGCGTTGCTCTGTCGATGAGCTTTGCTGCATCCTGATACTTTTTGCCTCTCTTTGGCATGTTTTTACCTCCTTGTGGTATTAGCGGCAATGAGCCTCCCACTTACTAACCCTGGACGATAACGCCCATGCTTCTTGCGGTTCCCTTGATCATCTCGGTTGCGGTGTCTTCGTTCGCAGCGTTGAGATCGGGCATCTTCGTCTTAGCGATCTCTCTGGCCTGAGCCTCGGTGATGGTAGCGACCTTCTTCTTGTTAGGTTCGCCGGATCCGGACTCGATTCCTGCAGCCTTCTTGATAAGAACTGCGGCGGGAGGAGTCTTGGTCACGAATGTGAAGCTCTTGTCGGAGTAGACGGTGATGACGACAGGTATTACCATTCCCTGTTCTCCTGCTGTTCTTGCGTTGAACTGCTTGCAGAAGTCCATGATGTTGATACCCTTCTGGCCGAGAGCCGGTCCTACAGGTGGTGCCGGAGTAGCAGCGCCTGCGGCGATCTGCAGCTTTACAAAGCCGTCGATTTTCTTTGCCATTTGTTTCTCCTTTCCACAGGACGATCCTGTTATTTTATATTAAGTTGTTGTAAGCTTTTTAGAGCTTGTCTACCTGATCGAACTCCAGTTCTACAGGTGTTGCGCGGCCGAACATGTCTACCTTGGTGCGGAGAGTCTGCCTGTCCGCGTTGACCTCTTCTACGGAGCCGGTGAAGCCCTTGAAAGGTCCGGAAATGATCTTGACCACATCTCCAACGTTGATGTTGAGAACGATGACGGTCTTTTCTATTCCAAGGCGCCTTACTTCCTCGTCTGTGAGAGGAATGGGTTCAGAGCCTTCTCCTACGAAGCCGGTAACGCCCTGGGTGTTTCTTACGAGGTACCAGGACTCGTTGGTTACTATCATCTTTACGATGACGTAGCCGGGGAAGATCTTGCGGGTCTTTACGACACGGTTGTTGTCCTTCATTTCCACGCGGTCTTCCGTAGGAACTATGACCTGCAGAACCAGATCCTGCATGCCTCTGTTTTCTACCAGCTTCTCTATATTGGCCTTTACTTTATTTTCATGTCCGGAGTACGTATGGACTACGTACCACTTGGGTTCTTTGCTTCTGCGCAAAAAACCTGCAGGGATCTCGTCCCTTTCTGCAGCATTGAATACCGGTGCTTTTTCCTTTGAGGTATCCTCTGTCTGCGGGATGTTTTTCTCAGACATAGCAGTCTCCTGTTATACTATAAGGTTGAGGAGAGCAAGGAAAGCTGTATCCAGCAGCCAGAACAGCAGCGCAAAAGCAGCGCACACCACCACGACTACGAGGGTATACTTATATGTTTCCTTCTTTGTAGGCCATGCTACTTTCTTGAGCTCTGCGCCTACACCCTTGAAATAATCCTTGATCCTGGAGAAGAAGCCCTTCTTTGCGACAGTTTCTGCCATTTTAAGTAGCGTCCTTTCTTTACTTGGTTTCCTTGTGGAGCGTTTCCTTCTTGCAGAACTTGCAGTACTTCATAAGCTCGATGCGG
Source organism: Anaerovoracaceae bacterium (assembly GCA_045541015.1). Lineage (GTDB taxonomy): Bacteria > Bacillota > Clostridia > Peptostreptococcales > Anaerovoracaceae > RUG13409. Next base: position 18,055 of record JAZQIH010000006.1, on the reverse strand, counting down.
TCGGGATCGTTCCTCTTGTTCTTTGTGGTGTTGTAGTTCCTCTGCTTGCATTCTGTGCATGCGAGGACGACTCTTACTCTGGAACCGGTTGACTTAGCCATTTCTTTCCTCCGTTATTTAATGCGATGATTCGCGAATTTTGGCGACATCCAAAATACACAATGCCGCTTTTCGGCATAGTGACACCTGATAAAGATAACATAAATAAGTGTTTGAGTCAATCAGAATTTTACTTAAAAAATCATATTTTTTGCAAAAAATATGCTCAAATCGTGCTCTGCACGCCCACCAGGCGGCAAGATGCGGCTCAGTCTTCCCTGAAACCGCTGCCTATGATCTCGGAACTGGTAGTGATGATGGTGAAAGCGTTGGGATCCGTGCTCCTTACGAACCTCTGCAGCCTTATAGCTTCCCTTCTGCGGCAGACAGTATGGAGCATGGTCTTCTCAGCTTTGGAATAACCACCCTCAGCTTTTACCAGAGTTGCGCTGTGGTCCATATCCTTAAGTATAAAATCTATGATAGGCTGAGGCCTGTCGGTTATTATAACGAAATACTTGCAGCTGGTAAAGCTCTCCAGCGCATTGTCTATTATAAATGTAAGGGAAATAAGTCCGAGCACGGAGAACAGGCCGGATCTTATGTCGTAAACGAAGAAGGTTCCCATGCAGATGACTATATCTACATATAATAATGCCCTGCCTACGTTTATGGAGCTGTACTTCCTGAGTATGAGAGCCAGTATATCTGTGCCGCCGGAAGAGGCGTCTGCGTGGAATATCATAGCCTGCCCCACACCCATGAGGAGTATGGCGCAGCAAAGCTCAAGGAAGGGCTGGTCCGTAAGAGGCTTGTCTATGGGGATCACGTTTTCCAGGAGGTCTACGACGGCCGAATAAAGCAGTGTGCTGAAAACTGTCCTGAGACCTACGCTTTTTCCAAGCACAGAAAAACCTATGATAAGCAGCAGCACGTTAAGAACGGTGAGCCAGGTACCTGTAGACAGCGTGGTTATCTGGCTGAGTATCATACCCAGACCGCCCACTCCGCCCAGGACGAAGCCGTTGGGCATCATCAAAAAATAAAAACTGCCGGCTACAAGTAATGTCCCGACGACCAGAAGGGTTGCGTCTTTAGCTGTGATCAAAGGTTTTTTCATACTATTCTCCTCACAAGTTGTGATTATAACACAAAGGTCCCCCGTTTTCTACAAAATATTCACTGAATGCATAAAAATAGTTCTTGACATTAGTTAGGTACCGAATTATAATTAAGCCGAAAGTTAGGTACCGAAGCATTTAAAGGGAAAGGAGATAAACTATATGGATGTAATAAAGGACGATAAAGAATTCGATGTTTTAAGATCAGCGCTCACGCTGTCCCGCACTTTAAAAAGAAGGCCGCCCATGCACAGGGAGCACAGCTTCCCGCCCGCAATAGAGCGCGCCCTGCTGGTAATTGCGGCAGCTGAGAGCACAAGCTTCAGCCAGCTTTGCGTGGACCTGGATATAAGGCCCTCTTCTCTTTCGGAGCTTACCGATAAGATGTCCGAGGCCGGCCTTATAGAAAAGAAGGACGATGCAAACGACAAAAGAGTAACTCTCATAAGCCTTACCGAAGCCGGCAAGGCAGCTGCAGAACAGGAAGCAGCCTGCAGAAAAGCAGATCTGGCAGCCTTCTCCGCCTGCTTTACAGAGGAGGAAGCCGAAAAATTCTGCGAACTTGCAGACAAGCTCAGCAGCCATCTTAAGGCTATAACTGCAGAGGAAGGCTGCCCGGAAGAAGGCGGCCCCTGCGGACCGGAGCACCGCGGCCACGGCGGACCTGGCCACTGCCATAAAGGCCACCACGGACCGCGCAGGCATCACTGCTTCTAAAGACAATATTCCGCTTGGCAGGCAACTATTTTACCTAACTCAACTATACACAACACACAACACGCCCGCCTGCGGATAAAAAATTCAGCGTCGCTGTAAAAGCGGCGCTGTTTTTTAGTTATATTGGGTGCTTATGCCACGCTCTGCCCCATGGCGCTGTACACGGCCCCTGCAATTTCCGAAGCGCTTCCGCCTGCAGTCCTGCCCTTCCAGCTTCCGTGCCTGTTGTTTATGCCGTTAAGGAACTTTATGGCAACGGCGCTCTTTTCCCAGTCCCGCAGGTTTGCGTTGTAATCGTCTATGAGTATGTCCGTGGATCTTATGCCTCCGGGCACGCACGCGGCCTTGCTCTCTCCGCAGTAAGGAAATATGGAGCTTACCCTCTCCAGGCTGCTGCCGAGCTGCTGCTTCAGCCAGTTTTTCTTTTCGTCCAGGGCGTAAGGGTTCTCTTTTATCACAGCGGAAAGCGTGTAGAGCTCTATGCCGGGGTCTTCTGCAAGGATGCGGAACGCCTCCAGCGCCTCTTTCTGCGGCGCCAGCTGCCCAAAGAACCCTTCCTTAAGCATTTCCTCGTAAGGAACATCCCTGTACTGCGCCAGAACACCGTCCATATCGAAAAACACCCTTGTCATAACCTTGTCCGTCCTTTCCGGCAGAGGTCCTCCCCTGCCCTGCAAGACAATGATACGATATCGGGTGTTCAAATGTTTGCACACTTTACGCTGCAACAGCGGCTTTAAAATGCATTTTTAAACGCTTGTTTTTGCTTGCAACTACGATTGCAAACTAGCAATTACTTTTGCAAAGGCATATATTTACCATATAGCCTTTGTTTGATCAGGGAGGAGCTAGTATGGCGAACCAACTAACCCTAACTGAGCGCATCGCCATCGAGCGTATGGTACATGATGACCATTCCTTCGCCGCTATCGCAAGGAGGCTTGGCAGGTCATCATCTACTATTGCCCGAGAAGTTATGCATTACCGTTTTTTCACCGGCAGGATCCCCTTGCCCGGCGAGAATGACTGCCTACACAGATTCAGGTGCCAACGAAATTCCATCTGTCCTGAAGTAGGTGTGCACGGCTGCTACTATGCCCGCTGCAAGAATTGCCCCGAGGGGGTAGTTTGTATGTCCATTTGCGACGGGTATGAATCCGTTCAATGCGAATTGCTGGATAAGCCACCCTATGTGTGCAGCTGTTGCAAAATGTTGAAGCACTGCAGCAAGATCAAATCATACTACTCTGCACACAAAGCCCATGCAGCTCATCGCAAGGCCCTAAAGAACGCTCATTCCGGTATTAGAAAGACTCCGGCAGAGCTTCGCAGAATAGCAGAGATCATTGAGCCATTGATCAAAAAGGGGCAGTCTCTTAACCACATATGTGCAACACACATCGCTGAACTCGGAATTTCTGAACGCACATTGTACAACTACATTGACAGTAATGTATTCAGCGTCAGGAATATCGATCTGCCCAAAAAGGTCGCTTATCGCCAGCGCAGGCCTAAAACCATGCTCACCAAGATCGAGTATCAGTACCGTCAGGGCCGCACTATTGAGGATTTTAATTCCTTCATACAAGCAAATCCTGACCTGTCCATTGTTGAGATGGATACGATCAAAGGTGCCCGTGGTAAAGGAAAAGTCCTGCTCACGATGATCTTCAGGAAGACAAGTTTTATGCTTATCTTCCTGATGAGTGATGCTACTCAAAACAGCGTTATCCAGGTCTTTGACGCTCTTACAAAGATCCTTGGATCGGCTCTGTTCAAACGCTTATTCGCTGTTATCCTAACAGATAATGGCGTGGAGTTTAAAAACCCCAATGCTCTCGAACACACACAAACAGGTTTGATCAGATCTCATGTATTCTTCTGTGATCCACAGGCATCCTGGCAAAAGCCACATGTTGAAAACAATCATCTCCTGATCAGACGCATATTGCCAAAGGGAACCTCCTTCAATACGCTCTCTGTTAGTGATGTAAACCTTACTTGCCGACACATCAATAGCGTTCTGCGCGAAAACCTTGGGAACCGGACTCCCTTTGACTTGATGCAGTCTGCAGATGAGAAAAAACTATTGTCCGCACTTGACCTCTCACCAATTCCACCTGATGAGGTCGTACTGAGTCCAAAGCTCATTAAGCACTAAAACTGTTTTCTGAAGGATCAAATAAAGGCTTTATATGGCTCCTCAGGCAGGGTCGCAGTTGCTTTTGCAAACAGACTGGTATCCTGCAGTTTTAGCATGACTCAAATATGTACGAAAACAATAGTTTTTTCATCAAAATCCCTAAATTTAGCTACATTTTAAGATGTATAATCGACCTTGTCAATTCAACCTAGCGTTTACTATTGCATTTTACGCTGCAACAGCGGCCCAGGCGCTCTGCCCGGTAAATACCGCGGCTATGGCGCTCCAGCAGTCGTCCCTTATTATCTTTACGACATCAAAACCTGCTGCCTTTATGGCCTGAGCGCAGGGCTCCTCCATGTCGTCTATAATGCCGCTTGCAATAAGCACGCTGTCCTCTTTGCAGCACGCTGCAACACTCTCGCAGAGCTTCACCACAAGCGGCCCCGTAAGATTGGCAGCTATTATGTCGTATTTGTGGTCCAGGCCCTTTACCAGGTCGTTTTTTATGGCTTTTATGTTGCTGCAGCCGTTAAGATCAGCGTTCTTTGCGGTGCTGAGCACTGCCTCCGGGTCCATGTCGCAGGCAAACACGCTCTTTGCGCCAAGCTTTGACCCTATTACCGAAAGTATTCCTGTTCCGCAGCCAACATCCAGCATCTCCATGCCGGGCTTTATAAGCTCCGCCAGAAGCCTTGCCGCAAGATAGGTCGTAGGACTGCTTCCAGTGCCAAACGCAAGGCCGGGGTCTATCTCCACTACAAGCTCCCCTTCCTTTGCCTTGTATTCCCTCCATACAGGTTTTACAACTATTCCAGGGGCTATCTCAAATGGCACATAGTACTCTTCCCACTTGTGCAGCCAGTCCTGATCGTCCACTATTGCAGAACTGTGGTCGTAAGCCTTGAGAAACTCTGCCAAAGCTTTAGGCAAGGCCTCCTTTTCTCCAAGATACAGCTTTATATAGGCCCTTTTGGAGAGTTCTTTTATAAGCTGCCTGTCCACAAAACTGCCCGTATAGCCCCAGGATTCCTCCTTTAAGTCCTCCGCGTCCTTTGGATCTCCTATCTCCAGCTGCTCGTATCCAAGCTCAGCCAGCTTTTCCGCAGCCTCCTCCACGGCATCTGCCGCAGGAAAAATAGTAATTTCTTTGTACTTCAAAACACTTGACCCTTAATATCCATATATAAACAATGTCCTTGTCTTATTATAGCACTAAATAATATGTATGTATGTTAAAATGAACACAAAAAAATGTTTACAGTTTATGTTCGTTTGAGTATAATGAAATCGAGCACAAACAGGCTCAAACCAAGATCACGATTTTTCGGAAAGGATGTGCATACCAATGGGCAAATTTGTAGCAAAACAGACCAAGAACGGCGGATTCGCTTTCAACCTCAAGGCCGGTAACGGAGAGATCATCGCAGTAAGCGAAACTTACACCACTGAAGGCGCTTGCCTCAACGGCATCGAGAGCGTAAGAAAGAACGCTGTAGAAGCTAAGCTCGAAGATCAGACAGTAGAAAACTTCGAGAAAGTAACAAACCCCAAGTTCGAGGTCTACAAGGATAAGGCTGGCGAATTCCGCTTCAGGCTCAAGGCAAAGAACGGCGAGATCATCGCAACTGGCGAAGGCTACAAGGCAAAGGCTTCCTGCCTCAACGGAATAGACAGCATCCGCAGGAATGCTCCGGACTCCCCTGTAGTTAAGGAGTATTGATCCTTCAATTAAACTGACTTAAAAGCAGCCGCCTTTGTGTGGCTGCTTTTATTTCTACGGGTTTTAGCAGCAGAAATGCTGCGTTTGTCTCCGGCATACTGAAAGGAGAAACAAAATGGCAGGACCGCGCGGATTTGGTCCAAGGGGTTTTCTTACCGACGAAGAAAAACAGAACATGCCGACAGTCACCAAGGAACTGATCTTCCGCATACTGGGCTATTTAAAGCCCTACTGGCTGCAGTTCATACTGGTGTTCGTAGCAATTCTGCTCTCGGCGGTGGTAGGTCTGTACCCCTCTATAATAACAGGCCGCATAGTGGACCAGGCTCTTGGAGGAAAAGACCTGGCGCTGCTCATAAAGCTGCTGCTTCTGGCGTTCGGAACGGTAATGGCATCGCAGATAATAGGCGTTGTTGAGAGCTACATAAACTCGTGGATATCAAGGCGCATAATCTTCGACATGAAGAACCAGATGTACGATCATCTGCAGCACATGCCGCACGCTTTCTTTACCACCGAAAAGCAGGGAGACATCATAACCCGCATGAACACAGACATCAGCGGCGTTTCCTCTGTAATTTCCGGCACGCTCACAAGCATAGTCAGCAACATAGCCACGGTAATAACAACTCTTGTGGCTCTGTTTTCCATGAGCTGGCAGCTGGCGCTGGTAGGCATAGTGGTCATCCCTCTTCTGATAATCCCGACCAAAGCTGTGGGCAAGACCCGCTGGAAGCTTGCTTCCGAAAGCCAGGCAAAGGCAGACGAGATGAACCAGCTTATAAACGAGACTTTAAGCGTTTCCGGTTCCATGCTGGTAAAGCTTTTTACCAGGGAAAAGGAAGAGTACGACAGGTTCGTAAAGGTAAACGAGGAAGTTACGCAGCTTTCGCTTAAGGAGACCCGCAGCGGCAGCTGGTTCAGGGTAGCCATGGGCATGTTCGGCCAGATCGGCCCCCTGCTTATCTACTTTGCCGGCGGCTACTTTATTATAAACAACCTGGATACAACGCTTACTGTCGGTACTATAACGGCTACCGTTGCCCTGGTGAACCGCCTCTACAGGCCGGTGGAATCCCTGCTGAATATTGGCGTGGACTTCACCCGCTCCCTGGCGCTGTTTACAAGGATATTCGATTACTTCGACAAGGTGCCCGCGATAGTTTCTCCGGAAAACGGCAAGAAGCCGGAGGTAAAGAACGCGGATATAAAGTACGAACACGTAAGCTTCTCCTATATACCCGAAAAGCCCCTGCTTAAGGACATAGACTTTACCGTGCCCGGCGGCAAGATGTACGCCATAGTCGGACCGTCCGGCTCCGGCAAGTCCACCGTGGTGAACTTCCTGCCAAGGCTCTACGATGTTATGGGCGGCAAGGTAACTATTGGCGGCGTAGACGTGCGGGATTTCGACCTGCAGTATCTCCGCGACTGCATTGGCGTGGTGACCCAGGAGACTTACCTCTTCAACGGGTCCATAAAGGAAAACCTGCTATACGCAAGGGAAAGCGCAACGGACGAGGAGATCGAACGGGCCTGCAAGATCGCAAACATCCACGACTACATAGTGTCGCAGCCGGATGGCTACAACGCTGTAGTAGGAAACCGCGGGCTCAAGCTCTCCGGCGGAGAAAAGCAGAGGCTGTCCATTGCAAGAGTCATACTCAAGGACCCCAAGATCCTGATACTGGACGAGGCCACCTCTGCGCTGGATTCCATCTCCGAGAACTCCATTCAGGAGGCCCTGGAGCACATGATGGAAGGCCGCACGAGCATAGTTATAGCCCACAGGCTCTCCACTATACTCAAGGCGGACAGCATACTGGTGGTGAAGGACGGCGTTATCGCCGAGCAAGGCACTCACGACGAGCTCCTTGCCAAAGGCGGCGTCTACCGCGAACTCTACGAGACCCAATTCCGCAAAGTAATAGACATGGAAAAAATGTAAATTGGGGACGGTCCCGAATTGTCATTTTGGAAATTTTAACCATATTGACAATTTGGGACCGTCCCTTTTTATCATTGCATCTTGACATTTATCTACTATTATTGTAAATTATTTACATTAACGGAGGCGAGCAGACCATGTCAAGGCAAGCGAGACTGAAAACAGAAACCGGGTTTTACCACACTATGATCCGAGGCGTGAATCGTCAGATCATTTTTGAAGAATCTTCCGATTATTTGCATTTTCTTGATCTGACAAAACGCTTTAAAGAAGATTGTGGAATAGATGTTCTGGCATATTGCCTAATGGACAATCATGCACATTTTGTTCTAAAGGATAACACCAACACCCTTTCATTGTTCTTTAAAAAACTCAATACTGTATATGCGATGTATTACAACGAAAAATACGATCACACCGGGCATCTTTTTCAGGGGCGCTTCAGATCTGAAGTGATCAAGACCGATGCGCAGTTGATGCAGACAATACGATACGTGCATTGTAATCCAATCAAGGCCGGCATATGCAAAACCCCTGAAGAATATCGTTTCAGCAGTTTTCGTGATTATACTGCGGATGCCAAAAATTCAATATGCGAAACCACTCTCGCAACCAGTATTGCAGGCGGAACAGATAGTTTTATAAGATTCAATATGGAAACTTCAGATTATAAATGCATGGATGATCACCCCGGCAGAAGAAGGGTTTCAGATGCTGAGGCCGAATCGATAGTAAAGGAGATGTCAGGTATTCCGGCTTCGATATTCTTCCAATCACTGGACAAAGACACCAGAGATACATTGATCGCAGAATTAAAGAACAGAGGCCTCAGCCACACGCAGATAAGCAGGCTTACAGGGATCAGTAAAGGGATAGTTGCCAGAGCCCGCGCGGAAGATAGCTTTTAATTAAACCATATAAAACCCCTGAACAGTAATGTTATCCAAACTGGTCAGGGGTTTATTTAAATGTTAATTATTTCCAAAATGACAATTCGGGACCGTCCCCAATTATCATTTAAGGAGGTTGCCGAGGAGGCCGATGACATCGCCGGCGTCAAGGCCGTCGGAGAGGTCTACGCCGCTCTTTTTCTTGGTGGTCTTCTTGGTGCTTGTGCCGCCGAGCATGCCGCCGATAAGGCTGCCTACGTCTACGTTGCTGAGGAGCGAAGACATAAGGTTGGTGGTCTGAGCTGTCTTAGCTGCCTGTGTGGTAGCGGTCTTTGTTTCAGCTGTTGTCTGCTGTCCGATAAGGCTCATAAGAAGAGGAGCTGCTGCGGAAAGTACAGAAGAAGCCTGCTTCTGGGTAACGCCGGCCTGGTTTGCAACTGCCTTGATGGTGGAGTTTGTCTGGCCGCCGAAAAGGTGCTGAATGATCTTGGAACCATCTTCCAGGTCTACATTCTTGTAGAAGGAAGAGATATTGGTGGTATCATCTGCTGCGTGTGCTGCAAGAGCCTGAGCAAAGCTGTCAGCTGTGGAAGACTGGCTGGCCTGCTTGTTTGCGCCTGCCAGAAGAGAAGGCAGAGCATTTGCAAGGATACTGGTAACGTCAGAAGTCTTTGTTCCGGTAGCCTGGCTTATTCCTGAAGTGCTTGATCCTCCGAGAAGGAGCCCCATTATGCTGTTAAGATCCATTGTTTTTCCTCCAATCAAATGAAGCATAATACTATACATATAAATTATGCACTTTTCAGGTACAAAATGCAAGATATTTGCTCAAAAGAAGAAAAATCGTGTATAATGTAAACGTAATTTTATGTTCAATAAATAAGGAGAAACCTCAATGGCTGAAAAGAAAGAAAAAAAGATCATAAAAGCCACTACAGAGTCCGTAGAGAAGACCGTCAAAGAAGCTAAGCCTGTAGGCAATGCGAGCGGCCTGCGCACAGGAGCAGTAATACTCTGGGTAGTAGCCATCATCTTCGAGGTCCTTGCGATACTCGTAATGTTCGGCAAGATCAACCTCACATTCATGCCCCAGCTCTGGCAGCTCATAGGCTTCCTGGTACTGGACCTTGCATGCGTTATCATCGGAGCTCAGCTCTGGAAGAAAGCAAACCATATCGATCCTGTCTCCAAGGCTAACAAGACCAAGTTCTGGCTGTGGAACAACATGGGCGTTATCGTATGCTGCTTTGCGTTCTTCCCCTTCCTCATCCTTATGCTTCTCAACAAGGATCTGGACAAGAGGACCAAGACCATCTGCATCATAGCTGCTATCGTAGCACTGCTTATCGGCGGAGCCGCAAGCATCGATTACAACCCGGTATCCGCAGAGGATAAGGCCGCTGCAGTCGAGACCTTCGGCGACGAGCTCGTTTACTGGTCCCCGTTCGGCCACGTCTACCACACCCACACCGACTGCCAGGCTCTCAACCAGACAGAGACTCTTACAGAAGGTACTGTGGAGCAGGCTGTTGCCGCTAACCGCACAAGGCTCTGCAAGTTCTGCGCAACCAGAGACAACATCACCACAGTTGTAACAGACGAATAGCTCAGCAAAAGCACAGTAAAGCGCCCCGCCATCCAGCGGAGCGCTTTTTTATTCTTCAGCATAGAGGACCGTCCCCCTATGCAATTTTCAGCATAGAGGACCGTCCCCTATGCTGAAAAGCAAAAGGCTCCGAGGCCTCGTTGCGCCGGAGTCTTTTTGCGTGTATCAAAGGAGTACTATTTATGACCCTGATCTTCTTTTGTTTACCAGTCCAGTCCTGCCTTAGCTCTGATAGCCTTGTTCCTTTCGGTATCGCGGCCGTAGTTGCAAGCCTTCAGATCCTCTATGATGGAATCGTCTGTGTTGTCCATTCTCGGAAGAGGTACATCCTGCTCGAAAGCAAGGATCTTCTGGACCTTCTTGATGTCCACGTTGCGGACTGTGGTGCCGTCCTTAAGAGCTACAGCAGCAGCTACGCCGGCAGCCTGGCCTGTACCGATGCACTGCGGGATCAGCTGCAGAGCGGTAATAGCAACGTTGTCTGCGGAAGCGTGTCTGCCCGGGCAGAGGAGGTTCTCTACCTTCTGCGGAACGATCACCCTGTACGGGATCTCGATAGGCAGTGTGGAAGGAACTGTGGAGTGCCATGCTATTACATCGTCGAACTCGCTGTACTTTGCGATATCCAGCATGGTGTAATAGTATTCGCCTCTGAGCCTTCTGGAGCACCTGCAGCCGAGCTGCGGGGAAATGTCGTAGATGTATGCGTTTCCGAATGCTTCGGGGAGCATATCGCGGCAGAACTCAGTTACCTTAGCAACAGAATTTCTTACGGAAAGCTCTGTATCCCTCATATCCTTGAGGTTTATGCAGCTCTTGCCGGACAGCCAGTTGTTCCACCATACGACATCGTTCTTGCCTGCGGGGAAGCACATGGTGCGGAATCCGCTCATCTTGTTGATCTCGTCCGCGAAGGATCTGTAAGCTTCCGGATGAGCCTGTCTCCAGCGGTAGAACGCGTTGAAATCTACGCCGCCCATACGCCATACAAGAGCGGTCTCGTTGTCTCTTCTGGCTTCGGGGTCGTTGCTTACCGGCCTGGTCTCGAACGGTGCGCCGGTCTGAGCGAAGAGGTCTCCGTCTCCGGTAGCATCTATAACGATCTTAGCCATTATTGCCTGACGGCCTTCCTTGGACTCGAATATAACGCCCTTGATATCGTTGCCGTCCATGATGGGCTTTGTTCCCCAGCCGTGGAAGACTATCTTGATCTGCGGAAGCTCCTGGATCATGGCGTCCATCTCCAGCTTGAGAGCTGTCGGCTCAAAATACGGGGACCTTACGATGAAGCGGTCGTTGGGGTCGTAGTTTACGCAGTCGTGTATGCCCTGCCAGCGGTCAAGGAGATACGGATCCTTCTTGCCTATGTCCTTAAGAGATGGAGCTATTACGGTACCCGGGAAATCCTTGTCCATCCTTGTGAACCACTCTTCCTGAATACCGCGGACCATGGAATGGTTGAGCCAGCTGAGCTTCGGGACCATAAGGACGTAGTCTCCTGTGGCATCTCCGCCGAAGTAGCCGTAACGCTCCAGTATGATGATGTTTTCTGCGCCGGCTCTTGCTGCAGCAACTGCTGCACTGTGGCCTGCGGCGCCTCCGCCAACGATCAGTATGTCGCAGCTGTCATAGATCTTGACTTCCTGCTGCGGCTCGAGATAAAACTTGTCCATAATGACCTCCGTTTATCGTATAAATACAATTATTGTCTATTTAAATGATATATTCATAACAACAAAAGGTCAATTATTAGATAATTTCACGGGGTGTAAGCGTCAGTTACAGCAAATAAAACGTCACACGAAAACAGAGCCCAGGGCTGTCCGGGCTCTGCCTTTTAGGAGGTCTTTATTATTATGAAGAATTAGATACTAGTTGATAACGCCCTCTGCCTTGAAGGCCTCGAGCTCTTCGTCGGAGAAGCCAAGCGCGGAGAATATCTCGTAGTTGTGCTCTCCGAAATCAGGAGCTGCGCTCTTATACTGGACAGGAGCTTCCTTCATCTTGATGGGGCTGCCGATGACTGTCAGATCTCCGGATTCGGGGTGATCCTTGTGAGCCGGGACCTTTACGAGCATCTCTCTGTCTACAGCTATGGCAGGATCGTTTGCTGCCTTTTCGCAGTTGTAGATCTCAGCTGCGGGAACGCCTACAGCGTCTATGGCAGCTACTGCTTCCTTTGCTGTCATGTGGGATGCCCACTCGTTGATTATATCCTTGAGTTCCTTCCAGTTGCGGTTGCGCATCTCGGTATTGCAGAACCTGGGATCTTCGGCAAGTTCAGGCATGCCTATGGCTCCGGAAAGGAGCACGAAGTGCTTGTCTGTGCCGGAAGCTATTACGAAGAAATCGTCCCCTGCCTTGTAGCAGTCATAAGGAGCGGATGTAAGGTAGCGGCTTCCTGTAGCCTTGGGGCTCTTTCCGGTGTAGACGTAAGTCATCATCTTGGCCTCCATAGCGGAGAAGACGGAGTCTACAAGGGAAACGTCTATGTAGTTACCGAGACCGGAAGTCTTGCGCTCAAACAAGGAAGCGCAAACTGCGGTGGCAACGTTTAGAGCTGCGAACATGTCGCCTATCGCAACGCCTGCCCTTAAAGGCTCGCCATCGACAAGACCGGTAACGCTCATGCAGCCGCCCTGAGCCTGAGCTATGATATCGTAGCCGGGCTTGTAGGAATTTGGGCCAGTCTGTCCGTAGCCGGAGATGGAAGCGTAGATAAGGCTGGGATTGAGCTCCTTGCACGCCTCATAGGAGAATCCAAGCTTGGCCATTACGCCGGGCCTGTTGTTCTCAACGAGAACGTCAGCAGACTTTACGAGCTCCGCAAAGAGCTTCTTTCCGCCCTCGCTCTTAAGGTCCAGAGCTATATCCTTCTTGTTCCTATTGAGGTTTCCCCAGTACATGCTGCGGCCGGTCTTCTCCTCTATGGGCTTTGCGTTTCTGGTGAAGTTTCCGCCGCCCCTGAGGTTTTCGATCTTGATGACTTCAGCACCCATATCGCCCATGATCATAGTGCAGTAAGGTCCTGCGAGGAAGTCCGTGAAATCTATGACTCTGATACCTTTAAGTAATTCTCTGCTCATTATACTATACTCTCCTATTTAAGTGCTCCAAGCACTGCGTCGTTGCTCTGGCCCTGAAGCTCTGCGGGTCCTGCGATCTCTGCCGGGCAGTTCATCATGTGGGCGGAGACCATGCTGACCTTCATCTTGCCTATGCCCGGCTCTTCCACTTCCTGGAACATGCCGCGCTTGTTGGCGATGTTGTCGTTCTCAAGTATCTCCTTGTAGTTAAGTACCGGGCATGCCGGAGCGCCGGCGTCGGAGATCTCAACGAAGATATCGTGCTTGCTCTTGGTGGTGGTCCACTCGGTGAGGTGCCTGTTGATAGCTGTGGTTACGGATGTCTCCTTCATCTCCTTCTGGAATTCCGGGGTGTCCAGAAGATCGGGCACTCCCAGATACGCGTGGATCTTGCGGAGCAGGTGCTCCTGGTTTGCGGAGATGCATACGTAGCCGTCGTTTGCCAGGTAGAGGCCTCTTGCGCCTATACGTTCCTTGGTAGGATCGTCGTTTACGCCTGCAAGGCTCTGGCCCGGGGTCGGCATCCTGCCGTTCACGTAGTAGTGAGCGGTAAGAGTGCACATGGAAGCTATGATGGAGTCAGTCATGGCTACATCTACCATCTGGCCCTTGCCTGTCTCGTTCCTCTTGTAGATGGAACCGATAAGTCCTACAACGAGGTTTATGGCTCCGAAGTAGCCGCCTACGTTGTAGCCCATCTTCATGGGCAGGCTGTCCTTGTAGTTGGTGATGGTCATGCTGGCGGTGAATGCCTGGGATACAAGGTCGTTGCCCTTGATATCCTTGTAGGGACCGGTCTGGCCGTAGCAGGTCAGCGTTCCATAGATGATACTCGGATTTGCTGCCTTGACGGTCTCGTAGTCTATGCCTTTTTTTGCAAGGTACTTCATCGGTTCAGCAGCAATGAATATGTCTGCTGTCTTCAGAAGCTTCATGAGCATCTCGTGGCCTTCAGGAGTTCTGAAGTCGAGGGAAACGCTCTTTTTGCCGCTGTTGAGGTTAGCGTATGTTGCGGATACGCCGTTGACTATGGGAGGAAGCTTTCTGGAGTCGTCGTCCGGGTCATTGGGGATCTCTACCTTGATAACTTCTGCGCCGTAGTCAGCCAGGAATCTTGACGCAAACATGGCGCCTGTGGACATTGCAGAATACTCTACTACTCTGTATCCTGTTAACATTTTCTCGCTCATGCCGGTCCTCCTACTTTATAACTTTCTTCTCACGAAGCTCTGCCAGCTGCTCTGCGGAGTAGCCGAGGGCTCCGAATACTGCATCGTTGTCTTCGCCGTGGAAGGAAACTGCCCTGTCCACGCCGCCGGGGTACTCGGACATCTTTACCGGTGTACCTCTTACGACTGTCATAACGCCGTCGCTGAATGGAACGTCCAGGAACATCTTCCTGTCCTCGTGGAGCTGCTTGCATTCCCACATTTCCTTGAAATCTCTTACCGGGCTCATGGGGATCTCTGCCTCTTCGCAGATCTTCTCCAGCTCTTCTGTGGTCTTGGTCTTCACCCACTCTGCAACGATAGGATAAAGCGGGTCTCCGTCTATGTTTGCGGACTTCCAGCGGGCTCCGTACTCTGCGAATCTCGGGTCAGATATGAGATCTTCTCTGCCCATTACCTTCATCAGGGATTCGAATTCTTTCTGGGTCTCGCAGGAGATGAGGACGTAGCGGTCCTTGGTGAAGTATCCGTCTGCAGGGCCGGCAACGCGGTCGTCGCGGTTGCCTATAAGTCCGGGAACATAGCCGAACTGAGCCATGGCCATCTTGTCTATCTGGCCTGCTACTATGCTGTCGATAAGAGCTACTTCTATCTTTTCGCCCTTGCCTGTCTTCTGGCGCCTTACCAGTGCTGCAAGTACAGCTCCTGCAAGGTTGATGCCCGCGCTGATGTCTCCCTGGGGAGCGCCCGGTACCAGAGGCTCACGGCCCGGAAGACCGGTGACGCTCATAGCGCCTCCCATGCCCTGACCGATAATGTCAAAGCCCGGGTAGGTCTTGTAGTCGCCGGTCAGTCCGAATCCGGAGATCGAACCGTAAATGATATTGGGGTTGAGCTCTTTGCAGACTTCATAGGAGAAGCCAAGCTTGTTGAGCGCATTGGGTCTGAAGTTTTCGATAAGCACGTCTGCTTCCTTAACGAGGCCTGCGAAAAGCTCCTTGCCTTCCGGGGTCTTCATGTTGATGGTTACAGACTTTTTGCCTTCGTTGGCGTTTCCGAAGAAGCAGCCTACTCCGTGCTTTCCTGCTGCGCCGTCTCTGTCGAGCTCGGTGATGTTTTCTACTTTTACGACGTCAGCGCCGAGGTTCTTCAGAACGCTTGCGGAGTAAGGACCCGCGAGAGCTATCGTGAAGTCTACGACCTTGATACCGTCTAATACCTTTCCTGCCATTGTTGTACTCCTTGATACTTTAGTGGGCCTATTCCTTGGGGCAGCGCTTCTCGTAGAGAGATGCCTGGTTGCTTTGTATCGGCGCGCCTACCGCGTTGCACATCTCGATGGACAGCGGCAGTATCTTTTCGAGGTCTATACCGGTATCTACGCCCATGCTCTCTGCCATCCATACGAGGTCTTCTGTACCGATGTTGCCCTTTGCTCCTGGGATGTAGGGGCATCCGCCCATAGCGCCGAGAGCTGCGTCGAACTGCCAGATGCCTTCTTCCATAGCTACGAATGCGTTAGCCATGCCCATGCCGCGTGTATCGTGCAGGTGGATGGAGAGGTTGTCTGTTCCGAAACGCTCAACAAGAGCCTTGGTGACCTTTCTGGTGTGATCCGGGTTGGAAACGCCGGCGGAGTCTGCAACGCCTATGTTCTTGACGCCGTGCTTAAGAGCCACATCGCAGATCTTGAAGACTTCATCCAGGGAGATCTCTTCGCCGAACGGGCTTCCGTAGGTGCAGGCCAGAGCCAGCTTAACGTTGAGGCCTCTGCCTTCGTAGGTGGTGAGCATATTCTCGAAATCAGCGATGCACTCGACAGTCGGCTTGTTGGAGTTGCGCTTGTTGTGCTCGTTGCTTGCGGAGATAACGAAGCAGACGTTGTACATTCCAAGGCCTATGGCTCTTTCTACGCCGCGGCCATTGAGCGTGAGCGCTGTGATGTTAGCGCCGGGGATGTTCTTGGTGTAGTTGAGGATCTCGGTGGTAACTATGTCTGCGTCTGCGAGCTGCGGTACCCACTTGGGGTGTACATATGATGTGACCTCCATGGTGGTGAGTCCGGCATCGATCATCTTCTTGATGTATTCGAGCTTGGTCTCGGTGGAGATGGGGTTCTTCCAGTTCTGCCATCCGTCTCTGGGAGCGGATTCGTTTATTATTATTCTCTTAGGTAAAGCCATGATATCCTCCTGATAGCTAAACTATTGCTGCTTTTGTCAGTAATATAAAAACACACTTCGGAGGTCTAATCAAATCGACTTTAGCATAACAGTTATGATGCACAGACCAAGGGACGCGTCCTGAAAACACCCGCATTCCTTGTATTTACATATATATAAAATAGCTGCCCTGAAAACAGAGCAGCTATGGTGCAACACAGTTATGAGTAAAAGGAATATAGATCAGGCCCCAAACAGCCCTTAAAAACTACCTGCCATCTCTTCTGCGCGGGAGAAGATCTCCGTTGTATTCGTAATTATCCCTTACGAAGTCCGCGATGACCCTGACGCAGGGGTTGGGGTTGTTTACATTATATACAAAGCCCACATTGGTAGTGTAGTTTTCTGAAAGCGGGATGAACGCGAAGTGCTCTCCTGCCATGTACTCGTAATTCTTGGAGAGTACCGTTACAGTATCCCCTTTCGCAAGGATATCCAGAAGATGCGGCACGCTGTCCGCCTCAGCCTCGATATGCGGGGTGAAGCCTGCATCGTTTCCAAGGCCTATTATATTATCGTAACCCCTGGAGGACGATGTTCTGGACATGGATACAAACTTTTCGTCCTTAAGGTCCTGGATCGAGATGCTCTTCTTGCCGGCAAGCGGATGGCACTTGGAAACAACAAGGCACTCCTGATAAGGCTGAATAAGTATCTTTTCTATTCCTTCCGCTACGGGGCAGCCGCCTGTAACGGCGCAGTCTATGGCACCGATATCCAGAGCGTGAATAAGCTCCGATGTGGGCATAGACTTTATATCCAGCAGTATGTCCTTGTGCGCAGCTGTGAACTTCTGAATGATATCGAACACCGCAGGCTCAGAAGACGTCCTGTGGCAGCCCATGCGTATGCGGCCTGTCTCACCTTTTTCCGCAGCCTTGGCTCTTGCTATGCCCTCAGAGTACAGATCCAGCAGCTTGATGGAATCCCTGTAGAAGCTCTCGCCTGCAGGGGTGAGCTCAACACCTCTTCTGGACCTTGCGAAAAGGACCACCCCTAGCTCTTCTTCCATCTGAAGTATGAGGCGGCTCAAAGCAGACTGGGTTATATAGAGCCTGTCCGCAGCCTCGGTATAATTAAGAGTATTTGCAAGTGTAAGGAAACATTCTATATTGTCTATCTTCATAACTGCCCCTTTATATGCCTTCGGTGAAGATCTTCCGTACAAATAACTACATTCTATATGATAACACAATTAAACTGCGGATGTAATGCCCGCCTACTGATTTCATACGTTTTTTGAATCAGAGTTATGCAATAAACATTGTGGATTGACGTGCAGTCGTTTTATATAATGGCACCGAGAGATGGGAAGACCCCTCTCTTGCGACAATTAAGTGTATTGTTTAAATAATGAAAGGATGTACACAGTTATGAAAAAAGTTCTTGCT
>JAZQIH010000005.1:0-29110 GCA_045541015.1 Anaerovoracaceae bacterium | reverse complement strand
CCCATGCACGAGACATACGTGGAGCCCTACAAGCGCCTGGCGGACATCATAGTCCCGGAAGGCGGCCGCAACACCGTAGCCTGCGCCATGATATTCAGCTACCTGCGCTCGTTATAGGGGACGGTTCTTCTTCACTTTTTGCGTTATAGGGGACGGTTCTTCTTCACTTTATGGAATAAAATGTAAAAATGACAATTCGGGACCGTCCCCAATTGTCATTCAGATGGAGGCATACATGAAGGAAGTTTTGATCTTCGGCGATACTTTGCCGGAAGCGTATCATAAAGCACTGGAGGCGCTCAGCACTCAGGGAGAGATCTCCGACTGCGCGGACTGGAACACCACTCAAAAGGAGCTGTCCATGACCTTCCAGGTGGCACACCCCTTGGAGGAGCCCATGATCAGCAAGCTGTTCATAGGCGGCCCGGAAGAGCTGGAGCAGTACCGCCAGGAGATGCTGGACGGCATACTGGATTTTGAGGTGGCAGCCGGTAAGTGGGCCTACACCTACCACGAGAGGATGGCGGAGCAGTTCCCCTTTATCGTGGAAGAGCTTAAGCGCAACCCCAGCAGCCGCAGAGCAGTCCTCCTGATCCGCGACTGGCGCAAGGATTCCGCTTCGGAAGACCCGGCCTGCCTGCAGCACATACAGTACTTTATCAGAGGTGGCAAGCTGGACTGCGTGGTAATGTTCCGCAGCAACGACGCCTGCAAGGCCACGTTCATGAACGCTTTCGCCCTGATAATGCTCCAGGCAAGGTTTGCGGAGCAGCTGGGCGTGCCCATGGGCACCTATTCCCACAGGGCCAACAGCTTCCACTGCTACGAAAAGGATTTCAGGATGCTTGACGGCTACTGCCGCCGCATTCAGACCGAAGACATAGACGATCTGACCTTCTACTACGAGGACGGCTGGAAGGACATCATGGAAGATGCCAAGCCCGCCATTGCAGCGCGCGTAGAAGAGCTGAAGCAAAGATAACAAAAAAAAGAAATAGGGGACGCATTCTCTTCATCTTTTGGCAGAAATTGCTAAAAGATGAAGAAGAACCGTCCCCTTTAATTATGCCCAGGGGTCCTTGGAAGCGGGGCGCCTGATGCCGACCATCAGGAACTGCTCGTAGAAGTACCAGTTGCGGTTGGAGTCCTTCTGGCGCAGCTTTATGTGGCGCGCCGTGTCTGCTCCGCCGCTCTTAAAGTACAGCGTCAGATACCCGATGCTCAGATCCGCCCTGGAGTTTGCCTGCTCGCTTATAACAAGCGTGTAGGGCTGCTCCGGCTTGTAGTCGTTTTCCGGCGTGGCACCCTTAAAGTAGGAGAAGGGGATGTAGTCCCCGCCCTCCATGAAGCGTTCCTGCAGGAACTGCTTTTCCATGGCGCTGAAAGGCATGGGGCCGTTCAGAAAGTCCAGCATGCGGAAGCACTCCTGCTGGTTTTCGTGGAACACGCAGAGCGCAAGCAAAGTCAGGGCCGCGGTGTTCTGCGGCTGAGAAAGGTCGCAGATGTTCAGGGCCTGCAGCTCCTCCAGGGTCTTTGGCAGCGCCTCGAACCTGAAAGTCCAGCTCTGAAGCTCCGGCGTTCCGGTAGTGGTCTGCTTTACCGGCTTTACAGTCCCTATAGTATAATTCTTGCGTGTATCAAATACAGACATTGAAGGTCCTCCTCAGCTGTTCCTGAGCTCTTCTATCTCCGCGGCAGTAAGCCTGCGGTAGTTCCCGGGCTTGGTGCGCCCGAGCTTTACATTTCCTATGGCTACGCGCTCCAGGGCCAGCACCCTGTGGCCTGCAGCCGCAAACATCTTCCTTACCTGGCGGTTCTTGCCCTCGCTGATGACTATCTGCACCACGCTCTGGGAGGCGTTCTCGTCCAGGACCTCCACCTCCGCGGGGCGCGTTTTATATTTTTTAGTCTTGCCCTTGTCCGCGCCGTAGAGAGGTATGTCTATCTGGACGCCGCTTCTGAGCATGTCCAGCTGCTGCGGCGTGAGCCTTCCGCCAATCCTGGCAAGGTAAGTCTTTTTGACCTCTCCCTTCGGATGCATCACCCGGTTGGCCAGCTCTCCGTCGTTGGTGAGTATCAGAAGGCCGGAGGTGTCGAAGTCCAGCCTGCCCACAGGATAGACCCTGACGTCCACATCCGTAAGAAGGGACAGCACCGTTGGGCGGCCTTTTTCATCGCTGGCGGTGGTAACGTAGCCGGCCGGCTTATTGAGAGCGTAGTAGCAGAGCTTTTCCGCGGCGGTGGCGAGCTTTCCCTCCACCATAACTATATCCCCGGGCTGCACATCGTAGCCGGGCTGGGTCATGACCGCGCCGTTTACCGTTACCTTGCCCGCAGCGGTAAGCTCGTCTGCCTTCCTGCGCGACACTATGTCTGAATGAGCTATATATTTATTGAGTCTCATCTGAACCCCCTTGATCTTCTGAGTATATTTTATCATATAGCGGGGCGCTTGTGCAGATTTTCACCAAAGAATGATTTATATAAAGTTGGCGCAAAAAATAAGTTAAATTTAGCGTGTCAAGTAGCAGAATACAGTTTTCCCCACGAATTTCGTTTTCTGTGGAAAACTTGTGGGTTGACAGCGCAGAGAACTTGTGGAACACCAGTAATTTCAACGGGTTTGGGGTTTTAAACTTTTCCACAGGCTGTGGTGGAAAACTGCGGAAAACTCACTGGTAAAAAGATGCAAAACGGCCCGGAAGGCGCAATTTCAATACCCTCTGGGACCTGTTGAAAACTTTTCGCGAACAAAAAAATATAGCCCGAAAAGTTGACATAATGGATTCCGGGAAAATATATTTTTTTTGTTAAACAAGTAAAATAAGCGTGCGTTTTTAGTATATAAGAAAAATTTATAGCTCGCTTTCGGGCTCGATTTTCGTCCCTCGAAAAGCCCCAAAATCCTTGACTAAACACCCTCCTGATGCTACAATCAAGGCGTAATTATAAGTCTTTAAGTTGGTACAGAGATACCGACAAGATTGAGCAATACACCTGCGTTCCAAACGCACACAGATGGTTCGTCTTGCCGGTAGGCAAGGCGGTTTTTTATGGAAAAAGATCTCAAACCCAAGGCTCAGCTCATGAACGAAGAAGCCATGCACCGCGCGCTCAAGCGCATGTCCCACGAGATCCTCGAACAGAACGAGGGTGCGGAGAACATCGTATTCCTTGGCATAAGGCGCAGGGGAGTTCCTCTTGCAATGGAGCTCGCCAAAAACATCAGAGAGATCGAGGGCTCGGAGATCCCTGTAGGGGAGCTGGATATAACTCTCTACCGCGATGATCTCTCCGAGAAGGACGTGGTGCCCCACGTTAACGAGACCAAAGTCGATTTTTCCGTAAAAGACAAGATAGTCATCCTTGTAGACGATGTCATCTACACCGGGCGCACCTCCAGGGCAGCGCTCGATGCCGTAAGCGCTCTGGGCCGTCCCGCGCAGATACAGCTTGCTGTTCTGGTGGACAGAGGCCACAGGGAGCTGCCCATAAGGGCGGACTACGTCGGCAAGAACGTGCCTACCTCAAGAAGCGAGATCGTTTCTGTGCAAGTTACGGAGTTCGACGGGCAAATGTGCGTCAATCTGTACTCTAAGTAAAAGGAGATTCTAAAATGGGTGAAAAAAACGGCGCTATCTATAACGCCAGAGAGCTTGGAACAGGCAAGACACTGGTCCTTGGTCTTCAGCACATGTTTGCGATGTTCGGAGCAACAGTTCTTGTTCCTATCATCACAGGACTTTCAGTTTCCGCTACACTGTTGTTTGCAGGTATCGCAACTCTGTTCTGCCACCTTGTAACAGGCGGAAAAGTTCCTGTATTCCTTGGTTCTTCCTTCGCGTTCCTGGGCGGATACGCAGCTGTTAAGGCTGCCGGCGTTGCTGCAGGCTACACAGAGGCTCAGTCCCTTACCTATGCTTGCGTAGGCGTTGCATGCGCAGGCCTGCTCTACCTTGTACTTGCACTCATCTGCAAGGCAGTAGGCAGCAAGAAGGTAATGAAGTTCTTCCCGCCGGTAGTTACCGGTCCTATAATCATAGCAATAGGCCTCAACCTTGCACCTTCCGCTATCAACAACTGCGATGACAACTGGTGGATAGCTCTGGTAGCCATAGTTGTTGTAATCGTCTGCAATATCTGGGGCAAGGGCATGATCAAGATCATCCCCATACTCATGGGTGTAGTCGCATCCTATGTGGTTGCTGCCGTAACAGGAGGTGTAGACTGGACTCTCGTTAAGGAAGCTGCATGGATAGGACTTCCTGTCCAGATGCAGAACACCGTATTCGGACTGTTCACAAGCGGCAATGTAGACACCAACCTGCTGCTCTCCTCTATAATCACCATCGTTCCTATCGCAGTTGCCACCATGATGGAGCACGTAGGCGATATCTCCGCTATCGGTTCCACAGTTGGCAAGAACTTCATTGAAGATCCGGGCCTGCACAGAACACTCATCGGAGACGGCGTAGGAACAGCTATCGCAGCTCTGTTCGGAGCTCCCGCAAACACCACCTACGGCGAGAACACCGGCGTTCTTGCTCTTACCAAGGTATACGATCCGTTCGTTATCAGGCTGGCAGCTATCTACGCTATAGTCCTGTCCTTCTGCCCGAAGTTTGCGGCTATCATTGAGGTAATGCCCTCCGCTACCATAGGCGGCGTTTCTCTGATACTCTACGGAATGATCTCCGCAGTAGGTGTACGCAATGTAGTTGAGAACAAGACCAACTTCCAGGAGTCCAGAAACGTTATCATAGCAGCTCTGATCCTTGGCCTTGCGATCGGTATCGGCTACAGCGAAGCAGGCTCCATAGCCATCGGTTCTGTAAGCCTTTCCGGCCTTGCAGTTGCCTCCATCGTAGGACTGGTGCTCAACGCCGTCCTGCCCGGCAGAGACGACAGCTTCGCAGACACCCCCAACGATCAGCTCTCCGGCTCCCTCGGCAAGTACTGATATAGGGGTCGGTTCCAAAAGTTCCGTTTTTCAGACAAACAAACAGCGGGTCCATTGCGGGCCCGCTTTTCTTTAGTCGAAAACAGCACAGTTTTAAGGTTTTGTTGTAACATAAAGCAGGGTGCCTGCGTGTATAAGGGTGAAAGGCACATGCTGATTGATCATGGATGACGAAAAAATAATCGAACTCTATTGGTCGCGCAGCGAAAGCGCGCTCAGAGAGACTGAAACTAAATACAGAAGCTACCTGATGACTGTAGCGCGCAACATCCTTCAGGACGAAGAAGATGCCGCGGAATGCGTAAACGATGCGCTTCTTGCTGCCTGGAATACCATCCCTCCAGCGCGGCCGGAAATGCTCCAGACCTATCTGGGCAAGCTCGTAAGGAACAGCGCCCTGGACAGATGGCGCCGTGCAAAAACCGAGAAAAGGGGCAATGGCAATGTAACAGAAGCCCTGGAGGAGCTGGCGGAACTGTCCGATGGCGCCAGCATGGAAGACTCGGTCATCGGCCGTATAGATCTTTCATCTCTGATAAGGGAGTTCCTGCGCAGTCTCAGGGAAAAGGACAGAAGGGTATTCATCAAGCGTTACTGGTACTTTATGAGTGTGCGGGAGATATCGGAGGATATGGGACTTACGGAATCTAATGTGAGGGTGACACTTCACCGCTGCCGCAAAGCTTTGAAGGACAGGCTGGACCAAGGGGGATTCGAACTATGATAGGCGAAAAAGTACTTGATGCATTAACTGAAACAGAAGATCTGTTCATTTTGGATGCCGCGCCAGGCAGCCATGTATCAGGGCAGGCAGCTGCAGCCGGCGGGCGTTTTAAGAGCAGGAGGCTCAAAAGAAAGCGCCTGACAGCGGTGCTAATAGCGGCAACACTTGTATTAGCGCTTGGAGCAATAGCCTTTGCCAGCGGCGTTATAACTTTGCCGTTCAGTTTATACAGGTCATCTGAAGTCAATGCCGAAAGGCGAACAATGACAATAGACGGCCAACAGGTGAATTTTATTGCTGTAGATGTATATGCACTTCCTGTACACCCCAACGTTATCAAGGGCCCTGTAATGGATGACGCCAGGAAGATCCTTAAAGATAAAATAGAAAGCCGTAAGATGCATGTCCAATATGATCAAGACGGAAATAAAGAAGTACTGGATCTATATGAAGTATCTGACGGGCGTAAATTTGCAACTCAGGAAGAGGCTCTTGAATACATAGGCTGCAAGTACTACGAGAAGATGTATTACCCATATGACAAAGGTGAAGTCTTTGTCAACTTTGGTGGAATGGCGCCAGAAGGATGTTCTCCGGATGATTTCTTGTTGGAGTATTGCCAGTTTGAGATCAGGAGTAAAGATGAAAAAATATATGTGGAAGAGCATGCCCGGATCTTTATTAATCCTTTTAAAGACGCAAGATGCCGCACTGGCGGGACTTATATAGACGATGGCACATGGACTGTCAGCCTTGCAACGAATTCTAACGGATACAATGGAGTCGTCAAAAAGAACACGGTACCGCTCGGCAGGGACAGCGGCTTTACCACAAAAGATAACAGTGCGGTATTCGGTGCAATGCTGGCCAAGAACAACTGCATCTACAGTATCGGAACTATTTGCGACTGGGCAGATAGGCAGAAAGCCGAGGAAATAATAAATACCTGGTTCAACAGCTTTTAGCTCAGGACCAGTTTCCTGCACTCCCTGGCAAGCTCCGAAAGCGTGCTACAGGGGACCATGCGGCATAAAAGCTCCATAGTCTGGACGCTGCGCAGATGCTTCCACTTGCGCTGCGGTATGGGATTGAGCCAGACGACATCTCCAGCCATCTGGTTAGCAGTTATCATGGCGGCCTGGGCGTCCTCCAGCTTTACGGTCTTGGCGTCGGAGAGTATCAGCAGGGTGGTGGACGCTCCAAGCGCAGCCGGCCGCAGAGCGCAGAGCTTTGCCAGCGCGCTGCCAAGGTCCGTGCCCTTGCCGTAGAGCCCCGTGGTGCGCACGTACTGCACAAACATGTCCATGTTCTGCAGCGCAAAGGGGTCCACTTCCACCATATCTTCAGAGAAAATAAAAGTCCTGGAGCTCTCCGCCACGTCCGAAAGGGATTTGATAAAGCGGAGCGCAAACTCAGAAAACTGTATCATAGAGCCGGAAACATCGCACAAAAGCACAAGGTGGCGCTTTCTGGCTCTTTTGTGTCTGTATTTAAGGCGTATTAGGCTGCCGCCGGTCTCCAGGCCCTTGCGTATGGTGCGCTTAAAATCCAGCACGCTGCTGCTGCCGCGCCTGCTCTTCTTGGCGGAAAGCTCTCCGTTGATCTGTTTTGTTACCTTCTGGATCATGGAGATGGCGCGTGGCATTTCGTGGTCGCTGATCTGGGAGATGTCCCGGAACATAAGGCCTACCTCCGGGTCCACCGCCTGCACGCCAAGTTCCTGGTCCTCCATAAGAAGCTGCTGCTCCATTATGGACTTCATGAAAACGGAGCGAATAAAACCCTCGTAGAGCTTGGGGTTGCGGTCTGCGTGGCCTCTGAACTTGTCCATAAAGCGGCGCAGGCGCTCTTTTTCCTCTTCGGGAAGGTTTGCGTAGATGTTTATGGTGTTATCGTCCGAATCTATGTACTTGCTGTCTTTTGCGAGCTCTTCCGCAGCCTGGCGGCGCTTTTCAGCAAGCTCCTGCTGCTCTTTCATGGCGCGCTTGAGGTTCTCCAGCTTTTGGTCCGAGCTTACGAAGAAAGCGTCAAAGAGCTGGTCGAACCTGTCTATCTCCGCCTGGGACCTTGCGCATATGGTGCGGAGGGCGGCTTTTGCCACGCTTCTATCCTCCAGGCCCACGAACTGCAGAGCCTCGCAGCAGTCCGCCACTTCCTTTGTCCCAACAGAAAAACCCTCCTCGGAGAGGAGGCGTATGAATTCTGCCATATGGGTAAGGTAAATATCGTTGTCAATGCCCATGATGATGTCCGCAGGGCTGGCCGTCCTCGTGGTGGCAGCCGCAGTCCCCGGCCTCCAGCAGCTCCTCCATGTCCTCCTCGTTCTTGAGGATGAATCCGGCGGTGCCTGCTATCATGTCCGGTGTAAGATCCACGGCGCCCAGAGCCTCCAGGGCTGCTATCCAGTCCAGGGTCTCAGCTATGGACGGCTTCTTGAGTATGTTGTCGTTTTCGCGCAGATCGTGCACGGCCTGGGCAACTGCAAGAGCCAGCCTGTCGGATGTTCCGGGCTGCTTGGCCTGTATTATTGCAACTTCTTTTTCTATATCGGGATACTTGATGTAAAGGTAGGCGCACCTGCGGCGCAGAGCCTCGGAAAGGGGCCTTGCCCTGTTGGATGTGAGCACCACAAAAGGAGTGGAGCTGGCCTTGATAGTGCCTATCTCCGGGATGGTTACCTGCATTTCGGAAAGAAGCTCCAGAAGGAAGGCTTCGAATTCCTCGTCCGCCTTGTCTATCTCGTCTATAAGGAGAACGACCGGCTTTTCGGAGCGTATGGACTTGAGCAGCGGCCTTTCCAGAAGGTAGTCCTCGGAGAAGAGGGACTTGGTAAGAGCTGCGCTTTCAGCTTTGCTGTCCGTGCCTGCAGGCTTTGCAAGGCTCTGGTCCACCTGTATGGAGAGCAGCTGCTTCTGGTAGTTCCACTCGTAAATGGCTTTGGATTCGTCCAGGCCCTCGTAGCACTGCAGGCGTACAAGATCCCGCCCGAGCGCGTAGGCCATGACCTTTGCCACCTCTGTTTTGCCAACGCCTGCGGCGCCCTCTATGAGAAGGGGCCTGCCCAGCTTTAAGGCAACTGCCAGGGTGGTAACAAGGGTGTCGTCGTATATATAATGGGCTTCGTCCAGTTTCTTTTTAAGTTCTTCTATAGTCATCGCGAATTATTCTTTTATGATCTCGTATTTTCCGCCCAGGGCGCTGTAGTCTGCAAGGAAGTTTCTGTAGATGCTGTCCACGCAGTCTTCGTCGTTGAGTATTATGGGCTTTGTGAGCTTTGCTGCAGCCAGGGCCATGGACATGAACACCCAGGGATCCCTGTGGCAGTCCAGGACGGTGTCTTCCTTGTAATTTGGAGCGCCTGTACCTGTTATCTTAAGGCCGTCTGCGGTTACTTCCGAGCGCTGGCCGAGCTTTTTGCAGATCTCGTGCATTACGCTGAGCCTGTCCGACTCCTTGCTTCTGAGCTGCGGAACTCCGCCGATGCTTACCGTAGCGCCCTTAACAGCAGCCATTGCCGCGTAGTAGGTGGCAAGGCTTGGGCAGTCGGAAGCATCGAAATCCAGCTCTGCAAAGTCCTGGGCTATGAGCGGCAGCTCCCTTGTAACATTTCTGTAAAGCTGAGGGGATATGGCCGGAAGGTCTGTAACAACTACCTTGCCGTTGCCCTCACCGCAGGCGGCGCCTGCAGCTATCCAAAGGGACGCCAGACCCCAGTCGTTCTCTGCGGTTATGCTTACCGGGGAGGTGTAGTACTGCCTGCCCGGGATGAAGTAGCCAGTGTCTGTCTTTTCCACGTGCACCCCGAAGTTCTCCATGGACTCTATGGTAAGCTCCACAAAGGATGTGTCCACGAGCGGAGATTTGAGCTTAATGGTGCTGTCGTCGTGGAGGAGCGGGAGCGCTATAAGAAGGGCGCTTATGAACTGAGAGCCTTCGTCGCCTTCAAGCACGTACTCTCCGGGCTCCATCCTTCCCTGCATGGAGAAGGGCAGCGTAAAGGCCGTGAACTTGACCCCGCGCAGCGCCATGCGGCTGGTAAGGGAGAAGCTCTTCATGTTGTGCTCCGTAACGGAGGCCTTGCAGTCTGCCTTGATACCGAAAGCTGCGGCAAGCGCCATGGATATCCTGGAGGATGTTGAGCTGCCTTTGAAATCGAACTGCACAGCCTGCACCGGAACGTTCTTTGGGAACGGCTTTACCGTGCAGTTGGAGCCGAAGCGCTGCACCTCGCAGCCCAGGGCCTTAAGGCAGTCTATGGCAACGTCTATGGCATCGCATTCCGGAACA
The DNA here is from genome assembly GCA_045541015.1 of Anaerovoracaceae bacterium. Lineage (GTDB taxonomy): Bacteria > Bacillota > Clostridia > Peptostreptococcales > Anaerovoracaceae > RUG13409. Next base: position 19,139 of record JAZQIH010000005.1, on the reverse strand, counting down.
TTGCACACCGTGGTGTCCAGCGCCGGTATTGCGGACATGAAAAGCAGCCTCTGCGCGTGAGCCACGGCAGCAGGTGCTCTTAGTGTTCCGTTGAAAACTGATGGGTATATTCTTATCATATTATTCACCAAATAGTATTTCTAATATTATACTATGAATCGTATTTAAAGACAAATCCAATTATACAGGCCCCAAACGGCGCAAATATGACAAAACAGTGTTTTTAGAATGGATTATACTTTTTCAGCACTGCGCTTTATGGTATAATACATTAAATAGGCATATCAGAAGAGTATTTTGATCGTTACGGAGGAAACTTATGAATATCGAGAGGATACTTGTTCTCAACCTCGGATCCACATCCAGCAAAATTGCGGTGTATGTCAACGAATCCGAGCTGATCAAGGCTACTATCCGACACACTACAGAGGAACTGTCCCAGTTCGATGATATCCTGGACCAGTTCGATTTCCGCAAGGAGAAGGTCTTCGGCTACCTTCACGACAACGGCATCAACGAGAACTTCTTCACAGCAGTCTGCTCCAGAGGAGGCAACATACTGCCTTGCCCGCACGGAGCTATAGCTATAGATCAGCAGATGATAGACTATCTTACCAGGCCGGAAGACAACGCTAAGCACGCGTCTCTTCTGGGCAGCCTTATAGCCTTCGAGCTGCACAAGAAGTACGGTATCCCTGCCTGCATCTACGATGCTATAGGCACAGACGAAAAGATACCTCTTGCAAGGGTCAGCGGCGTTCCCGAGCTTCCGCACTACACCGTAGGCCACATGCTCAACACCAGAGCCATGGCTATAAAGTGCGCCCACGATTTCCTGCACAAGAACTTCCACGAGAGCACCATCATAGTTGCACACCTCGGCGGAGGCGGCTCCGTAAGGCTCTACAAGGACGGTCTCAACATAGACAGCATCAACGACGACGAAGGCAGCTTCTATCCGGAGCGTGGCGGCGGAATAAGCGCCAAGGACCTTGTAACGCTCTGCTACAGCGGCAAGTATACCGAAAAGGAAATGATGAAGAAGTTCCACGGCGGCGGAGGTTTCGTTGCTCACCTTGGAACCGCAGACGTTCAGCAGGCCCAGAAGATGGCGGACGACGGCGATGGCTACGCAAAGCTCATAATAGAGGCATTCGCGTTCAACGTTGCCAAGGACATAGGCGCCCTTGCTGCAAGCGTAGCAGGCAAGGTAGACTGCATAGTTCTAACCGGCGGCATTGCTTACTCCAAGTTCATAAGCGGGTACATCAAGGACCACGTAAGCTTCATAGCTCCTGTGGAGATAATGCCCGGAGAGATAGAGATGGAAGCTCTGGCTGCAGGCGCTCTGAGAGTGCTGCGCGGAGAAGAAAAGCTCCAGGACTTCGGAGAGATCGCAAAGACTTCAAAGGACCGCATCAGGATATATCCGGGCGTGGAACCCTTTACAGCCCCCAAGTATAAATAAGTATTCTGCGGCGCCCTAAACGGCGCCGTAAGCACAGTAAGAGGTCTGATTTGAGTAAAAAGATAGTTCCCATAGTTATGGGCTCGGACACCCTTGGCTATTCCTACGCAAGGGAGTTCTACAAGCACTACGGCGTAAAGAGCCTGCTGCTTTCAAGCGTAAACGCAAGGTATGTATCGCTCAGCAAGTTCCTGGACTGCGAGATAGTCCCCGGGATAGATAAAGAGGACGTACTTGTGGACTGGCTGAAGAAGAACGCTCCGCGCTTTAAGGACGCTGCTCCTATAGTTTTCAGCGGCACCGGAGACTGGCGCATAAGGACGCTCTCTAAGCACAAGGAGGAGCTGACGGCGCTCGGCTACTACATTCCTGCCATAGATTTCCCCCTGCTGGACAAGATAAGCCAGAAGGATATTTTCTATTCCTACTGCGCTAAGCTTGGCGTGCCTTTCCCAAAGACCAGAGCATGGTGCTTCAATGGTTACAAGCTGGAGGAGGAGCTTGCGGGGCTTACTCAGATCGATTCTTTTGAGGAGCTTAGGACCCTGGAGTATCCGCTGATAGCCAAGCCGTCCAATTCCGCGGACTGGCACTTTGCCAACATTCCGGACCAGCACAAGATCTATACGATAAAGGACGCGGATCAGCTGGTGCGCATAATCAAGGATCTGCAGGCTTCGCCCTACGCGCACGCGCTGCTGCTGCAGGAGATGCTTGCAACAGACGACGAATCCCTGCACACGATAACCACTTTCTCCGATGCTGAAGGCAACATGCTGGTTGGCGTTACCGGGGATGTTATACTGCAGAGCCACACCAAGACCGGTATAGGAAACCCGCTGGTCATCCTTGGGCGCAGGAAGTACACTAAGATCCTGGACAGCGCCGCTAAGCTTCTGAAAGAGTGGAAATACGAGGGCTTTGCCAACTTCGATGTTATGGACGGCGTGGACGGAGAGCCCAGGTTCCTGGAGATCAACACCAGGCCTGGCCGCAACACCTATTACTTCTCCCTGGCGGGCTGTCCCTTCGTTAAACCCATGGTGGAGTACTACATTAACGGGGACACCAAGCTGGCCTGCCTTACGGAAGAGGAGCGCAGGGCGGACAAGCCTTTCCTGTTCTCCATGGTCGGCAGGGACATTGCGCTTTCCTACGCGCACGGGGAGAACCTGGCTGCCGCAACCAGGCATTTCGACGAGGGCACCTGGCAGAACCCGCTGCTTTGCAAGGAGGACAGCTTCCTGCAGAAGATATTTGCCAAAAAGTACGTAAAGAGCACGGAATCCAATAATATCTAGTCAGACCTAAAGTTTTACGGCAATACAAAACGGAGCCAGGAAAAGGCTCCGTTTTTGAATGCTTTGGGGTTTTGGCTGCTTAAGCCGGCTTGCGGTCTACAGGTACTTTGCTACGAAGGCTTCTACCTGGTCCTTGGGCATGTAACCCATGAACTGGTCAACAGCCTGGCCGCCCTTGAACATGATGACTGTGGGGATGGCAGAGATGCGGAACTGGCCTGCGAGCAGCGGTTCTTCGTCTACGTTTACCTTGCCTACCTTCAGCACGCCTGCTTTTTCCTCTGCGATCTGGTCTATGATGGGTGAGAGCATCTTGCAGGGGCCGCACCAGGTTGCCCAGAAGTCTACCAGTACGGGGATATCGCTATTCAGGACTTCAGCCTGGAAGTTTGAGCTTGTTACGGTTATTTCATTCATTTTTATCGTCCTCCTCGTTAGATTTATAGTAAAGCATGCAGTGGCAGTAGCCCTCGAAATTGGGGTCTGCTATCTGATCTCTGAATTCTTTGCACATGCACTTTGTATCCGGTGTGCGCTCCATGCGGCAGGGGCAGTAGCCGCCTTTAGCCTTGAGGCCTTCTCTTACTGTTTTTACTACTTCTGCGTTCTCGTTGAGTTTGATCTTCATTGTCGACCGCCTCCTTTCAAGATATTCTATCATAACCGCTGTGAAAATGATAATATAATATTGTGTACTTTTGGCGAAGTAAGCTGTGGTTGCGTGCGCGGCGCCAAGGTTGTAAAATTATATAAAACAGTAAAGGAGGACTGGATATGAAGGTATTGATGATAAACGGAAGCCCAAGGGAGAAGGGCAACACTGCGCTGTCTTTGGAGGAGATGAAGAAGGTCTTCGAAAAGAACGGCATAGAGGTGGAGATCGTTAATGTGGGAAGGCTTGCTGTAAAGGGCTGCCTGGCGTGCGGAGCCTGCGCCAAGGTGGGCCACTGCGTTCAGGACGAGCTGGTGCCGCAGCTTGCGGAAAAGCTTGCCGCAGCGGACGGTCTTGTGATAGGAAGCCCGGTGCACTACGCTTCCGCGGGAGGCGCTCTTGTTTCCGTGCTGGACAGGCTCTTCTACAGCTGCCAGGCGGATCTTACCATGAAGGTTGGCGCTGCGATCTGCGTTGCAAGGCGCGGCGGAAGCTCTGCTACCTTTGACGAGCTGAACAAGTACTTTACCATAAGCGGCATGCCGGTGGCTTCTTCCCAGTACTGGAACATGGTCTACGGCAGGGCGCCCGGCGAGGCTGCCCAGGACGCCGAGGGCATGCGAACTGTAAGGGTGCTGGCGGAAAACATGAGCTTCCTGATGAAGTCCATAGCGCTGGGCAAAGAAAAATACGGCCTCCCCGCCCAGGAAGACCGCGTATTCACCAACTTCATCAGATAAACTCCGCGCATCAGGGGGACGGTTCTCTATGCTGAAAAACGCATAGGGGACGGTCCTCTTTTTATTGTACTTTCAGCCGGGTTCGAGTCTCAGGCTTTTTCAGCAGCCTGCTGAACATTTCTAAAACACAGGTTGCTGCCTTCGGCTCTAAGTCCTCGCACGCGCCGCTGTTAGCCGGCTCGTGGGGCTTTCGGCCTCGACCGCGCGTCTGGCCCGTTCGAAGCGCCTATGCGCTTCTCGCTTAGCGCTAAGGCTTGCCGTAAATGGCTGCGCCTTGCGCTCGGCCTCTAGCCCCAAAGCCGGACATCGGCTGCTCCTGCGGAGAGCCTCAGGCAGCAAACTGTGCTTTAACAGTGCTCAGCGGGCTTTTAAAGGCCTGGCCCGCACCGGCTGCATTCCAAATTAAAAGAGGACCGTCCCCCTTGCTGAAAACAGCATAGAGAACCGTCCCCTATGATAAATTTTTTGGCACCAAAGAACCGTCCCCGAAGTGCCGGCCCGGGCGTTTCTTAGGCATCGGAAGAACCGTCCCCCTGATGCGCCCTGATGCGCGGGGGTTAGTTGTAGAGGATGCAGGAGGAGTAGGTGAGGGTGTTGGGGCCGTAGTTGTACTCCAGGCCTGCCTTCTTACACTCAGCGGAAACGAAGAGCCCGTAGGCCTCCATGGATGTGAACGCTCTGCCCGGGAAGCGGCAGGGCCCGTCCGGGTAGGTGCACTTGCGGCAGATGTTGCAGCCGCCGGCTCCCATAGGCAGGCAGTCCGGGTCCACAGTCCTTACCAGCTTGGCTGCCTCAAAGAAACGCTCCTTGTGGTCCTTGGCAGCCTGCATCATGGTCTCGAAATCGAAGCTGTCCTCCATGGTAGCAGTGGTCTGGATCATGACCGCCTTGCTGTATTTCTTAGCCTTTTCCACAGACTGGGAAATGTCGCCGCATGCGGGCGGGCAGGCCCAGTTCTTTCCGTACTGCTGGCACTTGTCCGCGGAGCACATGTCGCGCACCTCCTGGCGGAACTCCAGCTGGGCGGGGTCGAAAAACGTTGCGTGTTCGAAACCTATCTCTGTAAATTGTTCAATGCGAAGCTCGTCTGCCATTGAAATTACCCCCTTTTAAGCTATTTGGGCAGGAAGATCTTTATTACCTTTGCCGGCCTGTAGAGCACGAACCTGCGGCCTATGGCCTGCACGTACTCCGCGCCAAGCTTTGCGGCTGCCTGGTTGGCGGCATCCTTGGGCGTGATCTCCGAACCCTCCTGGATCTTTACCTTTACCATCTCGTGAACGGCAAGGTAATCGTCCATCTCCTTGATAACAGTTTCCGTAAGTCCGGCTTTGCCGATATAGACTGTGGTGTCCAGCTCTGTGGCAAGGCTCTTGAGATATGATCTTTGTTTTCCTGTAAGCATACTCTTCCTCTTATCTTTTGCAGGACATGCCTGCTTTATTGCTGTGCGTTTAGCGCCGCCTGTGGTAAAATATAAGTTAAAGATGCGGCTGATTTAATTATGTTTAAACCGGCGCTGTTTGTCAAGCAGAGGAATAGTCATGAAGTATGATGTTTTAGTTATAGGTTCCGGTCCTTCCGGGCTGGCGGCAGCTGTCTGCGCGGCTGAAAGAGGCCTGAAGACTGCCGTCCTGGAGAGGAACGACATTCCGGCCAGGAAGATCTACGCCACGGGCAACGGGCGCTGCAATTTCAGCAACGCCGCGGCAAGGTGGAGCTGGGAAACAGTGCCCTGGATGCAGGGTCACGCGGGAATAGAGTCTGCGGAGGAAGAAGGCCGCATATACCCAAGGAGCTTTGAGGCAGCATCGGTGGCGGAAGCCCTGGTGCGCGCCGCAAAAAGGGCAGGAGCGGATATAGTCTGCGGAGCCTGCGTCATTTCTGTACAGAAAAAAGAACAGGGCTTTGTGGTAGAATGCCAGGACGGAAGGGCCTTTGAGTCCGCAAAGCTGGTGCTTTCAACAGGCGGCAAGGCTGGCATACAGTACGGCTGCTACGGAGACGGCTACAAGTTTGCGCAAAGCCTGGGTCACAGCATCATCAAACCGATACCCGCGCTGGACGGTATGGTCTGCGCGGAAGATATAAAGGAGCTGCACGGAGTCAGAGTGCGCGCCAAAGCCACGGTAATAAAAAGGCCGGCTCAGGGCGACGCCGCAGAAACGGCGCTAGCAAGCTCCTCCGGAGAGGTTCAGTTCACCAAGGACTCCATCTCCGGGATATGCGTAATGGACCTGGCAAGGCAGCTCAGAAAAGAAGAGGGCAGCAGCTTTGTTCTGAGCCTGGACCTCTTCCCGGAAAAGACCGCGGAAGAGCTGAAGGCCTTCCTGCCGGCCAGAAGGGACACTTTCGGCTGCGGGCTGGACTGGCTGCTTCCCGCAAAACTCAAGGACTACCTGCACACTAGAAAAGCCGAGCTGGCCGCAACAGGTCTCAAGGGCCCGGCTGCCATGGCCGTGCTCTGCAAGGACCTGCGCTTTGAGATAACAGGCACCAGAGGCTGGAAGAGCGCCCAGACCACCTGCGGAGGCGTGCCTCTGGCAGAGGTGGACAAGAACAGCTTCGAGTCCGTAAAGACCCCCGGGCTGTTCATAACAGGAGAGCTCTTGGACTACGACGGCCCCTGCGGAGGCTACAACATAGACTGGGCACTGCACACAGGCATAGGCGCCGGAAACAGTATTTGATATGGAATTTACCAGGGAACAACAAGACGCAATAGACGCAAGAGGGGAAAACCTGCTTGTTTCGGCAGCTGCCGGCTCCGGAAAGACAGCAGTGCTTACCGCAAGGGTGGCAAAGCTAGTAAAAGAAGGCACCGGGCTGGAGAACATGCTGATAATAACCTTCACCAACGCGGCTGCGGCAGAAATGAAGCAGCGCATAGGCAAGGAGGTCCCTCTTTCCGTGCTGGAAAAATACAGCATCTGCACCTTCGATAAGTTTGCCATAGACGTCTACAAGAGCTACTACCACGTGCTGGGCCTGCCGCCGGATCTTAAGATCTGCGACGAATACAAAAGGAACATGCTGCAGACCGAGGCCTTGGAGGAGATGTTCGAGGAGCTTTTCGAGGCGGAAGACAAGGCCTTCCTGGACTTTCTGGACCACTACGGTTCCGCCCGCAGCAACGATGCCGTGCAGGACATGATAAGGTCTTTCTACACCTTCCTGCAGAGCATGCCGGACCCGCAAAGCTGGCTGGATAAGGCAAAGACCAGCGCCTTCGACCCCGAAGAGCTTATGGTTCAGGCTTCGGAAGACGCGGCTCAGACTCTGGACCAGGTGCTGGAACTGTTCAAAAAGAGCTGGAGCCTGATGTCCGGAGGCGCAGAGGGCATAAGCCCTGTTCCAAGGCTTGCGGAAAAGCTCAGGATAGACATAGCGGAGTTGGAGGCCATACAGGAGCTGTTTGCGCAGGGCCGCGCGGAAGACGGCCTGGGCAGGCTGTTTACCATAAGTTATCAGACCCTGAAGGCTGCAGGGGACGAAAAGGACACCTACAGCACCTTCAAGAAGGAATTTACCGCGGCAAGGGAAAAGGGCAAGGATCTGATCAAGAAGCTGAAGGAGAAGTTCGGCGGCCTTTCCATGCAGGCTCTTAAGGACGAGCTGGCCCTTGTGCAGCCCTTCATTACGGAGCTTTGCGCCCTTACGGAGGATTTTGCGCAGCGATACAGCGCCAAAAAGCTTGCCGCAGGGCTCATGGAGTTTTCGGACGCGGAGCACTATGCCCTGGACATTCTGGCTCACGAAGATGTCTGCAGCGAATTCAGGGCCAAGTTCGACTACATCTTTGTGGACGAGTACCAGGACAGCAACTACATTCAGGAAGAGCTGGTAAAGCGTATAAGCAGGGGCAACAACGTGTTCCTGGTAGGGGACATAAAGCAGAGCATATACAAGTTCCGCCTTGCGGAGCCGGAGATCTTCCTTGCAAAGTACCACAGGTTCCGGACGGATGCGGAGCCAGACTCCAGGGTAATAGACCTCAACAAGAATTACCGCAGCAAACCCGCTGTTATAGATACTATAAACGATATTTTCAGGCGCCTTATGACCATGTGCACCGTCGGCCTCGTCTACGACGACAAAGCAGAGCTGGCTGCCGGAACGCCTTACGAGGGCCCATACAGCTACGAGCCGCGCCTCTGCCTTATAGCCCAGAAGGCTGAAGAGGGCGAGGACGAGGCAGACGAGCAGATAGAAGCCTTCAAGGCCGAGGAGCTGGAGGCCATAAACGCGGCGGATCTTATACAAGAGTACCACGGCAGAATGATAGCCGGCAAGAACGGGGACCGCAGGCTGGAGTACAGGGATATTGCGCTGCTGCTGCGCTCCGCCAAGAGCCGCGGGGAGACCTACTACAAGGTGCTTACGGACCGCGGAATACCGGTGTATCTGGAGCGCGGAGAGGGATATTTCGACACCCCGGAGATACAGGTGCTGCTGAGCCTGCTGAGGGTGATAGACGATCCCCGGCAGGACGTGGCGCTTATTACAGTTATGCACTTCCCAAGCTTTGGCTTTACCGCAGAAGAGCTTGCAAGGATAAGAGTCTGGGGCGGAGACCGCAGGCAGTCCTACTACGATGCGCTGAAGAGCTTTGCTCTGGGCCCGGCTGAAGGCCAGGGCGGCGCTTCTTCGGCCAGGGAGCAGCTTCATGCCAAGGCGGCGTCTTTCCTTGAAAAGCTCTCCGGATGGCGCAAAAAGGCCGGCTGCGTTCCTCTTTCGGACCTGGTGTGGGAGCTGATGCACGAAAGCGGCATAGCATCCTTTGCGCAGGCACTGCCCGGAGGCCAGCAGCGCACAGCCAACCTGCGCGCAATGGCAGACCAGGCGGAGACCTACGAGAGCGAGACCGCCGGCGGCATCAGCGGATTCGTGTCCTACATAGGCATGATCTCCGAGAGCAAAAGGGTGGACACCGGCCAGGTGAAGCTTCTTACAGAGGCGGACGATGTCGTTCGCATAATGACCATACACAAGAGCAAGGGCCTGGAGTTCCCCATGGTGATACTCGCAGGCATGGGGATAGACCTTGGCGGCGGCCCGGACCGCAGCCCCTTCAAAAGGCACAAGGACCTTGGGCTTTCCATAAAGCTTTCGGACCCGGTGCGCGGCATAAAAGCAACGCCCATGAGCTTCCGCATAATAGACGAAAAGCTTAAGGCGGAGGAGTTTGCGGAGAACATAAGGGTGCTCTACGTGGCGCTTACAAGGGCCAGGGATATACTGGTAATGAGCGCTGCGTCCAAGGACCCCAGAGGCGTTCTTAGCAAGCGCATATACAGCACGGTGGGCAGCGCGCAGTGCAAGAACTACCTGGATATGGTGCTTCCGGCTCTGCCAATGTCCATGGTCAGGCTTATAAGCCTGGAGTCCCTTACCGGCGCAGAGGAAAAGGAGCGCCCCGGAGACGATATAAGGCTCGGCATAGAAAACGGTTTCGATATAGACGAGAGCGCGCTGCCTGTAAGCCTTAAGGAGCTTAAAAACAGGCTGGAGTTCAGCTTTGAGCCCGCAGCGGCGGACCTTCTTAAACGCAAGTACACGGTGTCGGAGATAGCGGAGTCCAGGCGCGGCAAGGCTGCGGAGGCCATGCAGGCTCCAAAGGCGGACCCTGAATGGGAGCATCCCACAAGGCCTAAGGCAGGGCATCTTACCGGCGCGGAAAAGGGCACAGCGTACCACACGGTAATGGAGCACCTGCCGTTCACGCCGGAGGGCAAGGACCCCGCAAGCATAGGGGTATTCATAGAAAGGCTCAGGGAAAACCACATACTTACGGATGCGGAGGCGCAGGCCGTGGAACCGGAAAGGATAAGCGCGTTCTTTGCATCCGGCCTTGGAAAGCGGGCCGTTGCATCCGGTGCGGTCTTCAAGGAGACTCCGTTCGTAATGAAGACCGATTTGGACGGCCGCCAGGTAGCCGTGCAGGGCGTCATAGACTGCTTCTTTAAGGAGGCGGACGGCTACGTGCTGGTGGACTACAAGAGCAATTACGTGGATAAGTCGGATCCGCAAGGCTCTGCGGAGCACCTGCGCGCAAACTACCTGCCCCAGCTGGAGCTCTACAAGGAAGCGCTGGAAGGCATTTGCGGCTACAAGGTAAAGGAAAGCTACCTGTACCTGTTCGGGCTGGACGACAGCGTGCAGCTATAATGTAAAAAAATGTAAGTTGATATATTGACATTAATTACCAATAATGGTAATATTATATCGCTTTCGCCAACAGGAAGAAAGGAAAGAGATATGTCAGAACAGCTTACACAAAACGCAGCAGCGGCTGCAGCCCCTTCCGAAAACGGCAAGGACGAGATCACATTCAAGATCGTGGAGCATTTGGGCGTCTTAAGAGCAAGCGCCGCGGGCTGGACCAGGGAGCTGAATTACGTTTCCTGGTGCGATCGCCCTCCTAAGTACGATGTGCGGGAATGGACTCCGGACCACAAGAAAAGCACCAGAGGCATGACCTTTACCGACTACGAGATGAAAAAGATCTGCGAATGGGTAACGGCCAGGAACATACAGCTTGCAGGCGGCGGCAGCCCGGCAGAAAGTGCCGGCCAGCAGGGATCAGGCGATATTGGATGAGTGTCAGCAACGCATTTGGGGGCAACAACAGAGCAGCCGCCAAATACAGCTGGCTGCTTATGAAGCTTCAGGAGTACCCCGTAAACAAGGAGATGCTAAGGCTCATAGAAAAGGATATAGGGCCGTCTTCTCCGGCTGTAATGGAGGTCCCGGGGCTCTGCGGGTACGGCAGGCCTACTGAAAGCAAAGCCATAAAGATAGCAGAGCTTAAAAAGCGCATAGCAGAGGTGGACAGGGCGCTGGAAATAGTGCCAAAGGAGTACAGGGAAGGCATTTTGTACCACACTCTGAACCACGGCACCAAGACCAAGGGCCTGGGCGCCGGGAGCTCCTGGTCCGAACCTATGTACAGCCACGCGCACAGGAACACCTGGACCAAGTGGAAGATGCGTTTCCTGCTGGAATACGCGGATATTATAGGAGAAAAGGACTATATAGCCCTGCTGATAGAGTACGGTCCGGAACTTAACGCTCTGGGAAAAAATGTATAAAAAGTTAATTGTTGTGTTGTTTTTAGGTCCCGGACCTGCTATAATACTAACATCAAGAGACTAAGGAGATCCGCAAGGGTCTCCTTTCTTATTTGCGGCCTGAAGGTGGCCGCTGTTTTTATGCTTGCAAAAGGAGGGACAATGAGAAAAGCAAGGATCGTAAGGATGGCAGCAGTTGTGCTGGCAGTGCTTATAGTAATGCTTCTGCCGAGCGGGGCTTTTGCTGCCAGCGGGTACACCTACACGGACAGGACGGTGTATTTCCAGCGCTACAGCGGCGGCAGCTGGGTGGATTATGTTCAGAAAGAGTACAGGCTTGGCGGTCCGGACGGGCCCATTATCTACTGCCTGGAGGGCGGAAAGTACTTTTCCGACGGAGATCTGGCAGAGTACATAGGCCAGGACGCCATGGTCAGCATACTCAACGCGGACAACGCAGCCGGGAGGCTTCAGGACGGGCTCAGCGTGGAGAGGTACGTTAAGGGCCTTATGATAATAGCCTGCTGGGGCTATCCGAACTACATACCGGACGGGATGAGCGAAGACCAGGCAAGGTACGCCACATCGGCCGCCATGCATGCGTATACAGGCGTAAGCGTAAAATCGCCGCTTACCCAGGGGTTCGGGTACTCCTTCCTGGGCGAAACGGACCCGGTGAACCGCATGAGGGCAAAGCCCGGAGTGTCCGGATCTGATGCGGTCTACGACTGGTACTCGAATCTGTACAACCTGGCCATACTTGGCATAGAGCTGCCGCAGGACGTAAGTGTAACGCCGCAGAGCGCGGAGCTTGCGTGGGACGGAAGCAGTTTTGCAGGGGAGTTCACTGTCAAGCTTAGAAACATGAACCGCGGCTACAGCATAGATGCGGAGTGTCTGGCTGGGATAGAGGCTGCAGGCGGAAGCATCAGCGGATTTACCGGAAAGGACGGGGATGTGCTGCGAGTAAGCCTGCCCGGGGCCGGGAACCGCAATAAAAGCTTTACACTTTCGGTAACGGCCGAGGACACGAGGAATTCTGCGAATCTTGGCATAGTGGCCTCCAGCACGGAGCCCAGCAGATGGCAGAAGTGCGTGGGGTTTCTGGGAAACAGCGGAAACATGAAACAGAAAGCCTCGGCAGTGCTTACTACCGGCAACTATTACGTGCCGGTGGCGGTGCAGAAGGCATCGTCGGATCCGCAGATATCTGCGTCTGCGCTCTACAGCCTTGAGGGCGCGGAGTTCCTGCTCAGCGGCGTGGGGCTGGACGGAGCCGAGGTCGTAGAGACCCTGACCACCGATGCTCAGGGGCGCGCTGAGGGGCAAAAGCTTTACGCAGCAGGCTCGGAAGTTACGGTAAAGGAAGTGAAGGCACCGCTCGGCTTTGAGCTTGCGGAGGAGCAAAAGTTTACCGTAGGGGACGAAAATACGGTGTTTACCGTTACGGACGATCCAAAGGCTGCTCCGGTGGGCCTGGTGCTTTGCAAGGAGGACAGCCTGGGCGCTGCAGCTCAGGGAAATGCCGCGCTGCAGGGCGCCCGCTACAGCTTTGCTTTCTACGCCGGTCTGTTTGACAGCGCGGAGGCCGCAGAAGCATCCGGCATCCCGGCAAGGAGCTGGGAGTTCGAAACTGACTCGGAAGGCCGCATCTTTATGGATGAGGCCCACAAAAAAGGCGGGGACGATCTCTATGTGATGGGCGGGCAGGTGGTGCTGCCCTACGGCACCCTTGTTATAAAGGAGACCGTCGCTCCGGAAGGCTACCTTCTGGACGGGAGCGTGCAGCTTATACGCGTGGAGCCCGCAGAGGATGGCGGCGCTCCGGCGGCGGTAAACGCAGCAGTTTCAAAGGAAGCCGTAAAGCGCTTTGGCATTAGCGGACGGAAGCTGGATTCTGCTAAAGGGGTTGCTGAGCCAAGCGGCGATGCGGTGCTTTCCGGCGCGGTGATATCCGTCTACAACGTCTCCCGCTCGGCTGTTACTGTGGATGGTGCCGCGTACGAGCCTGGGCAGAAGGTGGCGGAGATGGTGACCGCGGCAGACGGCAGCTACTCCCTTGGTGCTGTCCTTCCTTACGGCAGCTACGAGCTTAAGGAGACCGCTGCGCCTGCCGGCTTCGCCCTGAGCGATTGGAGCTGCATACTTACTGCAACGGCGGATGATGCGGACGGAACCGTGCTCCAGGTGCCGGAAGACCAGGCCCTTAAAGACGAGGCGCTTGCTCAGACCATTATCATACGCAAGAAGGATGCGGCGGAGCAAGGCTTTGGGGTGCCGGAAGGCTATCCTGCAGAGGCTCTGGAGGGCATACGCTTCGAGGTGATCAACAGCTCCGCGGCTTCCGTAGTCTACGGGGGCAGAGCGGTAGCTCCGGGAGAGGTGGCTGCAACAGTTGCAACAGCCTTTGACGAGGCCTCCGGGGAGTACAGAGCCGTAGCCCAGGGGCTCCCGTACGGCAGCTACAGCATAAGGGAGCTTAGCGGAGACGGTCTGCCCGCCGGCATGGCAAACGAGTGGTACTTTGCGGACAGCAAGGAGACCGTGAGCGCAGTGCTTCATGCAGGAGCAGGCGAGGGCCCGGCTGTGCTTGACTTTGCGGACAGCAGAGCCTGCACTCTCAGCATTTCCAAGATAGTCAGCGGAAACATGGGAAACAGGGAAAAAGTATTTGATTTTGAGCTGACACTTGGGGACAACCGAGGCGTGGAGGTCTGCTACGAAAAGCAGCTTGCAGACGGCAGCATTCAGTCCGGAAGCTTCGATCCTGCGGACGGAACCTTTGCATTCCAGCTGAAGCACGGAGAAAAGATGCAGCTTAGCCGCATAGTGTACGGGTCTTCCTACAAGCTTGCCGAAAAAGGCGCGGCGGAAGACGGCTACACCGTAAGCTGCGACGGCCCGCTGGAGGGCAGCGTGCAGGGCAACATGGGGCTCATAGTTGAAAACACCAGAAACGCAGTGGTCACTACGGGTGTAGATACGGGCCTTATGGCAGGAGGCGCAAGCGCAGCGCTTGGCATTACAGTCCTGGCCGCCGGAATGGTCTTAAGGAGGCGCCGCAGCAGGTATGAAGGCTGAGACCAGGCTGGCTATCAAGATAGCGGCTGCCGCGTTTGCGGTGTTTCTGCTCTGCACCTTCGTTATACGCATAGACCTGTGCAAAGGAAGCGAAATGTATCCCTCGCTAAGGGACGGGGACCTGGTCATATCCGCCAGGCTTTGCACCTTCCGCACAGGCGATATCGCAGCCTACAAGGACCCGCAGAGCGGAAGGCTCAGGCTCTCCCGTATAGCCGCCATGCCCGGATGCAGCGTTGAGATCAACGGATACGGGGAGTTCCTGGTAAACAACATGATAGCGGCGGACTTCGAGTTCTACAGAACGGAGCCCGCCGAAGGCTCGGAGCAAAAGTACCCGCTGGCATTGGCAGAGGACGAGTTTTTCCTGCTGGACGACAACAGGCCGGCAGGAAACGACAGCAGGAGCTTCGGTCCCGTAAAGGGCAAAGAGCTCATTTCAAAAGTGGTATTTGTTATAAGAAGAAGAGGTTTTTAAGGCAGCAGCCAAAAATGAAAGGAAAGAACATGAACAAAAAGATGAGAAGAGCAGCCGCAGCCATCATCTGCGCGCTGATAGTGGTACTTGGAGCCGTTCCGGCTTTCGCTGCAACATATACACCCGTAAAGGGCGATGCTGAGCATGGGTTCACGCAGTTCCTGATCATAGACAAGGACGCGTGCATACCGGACATCGAGTTCAATTATTCAATAGCACCCGGACAGCCTTCGGCAGCTTCCGCAGGAAAGATGGCTGTACTTGCAGGAGTCGGAGCACCGGCCATAGGAAGAGCCACCTTTGTTCAGGGCGAGGCAGCAGGCACAGCAGCGGCAGAGGGGCTGACCCTTGCTGCGGACGAGCAGTACGCCCAGAAGGCGGTAAAGTTCGACTTCTCCGGCGTTTCCTTTGCTGAGCCCGGTATATACCGCTACGTTGTTACCATGACTTCCGCGGCGCAGCAGGCAGTTGAGTACGATATCCAGAAAGGCGCAGCCGCTCAGGAAAAGGTAAGGATACTGGACGTTTACGTGGTGGACGACAACGGCAGCCTTAAGGTGGACTCCTACGCTTTCCACGAGACCGCTAACGCTGTTGCAGCAGGAGCCCAGGGTGGTTCTGCGGATGTGGGAACTGCGCATGCTGCTCTTGCGGACAAGTCCGCGGGCTTCGTTAACCGCTACGACACCCAGGAGCTGGTATTCGGCAAGGAAGTAACAGGCAACCAGGGCTCCAGGGACAAGTACTTCAAGTTCAGCCTTTCCATAGGCTCTGCCGCACCGGACACTGTTTATCATGTGGACCTCAGCTCTGCCGAGGCCGCTTCCGGGGCAACTGCAGCCACCGCTGATGCAAACAGGAACAAGACCAACCCCGTAAAGCTCACCACAGACGCCAACGGCGCAGCAAGCGCGGAATTCTTCCTCTGCGACGGCCAGTATGTAACTTTAAAGGGCCTTCCCAAGGGTGCATCCTACGTGCTTACGGAGGACAAAGAGGACTATATCTCTGCTGACGGCATAAGCGCGCAGCTCGGCAAGGGCGGAGAAGCCTATTCCGATCCAGTAAGAGGAAACATAGAAGCAAAGGATATCGCAACAGGCTTCACAAACACCAGAAACGGCGTTGTACCGACAGGTCTCATCTCCGTGGTGGCTCCGGGAGCCGGCGCTGCAGCTTTAGGTATAGCAGGCCTTGGCATAGTGCTCTTTGGCAGAAAGCGCCGCAATGAAGAGGAAGAGCTGGGCGAATAGCATATTCGATACCGCTGTCGGCCTTGTCTGCTTAGCACTGATCTTGCTTGGCGCCTACTGCTTTGCGGACGAGCTGTATATATATCAGGGAGCTGCAGGACGCAGCTTCCTGAGTTTCAGGCAGGCGTCCGAAAGGAATGCCCAGGCTGCAAAGAAGATTTCGAAAGGCCAGATAGGCTGGATATACATAGACGGTACAAGCGTGGACCATCCGCTGATGCAGGGCAGGGACAATTCGGAGTACCTTAACAAGGATCCTTACGGAGACTTTTCCTGCGCGGGTTCCATCTTTTTGGACAGCGCGTGCAGCCCGGACCTTACCGATGCTTACAGCGTTATCTACGGCCATCACATGTCTGCCGGCAGGATGTTCGGAAGCCTTGATAGATACAGGGAAGAAAGCTACCTGCAAGAGCATGCCTTTGGCTGCGTGGCGGCGGGCGGCAGGATATACAGGCTGGAGCTGTTTGCGGTCTTTGAATGCATGGCAGGAGAGCCCTGCATATTCAGCCCCGGCAGCAGGAGCCTGCAGGAAGTGGAGAGCTATATAGCAGGGCGGCCGGACATCATAGCAAGCCGCAGCGCGCAGGGCAGGCAGATACTCGCTCTTACTACCTGCACAGCCGGCGGAGATCTGCGCAGGCTGGTCGTTTGCGGATATATAAGTCCTTTGGAGGAAGAACATGAAGAAATTACTGATATTGCTTATAGCCTTGATGCTTGCAGGGACGGCGGCGTACGCGGACGGGCTGGGCGTGGAGGTGGCTATACCCGTTGAAAATGAAGGCCTGGAGGGTCTTTATGTCCTGGAGATGGACGGAAAGACAGTGGACAGGATAAAGCTTCCCGCAAAGAGCCGGGGCGTTCTTAAAGTTACCTTAGACCGCCTGGACGACTACGAGCTGGCAGTCTGGCAGATGCCTCCCAACGCCGAAGACGACGTTATCTACGACGACTCCTTTTACAAGCTGAAGGTAACGGTGCTTCTTTCGGACGAAGGAGAGCCGACTTACTTTTTCTCTGCGGAAAAGGAGGGAGAGGACGGCAAGGCTGCAAGGGTGAGCTTTCTCAACTACCGGCCGGAAAAGGAGTCCCCCAAGACCGGAGACGAAAACGACATGGGCCTGTACCTGGCCCTGACTGCCGTGTCCGCATCCGGGCTTATAGCCTGCTTCTTTTGGGTCAGAAAAAAGAGCAGAGCCTGATGCATTCCTGCCCCCGATATGGTAAAATAATAGTCTAGGCAGCCGGCAGCTTTTACTGCCGGATGCTTATTAAAAATACACGAAGGACCATAGGAATAATGCAGGACTACCTGGCAAAACTCAACCCACAGCAATACGAGGCCGCTACAACTATAGAAGGGCCTCTTCTTATTCTTGCAGGCGCCGGCTCCGGCAAGACCGGAACCATGACCCACCGCATAGCCTACATGATAAAGGACTGCGGCATCAGCCCCTACGCCATACTGGCCGTTACCTTCACAAACAAGGCCGCAGCAGAGATGAGGGAAAGGGTAGAGGCGCTGGTAGGCCCAAAGCCGGGAATGTGGATACAGACCTTCCATTCGGCTTGCCTAAGGATACTTCGCTTCGAGGCAGACAAGCTGGGTTACACCAAGAGCTTTACAGTCTACGATCCTGTGGACCAGAAGGCGCTCATCAAGAGGATAGTAAAGGACCTGCAGATGGACGAGAAGCGCTACGCTCCCAACTACTGCCTTACCGTAATATCCGAGCAGAAGGAAAAGCGCGTGGACGCTCAGAAGTACGCAGACAGCGTGGCTGATCTGCCGGCCGCCTACAAGGGCATGGCATCCATATACCTGGAATACGAAAAAGCCCTGCTGCACAACAACTGCATGGATTTCGACGACCTTATAGCAAACACCGTAAAGCTTTTCGAAAAGCACCCGGAGGTCCTGGAGGAATACCGCAGCAGGTTCCAGTACATAATGGTGGACGAGTATCAGGACACCAACATGCTCCAGTACAGGCTGGTGCAGCTTTTGGCTGCAAAGCACCGCAACATCTGCGTGGTAGGAGACGACGACCAGTGCATATACGAATGGCGCGGCGCGGACATACGCAACATCATGGAGTTCGAAAAGGACTTCTCCGGCGCTAAAGTAATAAAGCTGGAGCAGAACTACCGCTCCACAGGAAATATAATAAACGCGGCCCACAGCGTAATAAGCCGCAACAAGGCCCGCAAGGACAAAAAGCTCTGGACAGACGGCGAGCAAGGCGAAAAGATAGAATACTACAGGGCGGACGACGACCACGAAGAGGCCCGCTGGACTGCAGCAAAGATCTTCGAGCTGAAGCGCAAGGACCCGGAGCTGAAGTTCTCGGATTTTGCAGTGCTCTATAGGGCAAACGTGCAGAGCAGGCGCTTTGAGGAAATGTTTGCCGCAAAGGGCGTGCCTTACCAGGTGCTCTCCGGCCAGCGCTTCTACGACCGCAAGGAAATAAAGGACATGATGTGCTACATGCGCCTTGTCCAGAACCCCGCGGACGATGTAAGCATGCGCAGGATAATCAACGAGCCTAAAAGAGGCCTCGGAGATAAGTCCCTGGAGCTTATAGAGCAGATCGCAAGGGTCAACAGCTGGAGTCTTACGGACGCCATCGCAAGCAACGCCGTGCAGGCGGAGCTCAGCAAAAAGTCCGCGGCATCGGTGCAGCAGCTTTCGGACGTGCTGGCAACGCTGTCTTCAGAGGCGGATGTTACCCCGGTAAGCGAGATCTACGACACCCTGCTTGTTCAGACCGGCTACCTGCCTGCCCTGGAGGAGCAGAACACCGTGGAATCCGAGGGCCGCATAGAAAACCTTCTTGAATTCAAATCCGTAATAGCAGAAAAGGAGAACGAGGCCAAGCAGAAAGGGGAGACCCTTACCCTGGCAGCCTTCATGGAAGGGCTCACTCTGGTATCCGATATAGACAACCACGACCCGAGCCAGGACGCAGTGGTCCTTATGACCCTGCACTCCGCAAAGGGCCTGGAGTTCCCCGTGGTGTTCATGCCCGGCATGGAGAGTGGCATCTTCCCAAGCTACCGCACCCTGGACAAAGGGGACGATCTGGAGGAAGA
>JAZQIH010000004.1:0-3181 GCA_045541015.1 Anaerovoracaceae bacterium | reverse complement strand
TGTGTGCCTTCGCCGTCAAGTGTTTCAAGTGTGTCAAGTGTTGTTGCTACACTCCAGTCAGCTTCTGTGCCAAATACATATTTAGCCTTTGCTGCATCATTACGCCGCCCTTCTTTACTGCGTCGTTGAGCAGCGCCAGAGCCGCGGTGGTGCCGGGAGCGCCTACGCTTTCAAGGCCTATCTCTTCCAGTATATCGGCTACGCTGTCTCCTACCGCAGGAGTCGGAGCCAGGGAGAGGTCCACTATGCCAAAGGGCACGCCGAGCCTTGCGGATGCTTCCTGAGCGACCAGCTGGCCCATCCTTGTTACGCGGAACGCGGTGCGCTTGATGGTCTCAGCAACTACGTCTATGGGCTGGCCCTTGCAGGCCTTCAGCGCGCTGTGAACCACGCCGGGGCCGGAAACGCCTACGTTTATAACGCATCCGGGCTCTCCCACGCCGTGGAAAGCGCCTGCCATGAATGGGTTGTCCTCAACCGCGTTGCAGAACACTACCAGCTTGGCGCAGGCAAAGCCGCCCCTGTCAGCCGTGAGCTCCGCAGCCTTCTTTATGGTGCGGCCCATTATGGCAACAGCGTCCATGTTGATGCCTGCCTTGGTGGATCCGATGTTAACAGAGGAGCAGACCTTGCCGGTGGTGGCCAGGGCCTCCGGGATGGACTCGATCAGAGCCCTGTCTCCGCCTGTAAAGCCTTTCTGCACCAGGGCGGAAAAACCGCCTATAAAGTCTATGCCGAGGTTGTCCGCAGCCTTGTCCATAACCTTCGCGAACTGCACGTAATCTGTGGTCTTGCAGCTTTCGCAGGCTATGGCTATGGGCGTTACGGAGACGCGCTTGTTTATGATGGGTATGCCGAATTCGCGCTCTATATCCTGCGCGGTGGCAACGAGCTTTTCTGCCTTGCGGCATATCTTCTCGTAGATGTTATCGCAGCAGACCTTGGGATCCGGATCGGCGCAGTCCCTGAGCGAAATACCCATGGTGACTGTCCTTATATCCAGATGCTGCTGGCTTATCATTTCTATAGTAGAAAGGATCTCAGATGTGCTAAGCATGGGGGCCTCCTAGATCCTGTGCATGGCGTCGAAGATCTCTTCGCGCTGAATGTGGATATCCATGCCGCTCTGCTTGCCGTAGTCCTCCAGTCTGGAGGCTATCTCGCCGAAGCCAAGGCTGCTGGTGTCTATATCCACAAGAACGACCATGGTGAAATACTCCTGCAGTATGGTCTGGTTGATGTCCAGAATGTTGACTCCTGCCTCTGCCAGCACGCTGCAGACACCTGCCGTAATGCCTACCTTATCCTTGCCGACAACGCTCAATATGCACTTTTTCATAGCTGCTACCTCTCGAACACTGTATTAGTTGCTACGCACATAACTATTCAGCATATTTTATCATATTAACATAGCGTTCTCAAGCCTTAAGAACATAAGAACATAGGGGACGGTTCTCTATGTTATTTTCAGCATAGAGAACCGTCCCCTTTGCTTATTGTGTGATCTTATGAGATCCAGAGAGCTTACTGCTCCAGGTACTGGATCGCGAATTCAAGGCGTCTGGTCTTAAGGTCGTAGTGGTAGAGGCGCTTCGAAAGGATCTCGGAGGGGGCCACCAGGGTCTCGTTCACGTAGGAGATGCTGGCTTCCAGCTCCTCCGCCTCCGGGACCAGGCTTACAGGCACGAGTATGAATTCGTTGACGGACGACGGGATCAGGTAGACGTCTCCGCCGAGCTCTTCTGCGGCCATGTCCAGCACGCCGGGGTACACCACCACGGAGGCGCCGAAGGTCCGCTGCTCGTTGGTGAGCATCAGGTAGTTGGGGCCGTCCTCGTCCGCAGCATCCTCCATATCCAGCGATGCGGCCCGCTTTCTGATGCTCTCAGCGGTCTCCATGCACGCGGGCAGGATAAGCGCGCTGCTTCTGAGCGCATCCTCGTGGAGCTGCTCCTCGGAGATCCCGAACTCCTCCAGGAGGCTGTACGTCATGCCGGCGCACCAGATGTCGCCGCGCCGGCCGCCGGTCAGCACGTGGTAAGTCAGGACCATGTCGCCTATCATCCTGTGCGGCATCTCGCCCAGCTTGGCCCGTGCGTTTTCCAGGCTGCTGAGCCGCACGAACAGCCGGTCCTTTACCTCCTCGTAGCTCTCCAGAAACGGCGCGCTCATTGGCGGCGGCTTCATCATTGCGATCTGCACCATGGCGCGCATCAGCTCGTTGAGCCTTGCCCCCTTTTTATGCATGTCGTAGAGCTCATCCAAGTTTACGGTGGCCACGATGCGCTGCCCCTCCTTTATGACAGTCATGCCAGTGTACGACGACCCCAGCTTTTCCACCTTGTAAGTCTCCACCCTGGCGCCCTCGTAATCCGGAGGCATATGCCCCAGCACGTTGTTTACCGCCCAGCGCTCGAATTCTTTGAAAGTCATCATCTTTGACACCTCGCTATAAATACCTTGCGATTCCATAATTACCAATATTTAGCATATCGATTATAAATTGCCAGATGATGAATGTCAATACATATATTTATATTATTCCCTTTATTTTCCATAGAGCAAGCCTTTACCCTTCCTCCCATTTTCCAATAAAAAAGCAGCTCCTTCCGAAAGGAAGAAGCTGCCATGATCAGTTTGTCTGCAAAGAACCTTAGGAACCGTCCCCAGTGTTATTTGAAGTATTTGGCGGCGGCGGCAAAGAGCTTTATGTTGTACTCGCCGGGCACGTTCAGGTAGAGGCCGTTTCCGATACGCTCGGAGTGGCCCATCTTGCCCAGCACCCTGCCGTCCGGGGAGGTAATGCCCTCGATAGCCAGAACGGAGCCGTTCGGGTTGAAGTGGATGTCCCCTGTAGCGTTGCCGCTCAGGTCCACGTACTGGGTAGCTATCTGGCCGTTAGCCTCCAGCTGCGCCACAGTATCCGGGCTTGCAATGAAGCGTCCCTCGCCATGAGAGATGGCCACATTGTAGACCTCGCCGGGCTGGGTGAGCGCCAGCCACGGGCTCTTGTTGCTCGCCACGCGGGTGCGCACTATGCGGCTCTGGTGCCTGGAAATAGTGTTGAATGTAAGGGTCGGGCTGTCTGCGTCCGTGTCCACGATCTTGCCGTAGGGCACCAGGCCGAGCTTCACCAGCGCCTGGAAACCGTTGCAAATGCCCAGCATCAGGCCGTCGCGCT
>JAZQIH010000003.1:0-8192 GCA_045541015.1 Anaerovoracaceae bacterium | reverse complement strand
CCGGGCGTTTCATTGGCATCGGAAGAACCGTCCCCCTGATGCGCAAAACAAAAGAGCGGGCCGGGGGTCCGCTCTTTATGGTATTGAGTTCAGGTTGTACTAGGATGCAGCCTCGTCTACCTTTACGAAGGGCTTGACATTGGGCTTGGGGAAGACGTGGATGACCTTCTTGGGGCACTTCTTCGCGCAGAGTCCGCAGTTCTTGCACTTGTCGGGGTCGATAACTGCATGGTTGTTTACGACGTGGATAGCGTCGAACTTGCATTCCTTCTCGCAGAGCTTGCAGCCGATGCAGCCGGCGGAGCAGGCCTTGGTGGTGTCCTTGCCCTTGTCTGCGGAGTTGCAGCCTACGTGTACGCGCTTGACATCGGCGATGATGTCGATGATCTTCTGCGGGCAGACGCTTGCGCACATGCCGCAGCCTACGCATACTTCTCTGTTGACCCTTGCCAGACCGTTGCAGACCTGGATAGCGCCGTAGGGGCAAGCCCTCTCGCAGTCGCCGAAGCCTATGCAGCCGTACTTGCATGCGCCCGGGCCGCCGAAGAAGTTCTTAACAGCAGCGCAGGTCTTAAGGCCCTGGTAATCCATTTCTGTTTTGGTAGCGTTGCAGTCGCCGGAGCAGCGTACGTTAGCTACCTGCTCTACTACGTCCAGAGCTTCCTGGCCGAGAATAGCAGCAATAGCAGCAGCAACACCGTCAGCGCCGGGGACGCAGAGGTTGGTCTTTACACCGTCGGGATCAGCAGCCAGAGCAGCGGCGTAGTCGTCGCAGCCGGCATATCCGCAGGCACCGCAGTTGGCGCCGGGGAGCTGGTTCCTGATAGCAACAGCAGTTTCGTCTACGGGCACTGCCATAAACTTAGCTGCAAGAGTAAGAAGTGCGGATGCTATGAAAGCTATTACTACTGTCATTACGACAGGAATTACATAACCACTCATTTACGCACACCTCCTTACATTCCGAAGATCTTCTCCAGCATACCGGAGAAGCCAAGGAAGCAAAGGCTTGTGATGGATGCAGCTACCAGTGTGGAAGCAACGCCCTTGAAAGCCTCGGGGTAATCGTTGGTCTCGATCTTGCTGCGGACACCGGCAAACAGGAACATAGCCACTGTGAAGCCGACGCCGGAGCCGAAGGAGTTGAGCATGGACTGGAGGAAGTTGTACTCGTTGTCTATGTTCAGAACGCAGACGCCCAGTACTGCGCAGTTGGTGGTGATCAGCGGGAGATAGATACCCAGAGCCTTGTGGAGGGCCGGGATGTACTTCTTGAGGAAGATCTCTATCAGCTGTACCAGAGCAGCTATTACAAGTATGAAGACTATCGTCTGCATGTAGCCTATGCCGTTCTTATCGAGGATGTAAGTCTGTATGGGCCAGGTAACTGCGGTTGCAACTACCATTACTACGATAACTGCAACGGACATGCCCATGGCGTTGTCAAGCTTCTTGGAAACACCCAGGAACGGGCAGATACCGAGGAACTTGGACAGAACGTAGTTGTTTGTGATTATCGCGCTGAGGACGATATAAAATGCAGCTGTAAGACTCATTATTTATCGCAGCCTCCTTCCTGAACTTCGTTGCAGAACTCTGCTCCGGGGCAGGTGAGGCACTTGTTGGCCCTCTTTTCCTTTACTTTGCCCTTGGTGAGCTTGTTGACAAGAGCGATCAGGCAGCCGAATACGAAGAATCCGCCGGGAGCCATGATGAGGATGGTGAACGGGCTGAAGAGGTTAGCGGTTATGGTAGCACCGAAAAGTGTGCCGCTTCCGATAAGCTCTCTGATGCAGGCCATTACTGTAGCAGTAAGGGTGTAGCCAAGGCCCATTCCGATACCGTCGAGTGCGGAATCGATAACACTGTTCTTGTTTGCGAAAGCTTCAGCTCTGCCGAGTATGATGCAGTTTACTACGATCAGCGGGATATATACGCCCAGGGACTTGTCCAGTGCAGGAGCATATGCCTTGAGCACCAGCTGAACGATGGTAACGAATGTAGCGATAACTGTTATGTAGCACGGGATACGGACGGTATCGGGTATTATTCTCTTAAGTGCCGAAATAATGATGTTCGAGCAGGTAAGAACTACCAGTACGCAGGCGCCCATGCCTATGCCGTTGATGGCCTGAGTGGAGATAGCCAGGGTCGGGCAGGTACCGAGTACGAGCACGAGTACCGGGTTCTCCTTTATGATTCCGTTAGTGAGGATCTGGAGCTTGCTCTTTTTCATTTCTTAGCCCCTCCCTTCTCTACGCCGTTGAGCTTGGATCTGGTGATGCTGTCTATGTGCGGAGTGAGGATGTTCATGAGCAGAATTGCGAACGAAACTCCTTCCGGATAGGAAGCATAAGCACGGATGAGCATGGTGATGATGCCGCAGCCGATACCGAAGATGATCCTTCCCGATGTGGTGATCGGGGATGTTACGTAGTCAGTTGCCATGAAGATGGCGCCCAGCATAACGCCGCCTGCGCATACCTGGAAGATGGGGTCGAAGCCCATGATCACGGACAGGACAGCAACTGTGCCGATGAAGGCGCAGGGGATAGCCGGGGAGATGACCTTCCTGACTACAAGGTAGATGCCGCCGATGAGCAGTGCGCAAGCGCTTACCTCACCGAGGGATCCGTTGATGGTGCCGAGGAACATCTCCAGGTTGGAGGGGAGCTCTGCTCCTGCGTTCCACATTGCGAGCGGGGTAGCGCCTGTAACAGCGTCTACGCCTGCGTTGTTGATGATGGCCTGGCTCATGTTCTTTGTTACGGACCAGGTGGTCATCGGGGTGGCGAAGCCTATGAACAGAGCTATACGGCCGACGATAGCGGGGTTAGCGAAGTTCTGGCCGAGGCCTCCGAAGATCTGCTTAACGACTACTATTGCGATGAAGCAGCCGATTATAGCCATCCAGAACGGCATGCCTACAGGGAGGTTGAAGGCAAGGATAACGCCGGTAACGATGGCGCTCCAGTCTCCTATGGTGTTTTCCCTGTGCATGATCTTGCGGGATGCCCACTCGAAGAACACGCATGCTGCTGCGCAGATCGCGGTCATGAGTATGGCTCTGAGCCCGAATACATATGTGGATACTGCCAGTGCGGGGATGAGCGCGATGACTACGTCCCTCATGATGGTAGCGGTATCTGTGGGGTTGCATACGTGAGGCGCAGCGGAAACGATCAGATTAGTGTGCTTATCTGCCATTACTTGTTGCCTCCTTCCTTAGCTTCTGCAGCAGCCTTTGCTGCTTCTGCCTCGGCAGCCTTAGCTGCTTCTTTTGCAGCTGCAGCCTCTGCCTTGGCCTTCTTTTTCTTGTCGTCTTCCATGACGAGGGTCTTGGCCTGCTTGATCTCGAAGTTGAGCTGCTTTCTTGCCGGGCAGGAATATGCGCAGCAACCGCAGTCCATGCAGGACATGACGTTGTATTCGCGGAGGGCATCGATGTCCTTGTCCTTGAAAGCTCTGGAGAGCCTTGCGGGCATGAGGTTCATCGGGCAGCCTGCAACGCAGCGGCCGCAGTTGATGCAGGCGGTCTCTTTGCGCTGAGCGGCGAATTTCTCGTCGAAGCAGAGTACTGCGTTGTTGCTCTTGAGGATGGCGAAATCATCCCTGGGGATGGCTCTGCCCATCATCGGTCCGCCGAGGAGGATCTTCTTGACCTCTCCGGTGAGTCCGCCGCAGTGCTCGATAAGATCGCAGATCATAGTTCCGATAGGAACTTCTACGTTCTGGGGCTTTGCAACGATGTTTCCGTCTACTGTGAGGAACTTTGTGGTGAGCGGCATTCCTGTGGTGAGGAACTGCTGCAGCTTGAGCACGGAAGTAACGTTGGAAACGATACAGCCTACATCAGCAGGGAGCTTGCCTGCGATAAGGTGTCTTCCGGTGCACTCGTAGATGATGACACGCTCTGCGCCCTGGGGGTATACCTGACGGAGCGTGCAGACGGAGATGTCTGTGCTTCCGGCAAGGATCTCGTTGAACTTGGCGATAGCATCAGGCTTGTTGCTCTCGATGCCGATGATGCCCCTGGGGATGTCGAGCCACTTCATGATGGTGCGCATGCCGTCGACCATGTCCTGTGCATATGCCAGCATGGCAGCGTGGTCTACGGTGATGTAGGGCTCGCACTCTGCGCCGTTGAGGATGAGGGTGTCTACCTGGCCGGGCTTGGTGTTGTACTTGATGGACATCGGGAAGGATGCTCCGCCGAGTCCTACCAGACCGGAGGCTCTTACAGCCTTGATGAAGTCTTCGCGGCTGTTGATGACGGGCGGGACGACAGTTTCTGCTATCTCCTGCTTGCCATCTGTCTTGATGACGATGTTCGTGTCTACACGGCCGTTCTGAGTCATGAACTGCTCGATAGACTCGACGTCTCCCGATACACTGCTGTGGATCGGGGCGCTGACAGGCTTGTCACAATCTCCTATCAGCTGGCCAACCTTTACGTGATCGCCTTTGGCGACAACAGGCTGGCAGGGGGCGCCGATGTGCATGGACATCGGGATGTAGACCCTTTCAGGTACCGGCATGGGTATGATGGGCATACCTGCGGTATTCTTTGAGTGGTTTACGTGCACCCCTTTGAGATGCTTTCCTGAACTCATTAAATGCTCCTTTAATACTTATATACGGCGGGCTCTGAGTTTTGTGCGGGTTGCTTTTACGCAGCGGCCGTACGGGACCTAATCCACACGAAAAACAGCGCAAGCCGCAAACTTGCACTGTCTAATTTACCCCATTCGGGGGTGTTTGTAAAGAAAAAATCGGGATAGTTTATAATTTAACACAGCCGCCTTGTGGCATATGTTAAAAGGTACACAAGATATTGTAGCGATATGTGTTGCGGCGCTACAGTACAAGGTTATCCATGATCTGCTTGAGATCATCGTATTCCTCTATATGCTTGAGCTGGTCCATGGCCTTTTCTATCTTTTCGCTGGGCAGGATTATCTGAGCGTTCACGAAGAAACGCTTGTCCAGGTCTTCCTGGGTTATCCTGTAGCCGTCCAGATTGGTGCCCTTGGAGTAATCGCGCTCTGCGGTGAAGGTCTTGCCGCGCGCGTCTATCTCTACTCTTGCGTACCAGCTGAGCGGGTCCTTCTTCTTGAGCTCGTAGTGGTGCTCCGAACGCAGCATCTTTACCTTGGGCATGAAGTCCCTGATGCGAGGATCCGTAAGGGTGGCCTTGTTCTGCCATGCGGGGCCGGGCTCGTAGCCGTAGACTGCCATAGCCAGCGTGTAAGGGCCGGAGAACTGCGCGTCTACCTGGTTGGAAACAGACATCTGGTCCGGATGTGCAACAAAGGAAGCGCTGTAGCAGCGGATCTCGCTGATCTCTCCGGGGCCGAAGTTGTACTCGTTCATGAGTTCATAGAAGCAGTCCAGGTTGGTGTGCAGATACCTGCAGGCAGGATAAGGCTTGAGGCCCATCTTGAGCCACTTCCAGGTCTTGCCTATGTCCTTAGCTACAGCGTCCGGATCCCAGATGCCGGGAACTCTGCAGTAGATGGCCGGGAAGCCGAACTCGTTGTCCAGGGTGTAGGCGTTAGCTGTGTAGCCCAGGGACGCCAGCTGAGCCGCGCAAACTGCTGCATGCGCAAGCCAGGCTGCGGGGAAGTACTTTACCATGCTCTTTGGCATAGTGGTCTCCCAGTCTCTGCAAATTGGCAGAGAGCAGATGGACGCAGAAATGCCTATGCATTGGCCGAGCTGCTCGCGGTCCAGGCCCATTATAAGGCCGCAGCCCACTGCCGCTCCTATTATGTGCTCGTTGGAGTTTCCGAAAACATCCGGGGTCTTGCCTGTTTCTGCAAGGCTCTTTCTCATGGCGTTCATAAGGACGTCGGAGAGCCTTATAGCAACTTCTCCGCCTACAGCAAGAGCGGTTATGAGCTGCTTGCCGGTGGCGCCGTACTGCTCTGCTACTGCCATTACAGCAGGCATCAATATGGGCGGGATGTGAGGCACCGGATCGTAGTCCAGTCCGTTCTGAAGCTCGCCGTTGGCAAACGCAGCTGCTGCAGCGCTTACCTTCTGCCCCGTGCCAAGGACGGTGGCCTCCTGCGGGCCGCCGTTGATCTTGGCAAACTGTACGCCTATCTTGCCCTTGTCCGAAGCAAGGCCGCCGAGGGTGTTGCTTACTGCGTCGAAGAGCATGGTCTTGGTGATATCTATAACATCCTGGGGAAGGTCCTCGTAGTTGCGGTGGGACTCAATAAAGTCCAGGAGTATATCTGTAAGCTTCTTTTCAGCCATTTTATCCTCCAATTATTTTACCTGGAGCAGCTCTGTGTACTCGCGCATGTCGGAGAGGGTCTCTATCCTGGATGCGAGCTCTATGATCTTGTCCTCGTTGGCCTTGGGCAGCTTTCCGAACGCTGCTACCTGGGCGCGGAACTTGCTCTCTATGAACTCCTTGGTGGGGTATTCGTGCATGGAAGCAGAATAGTGGTAGACTGCCTCGAACACGCGTCCGTCCTTCATCTCTACGGTGACCTTCATGAGCGGGGTTCCGTTGGGATCCTCGAAGACATCCATGGTAGACTCTTCTGTGAGCTTGTAGAGGAGCGGATTTGCAAGTATAGCGTCTGTCTGGACGTGATCCACGCCTACGGCGCCGTGGTACAGAGCGCAGCAAGCACTGAACTGGAAGCTGAACAGCGCGTTCGTGTGGTTTCTGAGCACGAACGGGTTGGAGTAGTAGTTGTAGCGCACCGTGGAAGAACGCGCAACATGTACCTGCTTAACCTTTTCGGGGTCGAACTTGCCGTCTGCTTCTATGATCTGCCTGCGTATCTCCTTGCCGCAGTTTGCTGCGGAAGTGGTGGGTATGCCGCCCGGGCAGCGCTTGAAGCTTTCCTCGGTGAAGAAGACCTCGCCCAGCTTATCGAAGGCCTGCTCGTAAAGAGCGGGAAGTCCGCCGTCCTTTACCTGCTTGGCAACAAGGCCCCAGTGTCCGAAGAACGGATCCTCGTAGCCTCTCCAGCCGCCCTTTGCCACCTCTGCAGCCATTATACCCATGCGGGCGCTGTCTGCGTTGTGATACTTGAACTCCTGACTGTAATCGTAGTAGGCGTTGCCGGGGTCTGTAGCGTTTGCTGCCGCATAGCCCAGGGCAGTCTTCATGGTGGGACCGTCGAATCCGTAGTACCTGGATGCCAGTGCAGCTGCAGCCGTTGCTACAAGGAGCATGTCGGTCGGCCAGCGCACAGGAAGAGTGTACAGTATCCTGGATGTAAGGTCTTCTGCAGCAATGTTGTTAGCTATGAAATCCTGTCCCTTGGTCCCTGCAGCATCGGCAAGGGTAAGGCCCATGGGGATGAGAGTTTCGCCACAGTGTGAAGCTATCCTGTCCCCATGCACATGGAAGAACATGTTTCCGAAATCGTTAGCTCTTGCGTAGAGGCAGTTGAGCATTACGGCATGGGGCATGGGAAGGCGGAAATCCTTTGTAAATACAGCGCCTTCGGGCTTGCCGCCCCAGTCTTTGAGCTTTTCGGTGAAGAAGTTGTCTTCTTTAACTATTGCGCCGCCGAACATGCATCCGGTGGTATCAAGAAGCCTGTCCTTAAAGATGCGGACGTTGTCTTCGCTGAGCTTTTCGTAGCTTACGGAAGCCGCATTTTCGCAGAGTGCGTCTATTCCTTTGGGAGGAGCATATTTGTCTGACATTATAGTTCTCCTTAATAACAGCGCCCCAAAACCGCAAGGCTGGGGCGCTTTAGATCAGTAACTTAGAATACGTATCCGAACAGGATGCCAAGCAGCGAGCAGACTACTATGAAGAGCACTGCTGTAACTGCGCCCTTGGACCAGATGAACTTGGTGGTCATTTCCTCGCGGCCGAGCATTATCGGGGCGTAGGCAATGGCACCGTGGGTCATGAATGCGCACTGGGATGCGAGTATGGTTACAGCGCCCAGTACTGTAGCGAAGTTTCCGCCCATAGCGCAGGCCAGAGGAATGGTGATCGCGTTGATGGTGAAGCTTACCGGCATGCCGTTGGTGAAGTTTGTGAATACGCAGGAGATAGCTGCGCAGAAGAATACCATGATAGGCCAGCTAGCCTGCCCGAGTATCGGGGAGAGGAACTGGGAGATCACATACTTGATGCCGTAGGTATCAGCTGCGATAGCGCTGCCGCAGATGGTGAATACGCCTGCTACAGCAAGGATGCCCCACAT
>JAZQIH010000002.1:0-8340 GCA_045541015.1 Anaerovoracaceae bacterium | reverse complement strand
GAGACAAAATATCTCTCCAACTCCTTGGCACACAGAACGACATGGCTACGATCCGACTTGAACATGCACCACTGGAAGACTCCGCAGTGCTGTCCGTCCGCCATGGCATCGCCAAGAACTGTTGCGTGCCTTATGGCGTGGGACTGCCTCTTGGCCCATGTATCGAAGGACTTTGTCGGGAAGATGTGTCCGTTGGCCTCGGAAATGATCAGGGGTTTGTCCTGCTCCTTCATTACTTTGCTCTTGGGCTTACATCCCGGAGTGAATCCGTCGTGGGAGAAGTCGTTGTATGCGTAGACATCTTCAAGCAGATGGCTGTTTTCTATGTAGCGGACGCCCGAGGTCTGGCGGCTCGGATCCAGCCTGTGCGCAACCTCGTTGGTCCTGATGTAAAGATCATCGCAGTCCTGGGACTCGTTGATACGGACGCCCCAGAGCACTATGCTCGGGTGGTTCCTGTACTGCAGGACCATCTCTTCCGTGTTCTTTACGGCCTGATCCTTCCAGGCATCGTCTCCTATATGCTGCCAGCCGGGGATCTCCGTAAACACCAGAAGTCCAAGCCTGTCGCACTCGTCTATGAAGTACTGGCTCTGCGGATAGTGGGAAGTCCTTACTGCGTTGCAGGCAAGCTCTTCCTTGAGTATCCTTGCGTCTTCCTCCTGAAGGTGCCTTGGAGCCGCGTAGCCCACGTAGGGGAAGTTCTGGTGCCTGTCCAGACCTCTTATAAAGAGCTTCTCTCCGTTAAGGTAGAAGCCGTCCGCCTTGAAGACTGCAGTCCTGAAGCCGAATGCGGTCTTTGCAGTATCTATTACAGCGCCGTTTTCGTCCATGAGCTCTGCCATCAGGGTGTAGAGCCTGGGGCTTTCCACGCTCCAGGGCTGGGCTGCCTCGTAGCGCAGGTCCTCTGTCAGCTTGCTGCTGTCCAGTTCTGCCGCAATATCCGTGCCGTCCAGTATGGTGTATCTGAGCTTGTATTCAGCGCCCTCAGCTGCTCCGTCCAGGCTTACCTGCACGTGCGCTGTCTTAAGATCCGGTGTGCTTACAAAAATGTCTTTTATGTAACAGCTGCTCCTGATATCCAGCCATGCCTCCCTGTAAAGGCCGCTGTAGGTAAGGTAGTCTATTACGAAACCGAAAGGCGGCGTGGTCGGGTTTTCTGTTGTATCCAGCTTGACTGTTATAAGGTTGTCCGCGCCGTAGTTCACAAGATCAGTTATCTCAACGCGGAAAGCTGTGTAACCTGTGTGGTGTTCTCCGGCCGGCTTGCCGTTTACATAAACGTACGCTATGTGCGCTGCTCCGTCGAACTGCAAAAAAATACGCTTCCCCTTTGCCGTGCTGTCCACGAATATGCTCTGCCTGTAGCCACAGACAGCCTCGTACATTTCTGGCGCGGCATAGTGAAGCGGAAGCTCCTTGATATTGTGAGGAAGGCGCACTTTCTCAAAGCTGCCCTCTCCTCTTGCGAAGCTTTCTGTCCATGCGGGAGAAAACTCCCAGTCGTTGCAAATAGAAAACATTTTTGTCCCTCTGCTAAGCAATTGATTTAAACAATTAATTATAACATATTTGTTACTCAGAGGGAGATAATTTATTAACTTTAACGCAAATAATAGTTTTTATACCACAAAACAAGCATGTGCAGCGGGTAGAATACGTAAAAGAACCACTTGTGGAACGGATGCTTGCTGCCGCCCTTTCCGTTGTAAAGATATACAAACATGACAGGGACCAAAAGCACGCCAGTCTCAAACAAGGCGTAATATACAGGCCTTCCGAAAGAGACCATGGACAATGCAACCATGATCACATCGAACAACGCTACCGCAGTATGCAGTATCCACCTGGTCGTTTTATCATCATGCCATATATGCGCGATCAGAGCGTAGATAATATCGTAGTACGGCCAGTCTCCGAAACGGGATAACCAAAGCATTGCTGATATTGCGATGATCTTTACGATCCAGTTCTGATTGCTGTCATATATCCTTATACAGAGCAACGCCAGAAGCAAAGTGTAGATGACCCCGAAATGCGGCATCAGCCTTCCATATTCCATAAGGGAAAAACAGGGCCAGGATACCAACGCAAATATGGCTAGTCTTAACGTATACTTGTTCACATCTTTAGTATACCTGTACCCCTCCGCTACGAACACGGCCATGGTAGGCCCCGTGAGCCTTCCAATAAAGTGCATTATCTGCCCTGCAGGGGAATACAAAGACACAAAAAGCCATGCTATGTGGTCCACAAGCATGGCAACTATTGCTATGTATTTGATCTGTGTCCTGTTTAGACTGATCTTCAATCCTCTACCCTTTTGATCTTTGCCCCAAGACCTGTGAGCTTTTCCACAAAATTCTCGTAGCCGCGCTCTATGTGGTAGATCTGGGATACTTCTGTAGTGCCCTTTGCAACAAGACCTGCCAGAACAAGAGCTGCGCCTGCCCTAAGGTCTGTAGACATTACATGCGCTCCTGAAAGCGGCCTCTTATCTCCGGGAACGACTGCATTCCTGCCGTCTACGCGTATGTTGGCGCCCATCCGGGAAAGCTCAGCAGCATGCATGAACCTGTTTTCGAATACAGTTTCTATAACAGTGCTGGTACCGGAGACCGTTGTAAGCAGGGCCATGAACGGAGCCTGCATATCCGTGGGGAAGCCCGGATACGGCAGGGTCTTGATATCAGTAGCAACAAGTTTTCCGGCATCCCCGCGCACGCGGAGCCCTTCCAGCTCGTCCTCTACGACAGCGCCGCACTCTATGAGCTTTGCCATTACAGGCCTTACGTGGTCCGGCAGGCAGTTCTTTATAAGGACATTGCCCCTTGTTATAGCAGCAGCCACCATAAAGGTGCCTGTTTCTATCCTGTCCGGGATAACTGCATGCCTTGCGCCGTGCAGCGAAGGTACTCCTTCGATCTTTATGGTATCCGTTCCGGCTCCCTTTATCTTAGCACCCATCTTGTTGAGGAAGGACGCAAGATCAACTATTTCCGGCTCCTCTGCAGCATTCTCTATAGTTGTTACGCCGTCCGCAACAGAAGCTGCCATCATTATGTTCTCGGTTGCACCAACGCTTGGGAAGTCCAGGTACACCAGAGCGCCCTTGAGCCTGTCTACGCTAGCGTTTACAAGGCCCTCGCTCATCATTACCCTTGCGCCCAGGGTCTTCAAGCCCTTGGTGTGCAGGTCTATAGGTCTGTCCCCTATTGCGCAGCCGCCGGGCTGAGCTATAGAAGCCTTGCCGAGCCTTGCAAGCAGCGGTCCCATTACAAAGATAGAAGCCCTCATCAGCTTTACAAGCTCGTAAGGCACCTCCGAGATATTTATGCCGCTTCCGTCCACGCGGATAATGTGCTCGTCCCAGTCTTCCTCTACTTTAGCGCCAAGGCTGCGGAGTATCCTGCACATTACGTCTATATCCCTGAGCTTGGGGACATCGCAGATCTCGCATACATCTGCGGTGAGCACTGTTGCCGCCAGAATGGGCAGCGCGGCGTTCTTTGCGCCGCTTATTTCAACCTCTCCGTGGAGAGGTCCTGATTGTTCTACAATATATTTAGCCATAGTAGATATATTATACCATACAATGTATAATTGTCAAAATTCGCTTTGTGACAAAAATTTACTTGTAAAAGTTTAGCAATTAAGGCATAATTATTATATTGTTAAGGAGGTATCATTCTATGGATTATCAGATCACATTAGGTTCGCTTCTGCAAGTCATACTTATTGTCGTCGCAATAGTTGCGATCGTATTCCTTATCGTTCTGCTTGCAAAGATAGCTAAATCCCTCAGCACCCTTCCCAGCACCATGCAGCATGTAGACCAGGTAATGGCCGATGTGGAAAAGATAGTCGGCGTTGCCAAGGACGGTGCAGAAGGCGCCAAGGCTGTAGTAACAAAGGCATCAGCTACCCTCACCGGTGTAAACGAGGTAATGGACAGCAACAAGGGCACTCTTAAGGCAGCAACAAGCTTCATAAACGCCTGCACAAGCCTTGCAAGCCTCGTAAAAAAGAAATAATTGTCAGTTAATTAGTTACACTTCCATTATTTATTAATATTGACTAATTTATTAAAACTGATATAATATTCTCACATTGGCAAAATTTTGTTATTATCGTTGTATTAGGGGGACAATAAATGAAAGCTACAGGAATAGTCAGGAAGCTCGACCAGCTTGGGAGAATAGTCATTCCCAAGGAGCTCAGGACTACATTCGATCTCAAGGACACAGATCCTATAGAGATCTTTGTTGAAGGAAACGACATCATCCTTCGCAAGTACCAGCCTGCATGCATTTTCTGCAACGATGCAAACGACGTTATCCAGATAGAAGGAAAGAACGTCTGCAGAAAGTGTCTCAAGAAGATGCAGAACTACAAGTAAGCACCAATACCGCAAACAAAACAGCAGTTCAGACGAACTGCTGTTTTATTATGCATTATTTGTTTTATGCCTTCCGTAGATCTTGTCTATTTGCGCGGTAAAGCCGCCGCTTCTTTCCCTTACAGCCAGCTGCGGAAGCATTACTATGCCCTTTCCTCCGCCTTTTACGAACTGCACCAGTACAAGGTTCGGGGCTTCATCTGCGTGAGGCGCTACCATCTGCACCTTTTTAGGCTCCAGCCCGCATGCCCTGGAAAGATCCATCAGATCTGCAAGCCTTTCCGGCCTGTGCACCATTGCAAGCCTGCCGCCGCTTTTCAGCGCATAGGCGGAAGCTTTAAAGAATCCGCCAAGCCCTGTGCTGCTCTCGTGCCTTGCTATGTGGCGCGGGCTGTCTTCGCAGGACGGTCCTCTTCCGCTCTCAAAGTAAGGAGGGTTGCAAACCACCAGGGAAAAGCTCCCATTGGCAAAATACTGCTCTATTTCTGCGGCATCCCCGCATACTATGCGTATCTTGTCCGAAAGCCCGTTGAGCTCCATGCTCTTTGATGCAAGTTCTGCCTGCTCTTTTTGCAGCTCCAGGCCGCACACGGATGCCGGATGGTACTTTGCATAGGCTATAAGCGCTACCGCTCCGTTTCCGCAGCAGAGGTCCAGAACTGTGTCTTCCGGCCCGGCTGCGCAAAAATCCGCAAGCAGTACAGCGTCCACCCCGTAGCAGAAGGAATCCGGCTCCTGCAGCAGCGTATACCCGCCGAAACCTATCTCGTCCGAGCGAACAGCCACTTTAGTCCTCAAGCGCTGCCAGCTCGGCCTCGCTCGCCTCCTTCTCGGAGTTCTTCGGCTTCTGATCGTTCCCGCGCTTTACGCTGCGGCGCTTAGGATCCCTTGTTATTTCCTCTTTTTCGTAAACATAGTACTCGGAGGACAGCTTTTCCGGCTTGGAATCCGTGGCCTGCTCCAGTACCAGCCTGGTCTTGATCCTGTTCCTGAGTATATTCACATCGTCCACAAGAGCAAGTCCGTCCGGGGTGTTTACGTACTCTCCAACGTCAGGCATGCCCTTTCTTAAAGCGATGTAAGTATCATTTTCGTACTGCAGGCAGCACATGAGCCTTCCGCATATTCCGGATATCTTTGCCGGATTAAGGGAGAGGTTCTGCACCTTGGCCATTTTTATGGATACTGTCTCGAAATCATCCAGCCAGCTGTGGCAGCAGAGCTCTCTGCCGCAGGGACCTATGCCGCCCATCATCTTGGTCTCGTCCCTGACGCCTATCTGCCTGAGCTCTATCCTCATCCTGAACGCAGAAGCCAGATCCTTAACAAGCTCTCTGAAGTCTACCCTGCCGTCTGCTGTAAAGTAGAATATTACCTTGCTGTTATCGAAGGTGTACTCCACGTCTATGAGCTTCATCTCAAGGCCGCGCTTAGCTATCTTTTCCTCGCAGATGCGCATTGCCTCGTCGTGCTTTTTAACTGTTTCCTCGTGAGCCTTTATATCGTTTTCGTCCGCACGCCTGATTATTGGCTTAAGAGGCTGAACTACTTCGCTGTCGTCCACGAATTTTACATCGCCCCAGGCAGTTCCGAATTCAACGCCTCTTGCGGTCTCAACTATAACGTTGTCCCCGGACTTAAGATCAAAGTCCAGAGGATCGAAATAGTAGAGCTTTCCGCCGCTGCGAAACTTTATTCCTATAACTTTTGTCATTTATCCCTCCGTATCACACGCGCAGACAGAGCTGTTTGAGCGTATACGCCGCGCTGTGGAGCTGTTTTATATATTTACGGCTTATTTCAGCCTGTTTTACCGTGTTTATGAGCTTTTCGCAAAGAGCCTCATCCATTTTGCCGCTGTTTTGGGTAAGCATGATTTCCAGCTTTTGCTCCAGTGCATCCAAAAACTCCGCTGTCTTTGCCCTTGCGTCGTCTTTATCCTCCAGTACCGGCATTATAGCAGCCTTTTTTCTGTAGAACGGAGCGTTTGCCGCAACGAGGCTTATAAACTGATCCGCTATGGCCTCGGCCTGACTGCCGAACTCGGCTTCGGCGTCCTGAAGATAAAAGCAGCTGCACCTTGAGAGCACTGTGGGAAGCAGTCCTTCGGACGAATCGGCCAGAAGTATCATTACAGCGTCCGACACAGGCTCTTCCAGGGTCTTGAGCAGCTTGTTCTGCGATGCTGCATTCATCAGCTGGGCTTCTTCTATTACCGCAACGTAGCGGCTTCCGAAAGGCTTGAAAGAGAGCCTGTCTATAAGCTCCAGTATCTGAGTTTTTACTATGGATTCCCTGTCGTCCGGTTTCCTTACGACTATAACGTCCTCGTGGTTTCCGTGGGCTATCTTCTGGCAGGATATGCACTTTCCGCAGGGGCCTTCCACCGGATCCTTGCAAAGCATGTAGGAGGCGAGCCACAAAGCCAGCGAGTTTCTGTCCTCCGGGCTTCCGCCTATAAAGGCATAAGCGTGTACCACCCTGCCGCTTTTTACGGCAGAAGCAATCTGACCGGCTATTTTATTGTTCCTTTTAAGTTCAAATGCCGCAGCGCTCAAAGAAGCTCCTCCTGATGCGCTCCTGCACTTCTTCTTTAGTACCGGAGGCATCTATTACTACATACCTTTGTGGATAGATCTGTGCCAGCTGTTTATAACCTTCGTAGACCTTATCGTGGAAGGCTATATCCTGCTTTTCCATCCTGTCTGCCTTGCCGGCCGCAATATTGCGCTTTCTTCCGTCTTCAGGGCTTAAGTCCAGGAAGAATGTAAGATCCGGCTGCATGCCCTGCACAGCGTATTCGTTGATAACGCGCACGCAATCTCCAAGGCCTCTAGCGTAGCCCTGGTAGGCTATGGATGAATCCATAAGGCGGTCGCAGAGAACTATGTTGCCATCTGCAACAGCGGGCTTTATAAGCTGCGATACATGCTGCGCCCTGCTTGCTGCAAAAAGCAGTGCCTCAGTCATATCCGACATTTCCATATTGGCAGGATCCAGTATTATATCCCTTATCTTTTCAGAGATCTGGGTTCCGCCTGGCTCTCTTGTAGTAAGT
Organism: Anaerovoracaceae bacterium; assembly: GCA_045541015.1. Lineage (GTDB taxonomy): Bacteria > Bacillota > Clostridia > Peptostreptococcales > Anaerovoracaceae > RUG13409. The sequence continues at coordinate 883 of JAZQIH010000002.1, read as the reverse complement.
ACTTTATATCCTTTTTCTTCGAGGAACTTTGCGAAAAGCCTGAACTGTGTAGTCTTACCGCTTCCGTCTGCTCCCTCAAATGTTATGAACAGTCCTTTTGACATCAGTTGCCGCCGCCTCTTCTACGTCTGTAGCTATCTTCGAATTCCTGTCTTCTCTTTTCCTGCAGCTCTTTCTGCTGTTTCTTCTTGGCATCTGCCCTGTATCTGTCCAGGATATTGTTTGCTGTGCTCATGAAAAAATAGATGCCCAGTGCAAACAGAGGCAACGCCATCAATACCCAGAAAACATATTGTAATATTACGGAACTCATTCTTGTATTATAACATACGGATAAGAAAAATCATAGAAATAAAAAAACTGGCGACGACTTACTTTCCCAGGCGGCTGCCCACCAAGTATCATCAGCGCTAAAGGGCTTAACTACTGTGTTCGGGATGGGAACAGGTGTAACCCCAATGCTATAGTCACCAGATTTTTTATTAAAGATACTTTGTACCTTCAAAACCAAACAATGCGAAAGATTAGAGAAAACTTTGGTCAAGTGCTCGACCTATTAGTATCAGTCAGCTTAACATGTCGCCATGCTTACACCTCTGACCTATCAACGTGGTAGTCTCCCACGGGTCTTATCACTTAAAGTGAGGGAAATCTATTCTTGTGGGGGGCTTCGCACTTAGATGCTTTCAGCGCTTATCCCTTCCATAGGTAGCTACCCAGCTATGCCCTTGGCAGAACAACTGGTCCACCAGAGCTATGTCCATCCCGGTCCTCTCGTACTAAGGACAGCTCCACTCAAATTTCCGACGCCCACAGCGGATAGGGAAGTCGGAGGCCAAGCGGTCTTAGGAAGACAAAATATCTCTCCAACTCCTTGGCTCAC
>JAZQIH010000001.1:0-15284 GCA_045541015.1 Anaerovoracaceae bacterium | reverse complement strand
GCTCCTGGACTTCGGAGACATAATCGTAAACCTCTTCACCAAGCAGCAAAGAGATCACTACAACATAGAGAAAGTCTGGGCAGACTGCATCCAGGTAGAATTCACACCGGAAAGGAAATAACATGAAAGAGCAGTACGATTTCAAAACCATAGAAGAAAAATGGCAGAAGAAGTGGAAGGAAGCTGATACCTTCCACGTAGACGAGGACTCCTCCAGGGAAAAGTACTACTGCCTTGAAATGTTCCCTTATCCAAGCGGAAAGATACACATGGGCCACGTGCGCAACTACTCCATAGGAGATGTTGTGGCAAGGTTCAAGACAATGAACGGCCTTAACGTTCTGCACCCGATAGGATTCGACTCTTTCGGACTTCCTGCAGAGAACGCTGCAATACAGCACGGCATACATCCAGCAGTATGGACCAAGTCCAATATAGAGGAAATGGAAGCCGAGCTTGCTCGCTGCGGTTTCTCCTACGACTGGGACAGAAGCGTATACACCTACAGGGAAGACTACTACAAGTGGATGCAGTGGATATTCATCCAGTTCTATAAGAAGGGCCTCGCATATAAAAAAGAGAACCCCGTAAACTGGTGCCCGTCCTGCCAGACCGTTCTTGCAAATGAGCAGGTAGTAGACGGCAAGTGCGACCGCTGCAAGAGCATAGTAACCAAAAAGGACCTCTCACAGTGGTACCTTAAGATAACAGCTTACGCAGACAGGCTCCTGGACAACCTGGACAAGCTGACCGGATGGCCGGACAAGGTCAAGACCATGCAGCGCAACTGGATTGGCCGCTCCGAAGGAACAGAGCTGGACTTTGAAGTTGAAGGTTTCGACAAGAAGCTGCGCGTATTCACCACACGCGTGGACACACTTTTCGGCACTACCTTTATGGTAATCAGCCCTGAGCACCCCATGCTCAAGGAGCTTGTTGAAGGCACTGAATATCAGGCAGCAGCAGATGAATACGCAGAGCAGGTAAAGCACCTTTCCGATATCGAAAGGACTTCCACCAGCAAGGAAAAGACAGGCGTGTTCATCGGCCGCTACGCAATTAACCCGCTTACCCACAAGAAGATGCCTATATTCATCTCCGACTACGTCCTGATCTCCTACGGAACAGGCGCAGTTATGGGTGTACCGGCTCACGACCAGAGGGACTTCGATTTCGCAAAGAAGTTCGGTCTGGACATAGTTCCTGTCGTAGATCCCGGCAGGGAAGACATAGATGTCAACAACCTCAAGGAAGCTTTCGAGGCTGAGGGCATTATGATAAATTCCGGCAAGTACGACGGAATGGACAACAAGGACGCTATCGTAGCCATCAGGGACGACCTCCACACTATAGGCCTGGGAGATGCCGTTACCAACTACAAGCTGCGCGACTGGCTCATCTCCAGGCAGCGCTATTGGGGCTGCCCGATCCCGATGATCCACTGCGACTGCTGCGGCTGGGTACCTGAAAAGGAAGAGAACCTCCCGGTGCTCCTGCCCACAGACGTTGTATTTACAGGCAAGGGCGAATCTCCTGTTGCAACTTCCAAGACCTTCGTGGACACAGTCTGCCCGGTCTGCGGAAAGCCGGCAAAGAGGGAAGTGGACACCATGGATACCTTCCTTGATTCCTCCTGGTACTTCCTGCGCTACACAGACGCAAAGAACAGCGGAGCCCCGTTCGATCCTGCGAAGGCAAACTACTGGATGCCGGTAGACCAGTACATAGGCGGCGTAGAGCACGCTATACTGCACCTTATGTACGCGCGCTTCTTCAACATGGTACTGCACGATCTTGGCCTTGTTGAATGCGAGGAGCCTTTCACTAACCTGCTTACCCAGGGCATGGTGCTCAAGGGCTATGAAGACAAGGACGGCAACTGGATAGTAGGCAAGATGAGCAAGTCCATAGGCAACGTAGTAAGCCCGGAGGAGATCATCCAGAAGTACGGCGCAGACACAGCAAGGCTCTTTATACTCTTTGCAGCACCGCCGGAAAGAGAGCTGGAGTGGTCAGATACAGGTGTAGAGGGCTCCTACAAGTTCCTCGGCCGAGTCTACAGGCTGGTCTACGACCTTGCTGAGCAGACTAAGGGCCTACCCGCAGTCTACAGAGCAGAAACAAAAGACGACAAACAACTTGATTATATACTCAACAACACTATAAAGAGAGTAACAGACGATATAGGCAAGCGCTTCAACTTCAACACCGCCATCAGCGCTATCATGGAGCTTGTTAACGAGCTCTACAGGTACAAAGAGCTTGACGATGTGAACATGGGACTCATGCGGCATGCCGCAGAATGTCTTACGCTGCTCCTTTCCCCGTTCGTACCGCACATCTGCGAGGAAATGTGGGAAGGCATGGGCAATACAGATTCGCTGTATCATCACCCCTGGCCCCAGTTCGACGAGAACGCGCTCGTTAAGGACAGCATTGAGATAGTAATACAGATCAACGGCAAAGTCCGCGATAAGATAGAGATCCCAAGCGGCCTGGACAGAGACGCAATGCTTGAATACTGCAAGGATCTGCCTCAAGTAAAGGCGCTCACGGAAGGCAAGAACGTCGTAAAGACCGTTGCCGTACCCGGAAAACTGCTGAATATCGTCGTGAAAGGATAATATGCAGCAAAAAAAGAAAAAGCAAACTAAAAAGCTCAGGATAATCCCGCTGGGAGGACTCCACGAAATAGGAAAGAACTGCACTCTCATAGAGTACGGAGAGGACATTATCGCAATAGACTGCGGAATGTCCTTTCCCGACGATGAGATGCTTGGCGTAGACTCTGTTATACCTGATTTTTCCTACCTAGTAGAGAACGCAGCCAAGGTCAGAGGCTTTGTTATAACGCACGCTCACGAGGACCACATAGGCGGAGTGCCTTACCTCCTTAAGCAGCTGAACGTGCCTGTGTACGGAAGCCGCCTTACCATCGGGTTTATCAAAAACAAGCTCAAGGAGCACAAGATACAGAGCCCCAAACTGGTAGAGATAACCCCGGGGCAGGTAATAGACCTTGGATGCTTTAAAGTAGAGGCAGTGCACACCACACATTCCGTGGCGGACTCCTTTGCCTTTGCTATAAAGACCCCTGTGGGCACTATATTCCACACAGGAGATTTCAAGGTAGACTACACACCTGTAGACGGCAGCCCGATCGATCTTTCAAGGCTTGCAAGGATAGGGCAGGACGGAGTGCTTCTGCTTATGGCAGACAGCACCAACGCTCTGCGTCCCGGCTACACAAGGTCGGAACAGATGGTCGGAAACTCGCTTTCCAGCATCATCAGAAATACAGACAAAAGGGTAATAATAGCAACGTTCTCCAGCAATGTGCACAGGGTCCAGAAGATCATAGACATTGCAGAGGAAAACGGCAGGAAGGTTGCAGTTTCCGGCCGCAGCATGGAAAACACCGTAAATATTGCCCAGGACCTAGGCTATCTCAACGTTCCGCCAGGATGTATGATAGCCCTCAAGGACATCAACAAAGTCAAGGATTCCGAGCTGGTGATAATAACCACAGGCAGCCAGGGAGAGCCCATGAGCGCTCTTTACAGGATGTCTGAGGGCACTCACAAGAATGTAAAGATCAAGAAGAACGATCTTGTCATCCTGTCCTCCAACCCGGTGCCGGGCAACGAAAGAGACGTTTCGGATATAGTAAACGCTCTTATGGAAGAGGGCGCGGAAGTCATCTATAACGACATTGCCGAGACCCACGTTTCCGGCCACGCCTGCCAGGAGGAGCTCAAGCTTATGCATACGCTGCTCCATCCGAAGTTCTTCATGCCGGTGCACGGAGAGATACGCCACCTTATAGGCCACGCAAAGCTTGCCAAAGAGCTCGGAATGGCAGACAACCATATAGTCCTTGCGGAAAATGGCAGCGTTGTTGAAGTCACCAGAAGAAGCATCCGGCTTTCTGCGGAAACCGTCCCGGCAAGCCCTGTGCTTGTGGACGGGCTTGGCGTCGGAGATATAGGTTACTCGGTACTTAACGAAAGAAAAGTTCTGTCAATAAGCGGACTTATAGTGCTTGCAGCAGCCTTCGACAGCGAAGGTCAGCTGGTTGCAGGCCCTCAGCTCCACACCAAAGGACTCATCTACGTTAAGGAATACGGCCAGGTGCTGGATGCAGCAAGGGCAGAGATACTCAACAAAGTAGACACTGCCTACGCAGCCAAAAAGACCCGCAGCCAGATAGAAAAGATCATGGTAGATACTCTTAAGAGTTTCATCTATAAGAAAACGAACAGGAGCCCTGTAATAGTTCCTGTCTTTATGGAGGTATAAGATGCAGAATGTATACGACATTGCGCACGAACTCGTCCGCTCCCTTAAAGAAACAGACCAGTTCAAGGATTATGTAGAAGCTCACAACAAGATCAAGTCCAACGAACAGGTAAACGCAATGCTCCAGGACTTCTCCCAGAAGAGCATGGAATATCAGACAAAGATGATGGCAGGGGAGACCCCTTCCGAAGAGGAAATGGCTAAGCTCTCCCAGCTTTCTGCAATAATCATGAGCGATCCTCTGGCAGCGCAGTTCATGGGAGCTCAGATGCAGCTTTCAACCATCATTTCCGATATTTACAAGATAATCGGGGAGGCAATGGATGTCGAATAGATTCGAAGGCAGGCTGGCAAAACTCAGGGCAGAGCTTGCAAAAACTGAAGCAGAAGGCTTCTTTATCAACGGAGTGCCTAACGTAGCTTATTTTACAGGAAAGAAGGGCAACGACTGCTTCCTGTACGTTACCCAGACTGAGGCATATATAGTAACTGATTTCCGCTACCGCGAGATGGCAGGAGAGCTTACCTGGCTCACATTCTGGGAGACAGGCCTTGGCAGGAGCCTCGGAGATTTCATCAAATCCAGGCCCGAAAAGACCATAGCAGTGGAAAAGGACAGGCTGCAGCTTTCAACTTACCTGGCATTTGTTGAAAAGTGCCCGGAAAAGAAGTTCGTTCCCGTAAGAGATATAGTTCTTGAGCTCAGAGAAGTTAAGGACGAATTCGAGATAGAAGCCACCAAAAAGGCTTGTGCAATTGCCATGAAGGCTTTCGATCACATGTGTGAATACTTAAGGCCAGGCCTTACCGAAAAGCAAGCCGCAGCAGAGCTTGAGCACTGCATGAAGGTCCTGGGCGCGGACGATCTGTCCTTTGAGACCATACTTATTACCGGCGCCAAGACCAGCTATCCTCACGGAGTTCCCGGAAACGAGGTCATCCAGAAGGGGGATTTCGTAACCATGGACTACGGCTGCAAGGTAGACGGATACTGCTCCGACGAAACAAGAACAGTTGCTATCGGCCAGCCCAGCCAGGAAATGATAGACGTTTACAACGTAGTTCTCGAGGCCCAGCTGAACGCCTGCAACAACATTAAGGCAGGTATGACAGGCAAAGAGTGCGATGCCCTTGCAAGGGATGTTATCATAAAGGCAGGTTACGGAGAGTACTTCGGCCACAGCCTCGGACACGGCACCGGTCTTGAGATCCACGAGAACCCAAGATACGCCCAGACCTGGGACAAGCCCATAAAGGCAGGCACCATAGTTTCCATAGAGCCGGGCATCTATCTTCCGAAAAAATTCGGAGTTAGAATTGAGGACTTGGCATTAGTCACAGAAACAGGTATAATAAACTTTGTGACAGCACCTAAAGAGTTGATAATTTTGTAGTCATAAAAGGAAGGAACACTACCAATGATCTATGCAAGCGATTTCAGAAAAGGCATGACTTTCGACATCAACGGAGAACCTCATGTAGTCCTGGATTTCCAGCACGTTAAGCCTGGCAAAGGCGCAGCATTCGTAAGGACCAAGTACAGAAACATCCTTACCGGTGCTACCAGAGAAGAAGCCTTCAACCCCAGCGATAAGTTCGAGCAGGCTCACATCGAGACCAAAAAAATGCAGTATCTCTACAACGACGGAGAGCTCTACTACTTCATGGACCCGGAAAACTACGACCAGGTACCTCTTTCCTTCGATCTTGTTGAAGATGCTATCAAGTACATCAGAGAGAACGACGAAGTTACCGTAAAGTTCTATCAGGGAAGCGCATTCACTGTTGAAGCTCCGAACTTCGTAGACCTTGAAGTTATCGATACCGAGCCTGGCGTTAAGGGCAACACCGCTACCAACGTTACCAAGGCTGCAACCGTAGAGACCGGCGCAGTTATCCAGGTTCCTATCTTCATCGAGACCGGAGAGAAGATCCAGATCGATACCAGAACAGGCGAATACCTCGGAAGATCCAAATAATACAGACCATCCAAAACTTACGGCGAACAGCTCTTTTTGAGCTGCTCGCCTTAGTTCTTATTTGACATGGCAAATCAGGAACAGAAAAACAAGGCTCCGGCTGACACTCAGACGCTTATAGAACAGGCAGTTTTAGGAACTCCCGGAGTATCAAGACTGGTGGAAAAGCAGCCTATTACAAAGGGCGTGCTCCTTACCAGCCTATTTGGCAACACAGATATAGAGATCTATGTAAACGTGCTTTACGGAAGCAATATACCGGAAGTCTCCTGGAACATACAGGAAAGGGTAAGAGAAGCTCTTTCTCCTGATAATGCTCCGGAGGATCTTCATATCAACATACATATAGAAGGGGTAGATTTCGTTAATGCCGGCTAATACAGACAAACGCAGAAAAACAAGAGAAGCTCTTATGCAGATGCTTTATCAGATGGAGGCCCAGGGGGATTTCTCCGAAGAAGCAAGAAAGAGCTTTATGGAAAGATTCCTCGAGGATGGCAGCGACGTCAAATACTTTGAAGCCGCTTTCAACGCATACATAAACAACAACAACGATATAGACGATCTGATCGAATCCTACAGCAAAGGATGGAAGCTGGACAGGCTTGCTAAAGTGGACCTTTCCGTGCTCCGCCTGGCTGTGGCAGAGATGCTGTACTTAAAAGACGGCAGCATTCCGCCGGCGGTATCCATAAACGAGGCAGTAGAACTGGCCAAAAGCTTTGGCACGGACGGATCAGCAAGCTTCGTAAACGGAATACTCGGCAGGATAATAAGGATCAAAGCAAAAGAGGAGGATAAATGAGTCCTTCTCCTTTGTTTCTTGGAATAGATACAAGCAATTACACTACGTCCGCGGCTATTGTTGCGTCAGACGGCACTATGGTGGCTAATTCCAGAAAGCTGCTGGAGGTAAAACAGGGCGAAAAAGGACTAAGGCAGTCGGACGCTCTGTTTCAGCACTGGAATGCGCTCCCAGTTCTACTGGAGCCTTTGCTGAGCGAATACGGTAAAGATATAGCAGCTGTCTGCGCAGGAAACAGGCCGCGCCCGGTAGAGGGCTCCTACATGCCTGTTTTTACCGCAGGCACAAACTTAGGAAAAACCCTGGCGGCAGCTCTCGGCGTGCAGTACTTTGAGCTTTCTCACCAGGAAGGCCATTTTCTTGCCGCATCCTACGAGAGCGATACGGACTTTTCCCGGCCGGTCATCTGCGCTCATCTTTCCGGAGGAACCCTTGAGCTGGTGCTTTCCGGAGGCGGGCAGTACAGAAAGATAGGCGGCACCAAGGATATATCCTACGGCCAGATAATAGACCGCACAGGCGTGGATCTGGGGCTTGCTTTCCCGGCGGGCCGAGCGGTAGACGATATGGCATGTTCGTATGCCCCTGAAGGCCTCTCAGACTCTCTCTGCCGCGTTTTTACGGACAAAACGTATCTGAACTTGTCTGGCCTGGAAACAAGGCTCAAATCGGCTGAAAAAGACTATACGCCCCAGGCGCTGTGCTATTTTCTGATGCAGCGCATTTCGGAAAGCTTCGTCAAGATCTGCGAGGCAGCAAAGAAAGAATACGGCGCGGATCAGGTGCTAGTAAGCGGGGGCGTTGCATGCAGCAATTTCCTGAGAAACTACTGCAAGTCCTACGGCTACGTGTTCGGAAGGAAAGACCTCTGCTCGGACAACGCGTTCGGCGAGGCCCTTTACGCAAGGAGATGCTATGGCAGTTAAAGCTATAAGTGTTTCACAACTAAACAGGTATATAGGGCGGATACTTCAGACAGATCCGCTGCTTTCCAATGTCTGCGTAAAAGGAGAGATATCCGGCCTTAAAAGGCATTCCAGCGGCCACTGGTATTTCGATCTTAAGGATGAAGCCAGCAAGATCAGGTGCTTTTTGCATGCCGCAAGGGTGGCCAGGCTTCGCTACGAAGTAGACCAGGGCATGGAAGTTACGATTTACGGTGTAATAAATGTCTACGAACCCGGCGGTTATTACTCTGTAAACGTTACAGATATACAGCTGGAAGGAGAGGGCGCTCTGGCTGCAGCTTTCGAAAAACTGAAAGCCAAACTTTCCGCAGAAGGTCTGTTCGATCCTGCTCATAAAAGGCAGCTTCCGCCTTTCCCCAAAAAGATAGGCGTAGTAACTTCTCCGACCGGAGCAGCAGTAAGGGATATTATAACAACTATAAAGCGCAGGTATCCACTTTGTGATATAATAATATATCCGGCATTGGTCCAGGGAGAAAACGCCGCGCCTACCATTTGCGATGGCATTAAGACGCTCAACGAAAAGTTCCCGCAGCTGGATCTTCTGATAGTCGGAAGAGGCGGCGGATCCATAGAAGACCTCTGGCCTTTCAACGAGGAATCCGTAGCAAGGGCCGTTTACGATTCAAAGATTCCTGTTATTTCAGCTGTAGGCCACGAGGTGGACACAGTTATAACTGACTACGTTGCGGACCTCAGGGCTGCTACGCCAACTGCAGCGGCAGAGCTGGCGGTGCCTCACATAGAAAGCCTTAAGGACAGGCTTCGTATATGTTCTCCGCAGAACAGCTACCTGCAGCTTGCGGCCAAGCTGGACAACGCTCAGGCCCGCCTGGAGATGTACAAAGGCCAGGCACTTACAGCGCTTACAACTAAGTTGGACAGTCTTAGCTCTAAGCTTAAGCTTCTTAAGCTGGACATGGCAACTGCAGACCCAAGGCTGGTCCTGGAAAAGGGCTACGCCATGGTAAAAGCAGAAGATGGCAGCGTACTTACAAAAGCAGAAGGACTTGCAAAAGGCCGGAACATAAGCATCATATTCGCGGACGGCAGCGTAAAGGCCGTAGTAACAGCCAAGGGAGAATCAAATGCCTGATAAACTTACATTCGAGGAAGCTCTTGCCAAACTGGAGAGCACAGTTGATAAGATAAGGACAGGGAATTGCAGCCTGCAGGAAAGCATTGCACTTTACGAAGAAAGCGTCAGATACTACGAAGTCTGTGAAGCCATCCTTAAAGAAGCAAAACAGAAGATAGAACTCTACAAACCTCAGACAGGAACAACGGAGGACTACGATGAGCACTAACTCAAGTATTGCAGCTTACAAGAAGTACAAAGCCCTTATAGAAGAGCACATACTGGATTTCATTCCGGAGATAGACCAGCGCAGCAAGGATCTCTACGATGCCATGAAGTACTCTCTGCTTACAGGTGGCAAAAGGATAAGGCCGGTGCTTGTAATGGCAGCCTGCGATATGTTCAACCTTCCGGAGAACTTTGTGCTGCCTAACGCCTGCGCAATAGAATACATACATACATATTCGCTTATCCACGACGATCTTCCCGCCATGGACAACGATGACTTCCGCCGCGGAAATCCTACCTGTCACAAGGCTTTCGGAGAGGCTAACGCCATACTCGCCGGAGACGGCCTTCTGTCCGCGGCATTTGAGGCTCTTTCCAAGGAGATGCTCCTTTACATGGACGACGAAAAGCTGCTCAAGCGCAAGGTTAGAGCGCTGTTCTCCCTGGCCAAGGGCTGCGGAGTAAGAGGCATGGTTGCCGGGCAGGTTTCGGACATTGAATCTGAAGACACGCAGGTTTCAGAAGATCTGCTAAACTATATCAACTATAACAAGACCGCCATGCTTATAAGGGCTAGCGTCCTTTCAGGAGGCTTCCTGGGCGGCATGGACGATGATACAAGGCAGGACCTTGCAACATACGGAGAAAATATAGGCATGGCCTTCCAGATCGTAGACGATATTGCAGATATCAAGAGCGGTCAGGACGAGGGCAAGAACACCTTCCCGGGTGTTTTCGGAATGGAAAGGTCCGCGGAGCTTGCCAGAGACTATATAGACAAGGCAAAAGCCGCAATAGAAAAATACTACGACCACGCAGAAGTTTACAGGTACCTTGCCGAGCTTCTGGAAGACAAGCTAAATGACAGATAACGATAACTTACTTAAAGATATAAAGAGCATGACGCCAAAGGAACTGGATCTTCTGGCGTCGAAGATACGCACTTCCATGGTGGAGAGCGTGTCAAAGACAGGCGGGCACCTGGCTTCTTCATTGGGAGTCGTGGAGCTCACTTTGGCTGTGCACAAAGTCTTTGACAGCCCGGAGGATAAGATAGTCTGGGATGTTGGCCATCAGACCTATGCTCACAAAATGATAACCGGCAGATGGGACCAGATGGACACTCTGCGCCAGAAGGGCGGCATCTCCGGCTTTCCCAAAAGGACCGAAAGCGTTCACGATGCTAGCGATCCGGGGCACAGCGGTACATCTCTCTCCATTGCCATGGGCTACGCAACAGCAAGGGATCTGGACCATAAAAATTATAATGTAGTTGCGGTTATAGGAGACGGGGCACTTACATCAGGCGTTGCAATAGAGGCCATAGACGCTATTTCATCCATGAAGACCCCCCTGGTAATTATCCTTAACGACAACAACATGTCTATATCAAGGAATGTTGGCGGCTTCAATTATCATCTGCAAAAGCTCAGAACTTCTGATTTTTATTCCAGGTTCAAGGACAGCTTAAAGCGAATGACCGGTCCTAAGGGAACTTCCAGGATGGAGTCCATAAGGGACTCTCTTAAGCATCTTGTAATGCCTAAGGATATTCTCGGAGAACTCGGTCTTAAGTACTACGGCCCAATAGACGGCCACGACATAGAAGGCCTTGTTAACATGCTCAGCTTTGTAAAGACTTTGGACAAGCCTTCGGTCGTGCATGTAATAACAAAGAAAGGCAAGGGCTATGCACCTGCTGAGGCTGATCCAACAAGGTTCCACGGCATAGGAAGCTTTGATCTTAAAGATCCTTACGCAAAGAAAGAAGACACGAGCAGCTGGTCCTACGTGTTCGGCCAGGAGCTGCTTGAGGCTGCCAAAGAAGACGAAAGCATTTGCGCCATAAGCGCAGCCATGATAGATTCCACAGGACTTTGTCCTATGAAGGATGCATTCCCGGACAGAGTATTCGACACAGGCATAGCGGAGCAGCACGCTGCGGCGTTTGCTGAAGGCCTTGCTCTTGCAGGCAAAAAGCCTGTGTTTGCAGTGTATTCCACCTTCCTGCAGAGAGCATACGACCAGCTTATAACAGAGGTCTGCCTGCAGGATCTGCCTGTTATATTCGGCATAGACAGAGCCGGAATAACAGGCCGGGACGGAGAGACTCACCAGGGCATCTACGATATTGCTTACCTGTACACCATGCCAGGCATGACTGTAATGTGCCCAAGGGACAGAGCTACCCTCCGCGCCATGCTTGCCAAGGCGCTTAAGGAAGGCGGCCCGGTATCCATACGCTACCCCAAGGGCATAGTTCCTGAATACGACTTCCCCGCAGGAGACGGCACCCCGCAGCTGCTTAAGGAAGGCTCGGATGTAATTATAATAAGCGACGGCAACATGCTTGGGGAAGCTTTAAAGGCAGCGGATCTGCTGGATGAAAGCTTTGGCAAAGGCTTCGCCGCAGTTGCAGATATAGGCACTCTTAAGCCCTTGGATAAGGACTTCCTAAGAAAAGCACTTGCCGGCTATAAGCTTGTCGTAACAGTAGAAGACGGCATAGTTTCAGGTGGTTTCGGCTCCATAGTATGCACTTTTGCGGAGGAAGAAGGCTTCGATATAGATGTTCTGAGCTTAGGCTGGCCGCTTGCATTCATAGAGCACGGAAGCGTTTCGGAGCTCAGAAAGCTCTACAAGATGGATGCCCAGGGCATAGCAGAAAAGATAGAAGATAAGCTGAAAGGAGCCCGCAATGAAGAAAAGGCTTGATGTGCTCCTTTTCGAAAAAGGCTATTTTGAGTCCAGAGAAAAGGCCCGCATAGCAATAATGGAGGGCCTTGTTTTCGTAAACAAAGCAATATCCGACAAGCCCGGCACCCAGGTAAACGAGGACGCTTATATAGAGGTAAAAGGGGATACATGCCCCTATGTAGGAAGAGGCGGCTACAAGATAGCAAAAGCCCTGGATGTGTTTGGCATAGATCCAACTGGCTTTGTCTGCGCGGATATTGGTTCTTCTACCGGAGGGTTCACGGACTGCCTTCTGCAAAGAGGCGCCGCCAAGGTCTACGCAATAGATTCAGGCACCAACCAGCTTGCATACAAGCTCAGGGTGGATCCAAGGGTGGTCTGCATGGAGCAGACCAACTTCAGGATAATGGACCTTTCAACTATTCCTGAGAAGCTGGACTACGCCTGCACGGATGTATCCTTTATATCTCTCAGGCATATTTTTCCCAACGCTTCCAAGCTCCTTAAGACCGGAGCTCACATGAACGCTCTTATAAAGCCTCAGTTCGAGGCCGGAAGGGAGCAGGTAGGCAAGAAAGGCCTTGTTAAAGACCCCAAGGTGCACGCTTTGGTTATAAGCAGCGTTATAGGCTATGCTTTAGAGAATGGTTTTTACGTAAACGGACTGGACTATTCTCCTGTTACCGGAACAACAGGAAATATAGAGTTTTTGATAGACCTTGTGCTTGGAGAAGATCCAGGCTTCAAGGCAGATATCGAGGCCGTGGTAAAGGCGGCTCACGATAAACTGGAGGCTTAAAATGGCTTACAGCCCAATGATGCAGCAGTATCTGGCAACTAAAAAGCAGTACAGCGACTGCCTGCTGTTTTACCGTCTCGGAGATTTCTACGAGATGTTTTTTGATGACGCAAAGATTGTTTCCAGGGAGCTGGAACTGGTCCTTACATCAAAGGCCTGCGGCGAGGACGAAAAGGCGCCTATGTGCGGAGTTCCTTTCCATGCCGTGGATACTTATATTGCAAGGCTCATAGAAAAGGGCTACAAGGTTGCGATCGCAGAGCAGATGGCAGACCCGGCAACCGTAAAAGGCATAGTTCCAAGGGAAGTTATAAGGATAGTTACTCCTGGAACGGTCATCAGTTCAAACATGCTGTCCGAAAAGGACAACAACTACCTGATGGCTATCTACATAGACGATGCCGCTGACATTGCCTGGTGCGATCTTTCCACCGGAGAATTCTGCGCAACCAACGCTTCCGGAGAGCAGCAGCTGGAGCAGATAACAGAAGTTCTGGTAAGAGTACAGCCGAAAGAGATCATCACAAATGTTGATGAAACAAAGGCTCCCGGGCTTTTCGAATTCGCAAAGCGCTCTGAAGATATATACATTTCCTGCGTCAGCGGAAGGCTCAAATACGATAAAAGCGCCCCTGGCATGCTGCTGTCCTACCTTAAGGATACCCAGAAGCAGGACATTACTCACCTTGAACCTCTGCGCATAGTAGACAACAAGGTAAGCATGAGGCTGGACAAGGCCACAATCAAAAATCTGGAGCTTACCGAGACCCTCTTTGAGCACAATGTTAGCGGATCTCTTCTTGGAGTTCTGGACCTTTGCGGCACAGCTATGGGATCCAGAAAGCTTAAGCAGTGGCTCAGAGAACCTCTTACAGACGTTGCAAGGATAAACAAGCGCCTTAATGCCGTGGAAGCTCTAACGGAAAACATTCTGGCAAGGAACAACCTCCGCACCGCCCTCAAGGGAGTATACGATCTTGAAAGGCTCATAGCCAGGATAGCTCTCGGCACTGCAAATGCAAGGGATCTTGTTGCACTGCGCACCAGCCTTTGCTACATACCTGATATAAAAGACGAGCTTGCAGGCATGGAAGACCCTCTGCTTGCAGAGCTGAACGGCCGCATCCACGCACTGGAAGACATATGCCGGGAGATAGGGGATGCCATAGTGGACGATCCTCCTTTTACCGTAAGGGAAGGCGGCATGATAAGGCCCGGTTACTCCAAGGAACTGGATGATATCAACGATTCTGCAAGGGACGGCCGCAAGTGGATAGCAGGTCTTGAGGCTACCGAAAGGGAGCGCACAGGCATCAAGAACCTTAAAGTTGGCTATAACAAGGTGTTCGGGTACTACATAGAGATAAGCAAGTCTCAGGTATCCATGGCACCGGACGATTACATAAGAAAGCAGACCTTGGTGGGCGGAGAGCGCTACGTTACGCCGCAGCTAAAAGAGGTAGAAAGCCTTGTTATGAACGCTCAGGCAAGGACCAACGACCTGGAATACAGGCTGTTTACAGACCTTAAGCAGAAGATAAGGGAGCTTACCGCGCTCATCCAGGAGAGCTCCGTAGCTCTTGCAGAGGCCGATGTTCTCTGCAGTTTTGCAGAAGTTGCTGTAAGAAATAATTATGTAAAGCCTTCTGTTACCAACTCGGATCAGATAATCATTAAAAAGGGCAGGCACCCTGTTATAGAAAACACCATAAGTGACGGCATCTACGTGTCCAACGATGTGTATCTGGACAGGGAAGACCAGTCCATGCTGCTTATTACAGGCCCCAATATGTCCGGTAAATCCACCTACATGAGGCAGCTTGCGCTTATTGTCCTGATGGCTCAGGCCGGCTGCTTTGTACCTGCGGACGAGGCCAGCATTGGCGTCTGCGACAGGATCTATACGAGAATTGGCGCGTCTGATAACATATCCATGGGCCAGTCCACATTCTTTGTTGAGATGTCTGAGCTTGCATACATACTCAATACCGCAACGCCTAAGAGCCTTGTGATACTGGACGAGATAGGGCGCGGAACAAGCACCTGGGACGGACTTTCCATTGCATGGGCCGTTGTTGAGGCTCTTACAGATCCAAAGCTTAAGGCAAGGACCCTGTTTGCAACTCACTACCACGAGCTTACGAGCCTCTCTGAGTCCATAAAGGGCGTTAAAAACCTTAATGTAGACGTTGCAGAAGCCAACGGCAATATAGTTTTCCTGCACAAAATAGTGGAAGGCAGCGCAAGAAGTCGGATCGTAGCCATGTCGTTCTGTGAGCCAAGGAGTTGGAGAGATATTTTGTCTTCCTAAGACCGCTTGGCCTCCGACTTTCTCTGAGTCCATAAAGGGCGTTAAAAACCTTAATGTAGACGTTGCAGAAGCCAACGGCAATATAGTTTTCCTGCACAAAATAGTGGAAGGCAGCGCAAG